>CAKTWK010000029.1 GCA_934630735.1 uncultured Collinsella sp. | reverse complement strand
AGGCGGTTGTACTCATCGTTATCCGAATTGTTATGCCAAAGCTGCTGCAGAATCAGCGCGATGGCGTCGAAGTCTTCGGTATCAAACGGTCGGTAGAGAACCCGCGAGACCATGGTGCCTCTTTCTTTTGCGGATACATATCGAGCACAGTTCTACCACGCTATTGACATCTAATTATGGTGCCCCTGTGTTCCATGAACTCACCGTGCCCGGTGCCGTGTCCATCCCCTCCGCTCGCAAGCTTTTTCTGCACAGCCGTGCGTTGCGGGGTGCATCGTCGCGCTTGATGCGCTACATTGAATCAGTATTTTCAATGCCGCTGCGCGAGCGCTGCAGATCGACGTATCACCGACTCACAGAGCACGGCGGCGTACCAGACAGGAGGACTGCATGGGATCTGATGTGAAGATCGCACGCGCGTTGATCTCGGTTACCGATAAGACGGGCGTCGTCGATTTCGCACGGACGCTGGTTGACGACTTTGGCGTCGAGATCATCTCTACGGGCGGCACGGCTCGTGCCATCGAGGACGCGGGCGTTCCCGTAACCCCCATCGAGGAGTTCACGGGCTATCCCGAGATGATGGACGGCCGCGTTAAGACCCTGCACCCCAAGGTTCACGGCGCGCTGCTTGCTCGTCGCGATTCCGAGCAGCACATGCAGGAGGCCGCTCAGCATGGCATTAAGCTAATCGACCTGGTCGTCGTCAACCTGTACGAGTTCGAGAAGACCGTCGCCAACCCCGAGGTCACCTTTGCGGATGCCATTGAGCACATCGACATCGGTGGTCCCTCCATGCTGCGCTCCGCTGCTAAGAACGCCGCGAGCGTTACCGTCATCTCCGACCCGGCCGACTACGACGCCGTCCTTGCCGAGATGCGCGAGACCGGCGGTTGCACCACGCTTTCCACCCGTCGCCGCCTGCAGGTGAAGGTCTACCAGACTACCGCCGCCTACGACACGGCTATCTCCCGTTGGCTTGCCGCCCAGGCAAGCGACGTGGCGGACACCTCTGCCAAGCTCGAGATCTCGCTGGAGAAGGTCGACGACCTGCGCTATGGCGAGAACCCGCAGCAGAAGGCCACGGTCTATCGCTTTGCCGAGGGCTGCGAGAACACCGCGAGCTCTCAGTTCCCGCTTGTGGGCTCCGAGCAGATCCAGGGCAAGCCGCTCAGCTACAACAACTATCTGGACGCCGATGCCGCCTGGAACCTGGTCCGCGAGTTCGACGAGCCGGCCTGCGTGATCCTCAAGCACCAGAACCCCTGCGGTTCCGCCGTTGCCGAGGACATCACGGCTGCCTACGACCGCGCTTTCGCCTGCGATCCCAAGAGCGCCTTTGGCGGCATCATCGCCTGCAACCGCGAGGTTCCCTATGAGCTGGTTGAGCATTTCGCCGATCAGAACAAGCAGTTCGTCGAGGTCATCATCGCTCCGAGCTACACTGCCGAGGCGCTCGAGCGCATGGTCAAGCGCCCCAACCTGCGCGTGCTGGCCACCGGCGGCGTGGACCACGGCGCCCAGGTGGAGCTGCGCTCCATCGACGGCGGCATGCTGGTACAGGAGGTCGACCACGTGACCGAGGATCCCGCGACCTTTACGTTCCCCACCGACCGCAAGCCCACCGACGCCGAGATGGCCGAGCTCGAGTTTGCCTGGAAGGTCTGCAAGGGCGTCAAGTCCAACGCTATCCTGGTCTCCAAGGGTAAGGCCGGCATTGGCATGGGCCCGGGTCAGCCCAACCGCGTTGACTCCGCGCTGCTTGCCTGCGAGCGCGCCGAGGACTTCTGCGAGCGCGAGGGCGTGGAGAAGGGCGGCTTTGCTTGCGCAAGCGACGCGTTCTTCCCGTTCCGCGACAACGTCGACGTGCTTGCCGAACATGGTGTGACCTGCATCATTCAGCCCGGCGGCTCTAAGCGCGATGACGAGAGCATCCAGGCCTGCAACGAGCATGGCATCGCAATGGTCTTCACCGGTGCTAGGCATTTCCGTCACTAAGTTTCGCCCCGGAACAAAATAATCTCTGCAAAAGACGGCTGCTCCGTTTGGAGGGCCGTCTTTTTGGTATAAGAGGACGGAATGACTAACACGAAAGGTGCAACCATGCCCCAGATTGATGATGCCGAGCTGTTTGGCAATGCCGAGGATCAGCGTGCGTACGAGGACTTTTGCGCCAATCAGGAGGCGGTCGAGAAGTTCACGCTCGACAAGCCCGCGCTTATCTGCCGCTGGCGCATGTCCAACAAAAAGGTGCCCATGCTCAACCGCCACATCCGTGCGCTGTCCGAGCGCCTGGTGCAGGGCGAGCCGCTTACCCACAACATGCTCAGCTGGGCCAAGCAGCACGTTGAGTGGTCGCTTGCCGAGGGCGATTACACTGCGCGCGACGGCGTGCTCATGCTGGTGATCGACGTCAACGGCAACGCCGCCATGACGGTGGGGGAGTATGAGCCGCTGGCCGATACGTCGGTCAAGGCGCTGCGTGCCCGTTCTGCCGAGGCTCGCTCCGAGGCCGACGAGACCGGCGTGGCGCCCGAGCTGCTCGCTGCCGTCAACGACGGTGAGCTTGCCTTTGTGGCGCCGGCGGACGAGTGCCTGTGCGGCACGGCGACGCTCATTGAGCAGCTGGCCCAGACCAAGGGCATCCCGGTCACGCGCGTGGACATTCCCGCACAGCTCAAGGGCGCGCTGTTCCTGGTGAGCGACGAGCACGGCGTGGTTCCCGCAACCGAGACGGACGCCGCCGAGTCCGACGTCGCCACGGTCGCCTTCTTCGCCGACGGCTACGAAAAGCTCCGCGCCCGCCGCTCCTAACCTCAAGGCGGGGTGGGCTTACTGAAGCGAGCGAGCGCGTTCGATGGCGTAGGCGAGCGACAGCTGCTCCATCTCCGGGGCGCATTTGTAGCTCAGCCCGGTGAGAGCTGTTACCTTGTCGAGGCGATATCGAATCGTGTTCGGGTGCTGGCTAGTCTGCTTGGCGGTTTGCTCGATACGTCGGTCGTTCTCGATGAATGCGGCGAGCGTGGATTCCAGTTCGCTGCCATGCTCACTGTCGTGCTCGCGTATCGGCGAGAGAATCGCCTCCGAGAACGATCGCATCTCCGGGGTTTCCGCAAAAGGCATCACGGTTCTCAGGATGCCGAGCTGCGTATAGCGGACGGGGCCCTCGGCTCGTTGACAAGATAGGCGCTGCGCATAAATCGCCTGCGAGATCGCCTGCGCCACCGCCTCGTCTCCAAACAGAATATCGCTGATGCCGAGCCCTTCCGCTCCGCCATCGATGCCGCTAGCCTCGATGAGCTCCGTGAGCGCCTGCACGATTCGCTCCACATCGAGCGTCTGCTCCGAGTCGCTTGTCGCTACGAATAACAAACCTCCGTCATAGGGTGCCAACATGTTGTGGCATCCGGCGAGGGTCGATTTTGCACAGAGACGTTCGGTTTGCAAAAACGTACGCGGGTCGAGGGGCTCTGCAAACGATGTGAACAGCGCGACCGCTTCGTCCAGAAATGACGGGTTGAGGCCTCGGATGCGTCGGCAGATGGACTCGGGCGATACGTCTGTCCTCAGGGCATCGATTTCGCGCTGTGCGAAGTCGATGGACGCGAGCTGCTCGATATGCCGTTTGACCTCATAGATGACACTGTCAAAGAACAGTGAGTCGTCGGTCGTGAGAAAGACCGGGTAGTGCCGCGCGTTGGCGTAGCGGATGGCTTGGTCGGGAATCGGGATGTGCAGGACGTTTTTGATGATGAGACCGCTCGTTCCCTTGGCGACGAGGTATTTCACGGCTTCAGTGATGAGGTACGGGTCGTCCTTCGCATAGAGGAAAGTGCTGAGGATGATCTCGTCTGAGCTGAAGTTGACGCGCTGGTATTTGTTCTTGAGGCCGGGCATAAGTTCATAATCGAGGATCCCGACGCCAGAGACGGCACGCGCGACGCCATCGCTGCCGGCGATTAGACGGACCGACCCCTCATATTCCCGTGAGAAGTCCGAGACGGTGTATAGCATCAACATCACCCTGTAAATCACTACAATAAGTATCTGTATAAATAGGATAATTGCACATCTGCATGTCGATGATGCGAGAAATAGTTCAAATACATGCTGATAGAACGAAAAATCAGATCGAGAATCGTTGTAGATTCCAACAAGAAATGATCCTTGGCGGCATCGTTACTAAACCGTACAGTGAAGCAACGTAAAGCTTTCGCTGAAAGGAGCGATGATGGGGCAGATGGTGGTGCTTTCGGCCGAGGAAGTTTCCAAGGTGCTGACGATTGAGGATGCAATCGCTGCCGTGGAGGAGGCATATCGTCAGAAGGCAACGGGCAAGGGTGTTGCGTGGCCGATGGTATATGAGCAGTTCGAACCCGGCGTGGCCGATATGGATATCCGCTCGGGCGAGTTGGCAGGAAGCGGCCTCTTCGGTCTCAAGCTCACTGCTTGGTTCTCTCAGAATCCCAAAAAGGCGCTGCCCGAGATCTTTGGCACCACACTGCTGTGCGACAACGCGACGGGCGAGCCGTTGGCGCTGCTCAATGCCTCCGCCGTCATTGGACTTCGCACCGGTGCCGCCGCTGCGCTCGGCGCCAAGTGGCTGGCTCGGGCGGATGCGTCCAAACTGCTTGTTGCGGGTGCCGGCCATATGAGCACCTATATGGTGGCGGGCGTGCTCGCCGCCTGTCCCAAAGTGAGCGAGGTCAAGGTGTGGGAGCCGGTTTCCGATGCCGCGCCCGAGGCCCGCGTCGAGCGCATGCGAGACGAGGTCGCCCATATCTTGGGCGCCTGCGAGCATGCTCGCGAGGCATCCACCTATTCCATCGAGGCGACGGCCGACGGCCAAGGTGCCGCGGCAGAGGCCGACATCATCGTGACGATCACGCCGGCGACCAAGCCCATCATCCCCGATGCATGGGTGCGCCCCGGTACGCATATCTCCTGCGTTGGTGCCGACATGCCCGGCAAGCAGGAGCTCGCCTCGGCGCTTGTCGCCCGTGCCGCTGTTTACGTCGACGACCGCGAGCAATCGGTCGCGTCCGGCGAGCTGGAGATTCCGGTTGCCGAGGGTGCCATCACGCCCGAGGACATCAAAGCGGAGCTCGGCGAAGTCATCGCCGGCACGGCTACGGGGCGTTCGGATGACGAGCAGGTGACGGTGTTCGATACGTCGGGCATCGCCGTTCAGGACCTTTCGGCATCGAAAATCGCCTACGACCGCGCCGTCGAGGCGGGGCTGGGCACCGTGGTGGAACTGTAAGAAAGTCAAGGAAAGGAAACGACAATGCAGATCAAGGATTTCGCCGTCGAGCAGTGGATGAACGAGTGGGAGACCAAGTGCACCCACAACGTTGCGGAGACGTGCGTCTATTCCCTCACGCTCGACCAGCTGTTCGAGCTTACGAACACCGACAAGAGGGCGTGGCTCGATAGCCTGTGCTCGCGCCGATTCACCTACGGAGATATCGAGGGGCAGCCCGGCTTCCTCGAGGGGGTCGCGCGTCTCTATAAGACGGTTGAGCCCGGGCATATCGTGCCCACGCACGGCGCGACCGGTGCCAACTCCCTGGTTATTTCCACGCTCGTCGAACCGGGCGATCATGTAGTCTCCGTCAAGCCCACCTATCAGCAGCTTTACTCGATTCCCGAGATGTGCGGTGCGAAGGTCGATATCCTTCAGCTCGATCGCAAGAACGGTTACCACGTCGACGTCGACGCGCTCGATTCTCTGGTGACCGACGATACCAAGCTCATCTGCATCAATAACCCGGACAACCCCACGGGCGCCCTGCTCGACACCGATACGCTCAAGGCGATTGTCGAGGTCGCGCGCAAACACGACGCGTGGGTGCTCTGCGACGAGGTCTACCGTCTGCTTACTCAGACGGATGAGTACTCCGAGTCCGTGATCGACCTGTACGACAAGGCCATCGTCACCGCATCCATGTCCAAGGTCTGGTCGTTCGCCGGCCTGCGTCTGGGCTGGGCTGTCACCAAGAGCCCGGAGCTCCGTCGCGCGCTGCTCTCGCATCGCGACTACAACCTGATTTCCGCCGGCATATTTAGCGAGTCGGTGGCGGAGCTGATTCTGGGCAACGCTTCCGTGATCCTTGAACGCAGCCGCCGCATCGTCCGTCAGAACCTTGCTGTTCTGGAGAAGTGGGTCGAGAGCGAGCCGCACCTGTCGTTCGTCAAGCCCGAAGCGGGTACCACCGCGCTCGTGTATTACGACTACGACATCGACTCCAGGACGTTCTGCATCGACATGATTAAGAAGTCCGGCGCGCTCGTCACCCCGGGCGATTGCTTCGAGGAGCCCAAGAGCATGCGCACCGGCTATGCATACTCCGATAACACCGACGACCTGCAGAAGGGCCTGGATGCCATTTCGGCGTACATGCGTACGCTCGAGTAGAGGCTCGAGGCCGAAGCGATGGGGCCGATCGGTTTAGGACCGGTCGGCCCCTATTTTCTCTCAAGGCTACCGAACACTTTTGTCATATTAGGTGCCCGCGGGGTCGTATCGCTGCGACGCCGTGGGCATAATGGTGTGGAAGGTGCAAGTTACGCGAAACGGGAGGACGCATGGCGCTGATCTATATCGTTGAGGACGACGAGCCCATTCGTCGCGAGCTTGCCGACATTCTGGCCCGTGCCGGTTTTGAGGTGGAGGCCTGCGAGTCGTTCGAGCACGTCTCGCGTGGCATCCTGGCCGCTGCACCCGACTTGGTACTGCTCGACCTGACGCTTCCCGTCAAAGACGGTCAGCACATCTGCCACGAAGTCCGTCGCGAATCCGAGGTCCCCATCATCGTCCTCACGTCGCGCACGACCGAGATCGACGAGGTCATGGCCATGACGCTCGGCGCGGACGACTTTGTCCCCAAGCCCTACAGCGCCCGCGTGCTTGTGGCGCGCATTAACGCACTGCTGCGACGCACCGCCGCTGCCGGCGAGCGCAGCACGGTCGTCCACAAGGGGCTGGAACTCGACCTCGCCCGCTCCGCGGTCACCAACACGCAAACCGGCGACAGCACCGAGCTCACCAAAAACGAGCTGCGTATCCTCTCGCTGCTTCTGAGTCGCGCGGGCAAGATCGTTTCGCGCTCGGCCATCATGCAGGACCTGTGGGACTCCGATGCTTTCGTGGACGACAACACGCTTACCGTCAACATCAACCGTCTGCGCACCACGCTCGAAAAAATCGGCGTTAAGGGGTATCTGACCACGCACCGCGGCCAGGGCTATTCAGTCTAGGTGTCGATCATGTCGTTTGCCAAGTTTTTTAAAGATGCGCTTCTTCCCGTCGCTGTGTGGACGTGCGGCGTGCTGCTGAGCTGCTTTGTCCTGACGGTCGCCGGAGCCCCGGCATCTATCGTGGTCGTGGCGGTCTGCGTGTCCTTTGTCTTTGGCATGCTCGGCATTGTGATCGAGTATGCGCGCCGTCGCCGCTTCCTGCATCAGCTGGAGCGGGCGTCCGAGGAACTGGAGAGCCCTGCGTGGGTGCAAGAGATGGTGCAATGCCCGACCTATGCCGAGGGCGAGCTCGAGTACGAGGTCTTGCGCCGGGTGGGCAAAGCCGCCTGCGACGAGGTTGCCGAAGGCCGGCGCCAGACCGATGACTATCGTGACTATATCGAGAGCTGGGTCCACGAGGCCAAACTGCCTCTGGCGGCAGCCCATTTGATTCTTGAAAACCTGGACGGCAGCGAAGACGACCTGTCGCGCGTGGATGACCTGGGCCGTGAGTTGGCTCGCGTGGAGCGCTATATCGACCAGGCACTGTACTACGCGCGCTCGGAAGTCGTGGAGCGCGACTACCTGATTCGCCGCTGGGATCTTAAGACCTTGGTGACGGGCGCGATTAAGGCCAACGCGCGCGAGCTCATCGCGGCGCATGTGGCCCCGGTGTGCGAAAACCTCGACTTCGAGGTCTTTACCGACGAGAAGTGGCTGGAGTTCATTTTGGGCCAGCTCATCCAGAACAGCATCAAATACGCGCGCGAGGACGGCGCGAAGATCGTGTTTTCGGGTGCGTTGCTGGACGAGGGCCTGGCGAGTGAGCGCATCGAGCTCACCGTTGCCGACAATGGCTGCGGTGTGTGTGCAGCAGATCTGCCCCGCGTGTTCGAGAAGGGTTTTACCGGCGACAACGGCCGCGCCACCAAGCGCGCAACGGGCATCGGCCTCTACCTGGTGGCGCGCCTGTGCTCCAAGATGGGCATCGACGTCACTGCGGCGTCCGAGCCCAGCGAAGGCTTCGTCGTCACGTTCGCCTTCTCAACGAATAAGTTCCAATATTTCGAGTAACGCACGCGGCAGACATTCGTCAAAACAAAACGTGCCGACCCAAACGGGGCGGCACGCCATTTTCCATTAGCCAACTCGCTGAAGTAAGGCTGCGAAGGCCGCGGGGCTGGGAGGGGTTTCCTAAGGGCACATCCCGCAGCCGCGAAGCGGCGAGGACGTCGGCGTGATAACCCCGCAGGCCTTGCGCCGACGGGAAGGAACCTACTTCACGACCAAAATGTCGCAGTCCGTATTGCGCAGCAGGAATGTCGAAATCGAGCCCAGTAGCGCGTACTTAATTGAGGACAGGCCGCGGGCGCCGCAGAGCACCAGATCGGGCTTGACCACGTCGAGCATCTCGTCCTTGAGCGTCTCACGAATGCGGCCGGTACGAATCATGACCTCGACCTCGGGAATGTCGGGATTGGCCTTGGCCTCCTCGAGCTGCTTGGCGATAGAGTTGTTAAAGGCCTCCTCCAAGCCGTTGACCAGGTCGACCGGATAGGAACCGGCGCTCTCGAGCGCGGTGGAGTCGATAACGTGGCCGATAATCAGCTTGGCGCCGTTGTTCGCGGCGACCTTGATGGCGCGTGCGAGCACAAAATCCTGCTGCTCAGTACCGTCGAGTGAAACAAATACCTTGGTGTAGCCCTCGTTCATGGTTTCCTCCTTGGTCTATCGCACGGGCGCGGGGCTCGTGCGTCGGGCGGGCGCGGGTGCGTTGACCGCCGGACACTTTATCTTGTTGCAGTTATACCCAAGGATTTCGGTTTAACTGCTCGCAATTCTGTGAACGGGCGAGTTTTTTGGTAAGGGTAGGCGCGGTCGCACCGCCAACGGTTGATAATAGGACATCGCCCGCATCGTCCGCAGAACATCTACCGGCGGGTGTCTAACGAGGGGGTCCCTTTGGATATTATCGAGCTTCTAAAATCTGCCTTCATGGGCCTGGTCGAGGGCATCACCGAATGGCTGCCCGTTTCGTCGACGGGCCACATGATCTTGGTGGACGAGTTCGTCAAGATGAACGTGAGCGAGACGTTCTGGAATATGTTCCTGGTCGTGATTCAGCTCGGCGCCATTCTGGCCGTCTGCGTGCTGTTTTTCCACGAGCTCAACCCGTTCTCGCCCAGCAAGGGCAAGGAGGGCCGTCGCGACACCTGGGTGCTGTGGGGCAAGATTGTGCTCGGTTGCATTCCTGCGGCGGCGATCGGCCTGCCGCTCAACGACTGGATGGAGGAGCATTTCTACAATGCTCCCGTCGTGGCGCTGGCGCTCATTGTGTACGGCGTGCTGTTTATCGTGATCGAGAACTGGCGCGCGAGCAAGCGCGAGGAAATGACCGTTGCCGGTTCGTTTGGTTCGCGTGCTGTGGTGTCGGGTGGACGTCCTGCCGGTGCGCACTTTGCGGCGCCCGCCGCGGCTACCGCTGAGGATGAGGACGATGACGAGAGTCTGGACTTTGGTTCCATCGCCACGCTCGAGGATCTAAGCTGGAAGACTGCGCTGGGTATCGGCTGCTTCCAGGTGCTTTCGCTGGTGCCTGGTACGTCTCGCTCCGGTTCTACCATCATCGGCGGCCTGCTTTTGGGCTGCACGCGCTCGGTGGCGTCTAAGTTCACGTTCTTCCTGGCTATTCCCGTTATGTTTGGTGCAAGTGCGCTCAAGCTGGTCAAGTACTTTATTAAGGGCGGTACTTTCGGCACCAACGAGATCGCCATCTTGGGCGTGGGCTGCGTCGTCGCCTTTGTAGTGTCGCTCATCGCCATTAAGTGGCTCATGGGCTTCGTCCGCCGTCACGACTTTAAGTGCTTCGGCGTCTACCGCATCATCCTGGGCATCGTGGTGCTCGCATACTTCTTTGTCCTGGAGCCGATGCTCGGCCTCTAACTTAGTCGACGCTGCGCGGCGGCCAGAGCGACAACTTGTCATTCAAAGAGGGTGGCATGACCAAAAGGTCTATGCCGCCCCCTTTTCATGCCAATTTGTTCGCCCTGACCGTCGCTTGCTGCTGCTGCCATGACATCGGCGGTTTCGTGATTGTCAATAGATTGGTGCAAAGTAACCTGACCCCATTGTGCCAAATCCGCTGGGACGGGCCTGACGGTGGCGCACGGAGTCGTGGTGTGATTTGCGTCGGTGTCCGCGCGGCTCGGTATACTGGTACGGCTCAAACTATGGCGCTGCCCGCAGGCGCGCCGTCCGTCAGATGAGGAGTCGCCCATGACCCAGCCCCTGCCCTGGGAAAAGAACACTGCCGCGCCCGTGCCGCCCGCGCCGGAACCCGTGCCGCTCGATGCATACACCGCCCCCGCTGCGCCGGAGCCCGAGCTCGTTCCGCTCGACATCTACGACGCTCCCGCGCCGGCGCCCAAGCCCGCCAAGCCGCTCGTCGACATCGACAGCCTTAATCCCGCCCAGCGCGAGGCGGTCCTGTCCACCGAGGGCCCGTTGCTGGTGCTCGCCGGCGCCGGCTCGGGCAAGACCCGCGTCTTGACCTTCCGCATCGCACATATGCTCGGCGACCTGGGTGTTAAGCCTTGGCAGGTTCTTGCCATCACGTTTACCAACAAGGCCGCGGCCGAGATGCGCGAGCGTCTGGCGGCGCTCATTCCCAGCGGCACCCGCGGCATGTGGGTGTGCACCTTCCACGCCATGTGCGTGCGCATGCTGCGCGAGGACGCCGACCTGCTGGGCTACACCGGTCAGTTCACCATCTACGATGATGACGACTCAAAGCGCATGGTGCGCGACATTATGCAGGCGCTCGGCATTGAGCAAAAGCAGTTCCCCATCAACATGATCCGCAGCAAGATCAGCTCGGCCAAAAACGCCATGATCGGGCCCGAGGACATGCTCAAGAGCGCTGATAGCCCCAACGACAAAAAGGCCGCGCAGGTCTACATGGAGCTGGAGCGCCGCCTGCGCGCCGCCAACGCGATGGACTTTGACGACCTGCTCGTGCGCGCGCTCGAGTTGCTGCGCACCCGCCCCGAGGTGCTCGACAAGTACCAGGAGCGCTTCCACTACATTAGCGTCGACGAGTATCAGGACACCAACCACGTCCAGTACGAGATCGCCAACCTGCTGGCCGCCAAGTACCAAAACCTCATGGTCGTGGGCGACGACGACCAGTCCATTTATAGCTGGCGTGGCGCCGACATCACCAACATCCTGGACTTTGAGAAGGACTTTAAAAACTGCAAGACCGTCAAGCTGGAGCAGAACTACCGCTCCACGGGCCATATCCTGAGCGCCGCCAACGCCGTGGTGCGTCACAATTCGCAGCGCAAGGACAAGCGTCTGTTTACGGCCGAGGGCGACGGCGAGAAGATCCAGGCCTTCCAGGCAAGCGATGAGCGCGACGAGGGCCGCTGGATTGCCGGCGAGATCGAGAAGCTGCATGCCAAGGGTACGAGCTACGACGACATCGCTGTGTTCTACCGCACCAACGCCCAGTCGCGTATCCTCGAAGATATGTTCCTGCGCGCGGGCGTGCCCTACAAGATTGTCGGCGGCACGCGATTCTTCGACCGCGCCGAGATCCGCGACGTCATGGCCTACCTCAAGATGATCGTGAACCCGGCGGACGAGATGAGCGTCAAGCGCGTCATCAACACGCCGCGCCGCGGTATCGGCTCCACCTCGATCCAAAAGATTGAGCAGCTGGCGCGCGACAACCGTTGCTCGTTCTTCCAAGCTTGCGAGATCGCGTGCGCCGAGACGGGCATGTTTAGCGCCAAGGTCCGCAATGGCCTGTCGAGTTTTGTGGCGCTGGTGCGCGAGGGCCGCCGCATGGACGGCGAGCTCAAGGACGTCGTCGAGATGATTGTCGATAAGACGGGCCTGCTGCAGGCGTTTCGCGCCGAGGGCACCATGGAGTCCGAGAGCCGCGCCGAGAACATCCAGGAATTCCTGGGCGTCGCTGCCGAATTTGAGGAGACGCACGAGGATATCGAGGGTACGCTCGAGAGTCTAGAAGAGCTGCGCGCGGCCGGTGTTGCCGACGTGCCGTTCGTCGCCGAGTCCGAGTCCGTCGTGGTGAGTGCGCCCGCGTCCGAGCCGGGGCCGTCCGCTCCGGCATCCTCGTTTGAGGCACTTGTCGGCGCTCGTGACGCCGCGGGCTCCAATCCGCTCGATAGCCTGGCCGCCCCGGCGCTCTCGCCGCAGGATGCCCTGGCCGCCGCCATCGCGGGCAACGCGTATGCCGTGCCAACAGAGCTACCGGCGGGCGCCGTGCATGCCGACGAGATCGAGCGCACCTACGGTCCGCTCACCTGTAAGGCGCTGCCGGCACTCATGGAGTGGCTGGCCCTACGCTCCGACTTGGATTCCCTGGCCGGCGAGACGCATGCCATTACCATGATGACCATCCACTCCGCCAAGGGCCTGGAGTTCCCGGCGGTGTTCGTGGCCGGCATGGAGGAGGGCATCTTCCCGCACGTGCACGACTTTGGCGGCAGCGATGATCCGGGCAAGCTCGAGGAGGAGCGTCGCCTGGCCTACGTTGCCATCACGCGTGCCCGTAAGCGCCTGTTCCTGACCTATGCGGCCACGCGTCGCACTTACGGCTCGACTTCTGCCAACCCGCGCTCGCGCTTCCTCAACGAGATTCCGTTTGAGGATATCGAGTTTAGCGGTATCGGTTCTGCTGGTTTTGAGGGCACGGGCTGGGAGAAGCGCGGCGACCGTCACGGCACCTTTGGCTCGGGCATGGGTTCGGATATGTATGGCGGCAAGGTGTTCGGTTCGCATACGCGCTCGACCGGCGGTTCCGGTTCGCGCAGCGGATCGAGCTTCGACGATTTCTTTGGTGGCAGCACCTATGGCACCGAGCGCCATCGCGGGGTTTCGCCCGACGCCGGCCGTGTTGCCTCGACCTTTGGGTCGGGCGCGCCGCGAGCTAAAAAGCCGTCGTCCAAGGTGTCGCCGACGGTGGAGCGCAAGGTCGACCGCGCCAGCGCGTCGCAGGACTTTGCCGCGGGCGATACCGTGAGCCACAAGACCTTTGGCACGGGTACCGTGATTTCGGTCGCCGGAGACATGATCGAGGTCCAGTTCGAAAAAACCGGCCAGACCAAAAAGCTGATGAAAGGTTTTGCACCGATCGTCAAGCTGTCGTGATCCCGGCGGACCTGGGCGGGCGTATGGGGCAACATCGCCTGCTCGGACAGTCCTGCTCGCACGGAGAGCACATTAAGTGCTCTCCGGCTCGTGCGGAACTCGCGATCGATGTTGCCCCAGACGCCCGCCCAGATCCTTGGGTAACGTTGCTGGACGAACGTCGCTCTGCTCGTTCGATTTTTGGTCTGGAGAGCCGGGTGGGCTGATATATAGATACGAGTAGGGGCTCCTCCGTATTTGAGCGGGGGAGCCCCTTGTGCTTTGGCCTTTGATGATTGAACGTTTTATGCTGTTCGGCATCATTTCAATTAGTTACTAAAATGTTTATGAAATGAGGCAAGGGGCTCCCCCGTTGATGAGTGGGGGAGCCCCTTGTTGCTTTTTAGCTTGTTGTTGCTGGCCAGAGGCTTACAGGTGGCTGATGATCAGTTCCATATTGCCCTCGAGCTCGATCTTGTCCACGGTGCTCGGTGCCAGCAGGTGGCTGCCCTTGTGAACGGGCTCGCCGCACACGGTGCCCTCGCCGTCGATGACCGACAGGCACATGAAGGGCCAGCGCTGGTCGAGGGTCTTGCTGCCGTTGACGCGCACGCGATCGACGGTGTAGCAGGAGTTAGACTCGAGCTCGGTCACGCCGTCGATCTCGGGCGCGGTCACGGTGCCGTCGGTCGGTGCCTGAGCATTGAAGTCGATACAGTCGAGGCTCTGCTCAATGTGCAGCGGGCGCAGCTTGCCGTCGGTGCCGGGGCGGTCGTAGTCGTACAGGCGATATGTCACATCGCTTGACTGCTGCGTTTCCAAAATGAGTGTGCCAGTCTTGATGGCGTGCACGGTGCCGGAGTCGATCTGGAAAAAGTCACCCTTGTGAATCGGCAGCACGTTGAGCATCTCGTCCCAACGGCCCTCCTCGATCATCTGCGCAGCCTCGGTGCGGTCGTGCGCGCGCTGGCCGACGATGATCGTGGCACCGGGCTCGCAGTCCAGCACGTACCAGCACTCGGTTTTGCCCAAGCTACCGTTCTCGTGCTCGGCGGCGTACTCGTCGTTGGGGTGAATCTGGATCGAAAGGTCGTCCTTGGCGTCCAGAATCTTAATGAGCAGCGGGAACTCCTTGCCCTTGCAGTTGCCAAAGAGTTCGCGGTGCTCGGCCCACAGCCATGACAGCGTGTGACCGGCGTACGGGCCCTCAGCGATCTGGCAGTCGCCGTTGGGATGGGCCGAGATGGCCCAGCACTCACCGATGGGACCCTCGGGAATGTCGTAGCCAAACACGGTCTCCAGCTGGCGGCCGCCCCAGATCTTCTCGTGGAAGATCGGCGTGAGTTTAATCAAATCGGACATGTGCATACTCCCATAAGGTTGTGCGGGTGCCGCGTAGGACAGCTCAAAACGAGCACCCACCGGATTACAAAACTAGGCCAGCGTTACGTTATGCAGCTCAAAGCGGTCGCCTACGTTGTGCGAGACAGAATATTCAAACGCGGTGCCGCTATCCAAGAAGCCAATCTGGTTGAGTTCGAGCAGGGGAGAGCCGGGTTTGGTATCCAGGCGCTCAGCCTCTTCTTCAGTTGCCGCGACAGCGCGAATGGTACGGTGGAAACTCGAGATCTTGAGTCCGCACTGCTCGCGGATGAAGCTGTAGATCGATGCGTACAGGTCTTTTTTCTTAAGACCCGGAATCAGCTCGAGTGGCATATAGGTGTACTCGATAACGATGGGCTGACCATCGACCTCGCGTACGCGCACAATGTGATAGGCAAAGTCGTCTTCGGCCATTCCCAGCTGGGTCGCAACCTCTGCCGGCGGATTGACGATCGAGAAATCGTAGACCACCGAGGTCACTTTCTCCCCGCGATGCTCGTACGAAAAGCCTTGGGCGCGGTCGTTCTTGCCTTGGAAAAACACCTGGCCGGGAAGCCCCGCCGTGTCCTTAACGTAGGTGCCCGATCCGCGCCGGCTGGTAACAAGACCTTCATCGGTAATCTGCTCAATAGCACGTTTGACGGTGATTTTGGAAACGCTATAGATCTCGCAGAACTCAACGACGGTGGGTAGCTTGTCGCCCGGTTTAAAAACGCCGTCCTCGATGCTTCGGCGGATATCCGCAGCTATCGCCTCATATTTGGGAATCATGGAACCTCCTTTCCAGCTTGATTGAGTATAAAAAAAGTATAGTCCACGCCTAAGCATCCCTATTGCGTTTTTGAAAAGTTCGAGAAAGATATAATTAAAAAACGCTTCTCTTTATCAACTAGAGCGCTCTAAATGAATATGCATTCGAATAATGTGGTATTGAGCAAATTGATCGGCTCGAAGATGGGGTTGGGCCGTTTTGCCGCCCAGCGAACCGAATCTCATGCCTTGCGTTTTCCCAGATAAAACCTGCCAAAACAAACCTGTCCCTTTTTAGCAGGTTTTTGCCTTGGGAGCGGTACCATACAGGCAATGTTTAAACGAGAAAGGCGGGCTCCCATGGAACCTAAGCAGTATTACATCGGCATCGACGTCGGCGGCACTTCGGTTAAGGAGGGCCTGTTCGACGAGGACGGCAACCTGCTGGCCAAGGCCAGCGTGCCCACGCCGCCCATCGTTGACGCTGCGGGCTTTGCCGCGGTGACCGAGGCTATCGACCAGGTGGTCGCCAAGGCCCAGATTCCGCGCGCCTTTGTGGCGGGTATTGGCCTGGCCGTTCCGTGCCCCATCCCGGCATCGGGCGATGCCAAGGTCAAGGCCAACATTGCCATTAACCTGCCCGAGCTAAGAGTCGCCATTCAGGAGCACTGCCCCGACGCGGTTGTTAAGTACGAGAACGATGCCAACGCCGCTGCCATGGGCGAGGCTTGGCTCGGTTCCGCCAAGGGCGTGCAGAACGTGGTGATGGTCACCATTGGTACCGGCGTGGGCGGCGGCGTTATCGTTAACGGCGACGTGGTGTCGGGCGTTGTGGGCGCCGGCGGCGAGATTGGCCACATGTGCCTGAACCCGGCTGAGGAGCGCGTCTGCGGCTGCGGCGGCCATGGCCACCTGGAGCAGTATTCCAGCGCCACCGGCGTGGTGAGCAACTACCTTGCCGAGTGCAAGAAGGCGGGTGTCGAGCCCATCGAGCTCACCGGCCCCTCCGATTCCAAGGACGTGTTCCAGGCCTGCCGCGAGGGCGACAAGCTCGCGCTGGCAGCTGCCGATACCATGGCCGACTATCTCGGCCGTGCCCTGGCGCTTATTGCCAACGTGGTCGATCCCGAGATGTTCCTGATTGGTGGCGGCGCTTCCGCTTCGGCCGATGTCTACCTCGACAAGGTCCGCGAGCACTTTAAACAGTATGCGCTCTCCGCCTCGCGCGAGACGCCCATTAAGGTCGCTTCGCTCGGCAACGACGCCGGCATCATCGGTGCCGCCTATGTAGCCCTGCGCGCCGCCGGTAAATAGCTGGTGCAAAGGGGTCAGGTTACTTTGCACCAACATGGTGCAAAAGGGACAGCCTTGGCCCCCATGCCTGCCCCAAAATATGCCGTGGCCCTTCCGTCTGCGAAAGCTCGGCATCGGCGTGCTACCATAGCTACGTCCAAGTACACATATCAAGTGGAGGATATCCATGGCAAACGTTCTTGTCTTTGGTCACCAGAACCCCGATAACGACGCCATCATGAGCGCCGTCGTCCTGTCCCAGCTGCTCAACCAGGTTGAGTATGCCGGCAACACCTACGAGGCCTGCGCCCTTGGTCAGCTTCCGGCCGAGTCCGCCAAGCTGCTTGCCGACGCCGGCATCGCCGAGCCCCGCGTGATCGATTCCGTCGAGGCCGGTCAGCTTGTCGTCCTCACCGACCACAACGAGTCCGCCCAGTCCGTTGCCGGCCTTAAGGACGCCACGGTCTTTGGCGTCGTCGATCATCACCGCATCGGCGATTTCGAGACCGCCGGCCCGCTGCACTACATCTGCCTGCCCTGGGGCTCCAGCTGCACCATCGTCACCAAGCTCGCCGGCGTGCTCGGCGTTGAGCTTTCCGACGTCCAGGCCAAGCTGCTGCTCTCGGCCATGATGACCGACACGCTCATGCTCAAGAGCCCCACCACCACCGATGTCGACCGCGCCGTCGCCGCCAAGCTCGGCGAGCAGGTGGGCGTCGACCCGGTCAAGTTTGGCATGGAGGTCTTCCTCACCCGTCCGTCCGGCTCCTTCACCGCAGCCGAGATGGTCGGCAACGACATCAAGATGTTCGAGCCCGCTGGCAAGAAGCTGCTCATCGGCCAGTACGAGACTGTCGACAAGAGCCGCGCTCTCGGCATGATCGACGAGATCCGTGAGGCCATGCGCGCCTACGCCGCCGAGAAGGGTGCCGATGGCATCGTCCTGTGCATCACCGACATCATGGAGGAGGGCTCGCAGGTCCTGCTCGAGGGCGAGACCGAGGCTGCTCAGAAGGGCTTGGGCATTGCCGACGAGCACGACGGCGTCTGGATGCCGGGCGTTCTCTCCCGTAAGAAGCAGGTCGCTGCCCCCATCATGGCCGCCTGCTAGGTTCTTTTGACCTAACACCGACGACCGGATCGCGGACGCCCCGCGCTCCGGTCGTTTTTTGTGCACGGCGCCGCGTCGTCTCTTGGACAGGCGTGCCCGCGCCGTTGAGCAAATAATGTTCAACCTGTGGTTCCGCTTTTCGGCCACGCCTGCGTGCTTGTCGTGCAGGGTAGGCTAGATGCAAGCGTAATACGTTAGAGCGCGGCGCCGCCACTTGGGCGGGCCGTGCTTTTTTAAGACGGGAGCCATCCCGTGAAAGGAGCCGCCCATGGCAGCAACTGAGCAGCTGTTCAACGTTCGTGAGCGCAAGCGCTTTGAGCGTCACGATATCTGGGAGCGCATCGCCGAGAACGGCACGATTTCCGCCGCCGTCATGGTCTTCGCCGCCATCGCCGCCGTCATTTGCGCCAATACCGATGCCTACGAGGCCATCCATCACTTTTTGGAGACCCCGCTGTATGTGGGTCTGGGCAACCTTACGGCCGGTCTCACCGTTGAGCTTTTCGTCAACGACTTCCTCATGGCGATTTTCTTTTTGTTGGTGGGCATTGAGCTTAAGTACGAGATGACGGTCGGAGAGCTCAAGAATCCACGTCAGGCCATGCTTCCCATGCTGGCGGCCGTGGGCGGCGTCGTTGTTCCCGCCTGCATCTACCTGATCTTTAACCATGCCGGCGCCCGCAACGGTTGGGCCATCCCCATGGCAACCGATATTGCCTTTGCGCTGGGCGTGCTGTCGCTTTTGGGCAATCGCGTGCCCAACGGCGTGCGCGTGTTCTTCTCGACGCTCGCCATCGCCGACGACCTCATCTCCATCGCCGCCATCGCCATCTTCTACGGTCAGAGTCCCAATCCGTTTTGGTTGGGCGCCGCCGCGCTTGTGACCTGCGCACTCGTGTGGCTCAACAAGACGCAGCATTACCGCCTTGCCCCGTATTCGGTACTGGGTCTGCTGTTGTGGTTCTGCATGTTCAAGAGCGGCGTACATGCCACGCTTGCTGGCGTCATCCTGGCCTTCACCATTCCGGCCAAGTGCGGCGTCAAGCTCGATAGTCTCACCGATTGGCTGGGCGAGTGCCTGCCGCTGCTCGATGACCGCTACGACGACGAGGCACACATCCTGGGCCAGCATGACTTTACCGTCTCGACTACCAAGGTCGAGCGCGTCATGCACCGCGTGACCCCGCCGCTCATCCGCATGGAGCGTCTGATCTCCACGCCGGTCAACTTTGTGATCCTGCCGATCTTTGCGTTCGTGAACGCACAGGTTCGCCTAGTGGGCGTGGACATGAGCACGCTGCTCATTGACCCGGTGACGCTCGGCGTGTACTTTGGCATGCTGCTGGGCAAGCCGATCGGTATCTTTGGCATGACGTTTACCCTGGTTAAGCTTAGGGCCTGCGAGCTGCCGCGCAATGTCAACTGGCACATGATTGCCGGTGTGGGCATTCTGGGCGGTATCGGCTTTACTATGTCGATTCTCATCAGCGGCCTTGCCTTCCCGACGGCCCAGTTTGAGGTTCTGGCTGCCAAGGCCGCCATCCTTGCCGGTTCGGTCACCGCTGCCGTGCTCGGCATGATTTACATGAGCGTGGTCTGCAAGCATCCCGCGCCCAAGGACGAGTAAGGGCACATACAAGTTTGAAAACGCCGCCTGTGAACATCATCACAGGCGGCGTTTAAGTCATTGGGGTCATATGGTTGACTAGTCATTTAAGTCTGTCCCCAATGACTAGGTTTATTCCACCGTTCCGTAGACGGCGCCCCACCCGTGGGCGGCCAAGGCGGAGTTGAGCTGGTCGCAAAGTGACTGGCGGTCGTAATAGCCGGGCGGTAGCAGGTTGACGATTTCCATGAGATCGGGCGCCAGGTCCAAGATTTCGGCCTGTACGATCAGATCCAGGCGGTCGATGGCGTGGCGGTCGTAAAACAGTCCGTCGACCAGGCGCTGCAGGTCGCCGAATTCCTCGGCCTGAAACGATCCGTACTCCATAGTGCCTCCTTGGGCGCCCCACGCCGGCATGCGCGGCGATTCGTAATTCATTGCGATGAACTTAATCTATCACGGCTTCATAACGTTGCGGCGGTGGCGGTCTATACTTAGACGAACTGCAACGTACCGCTTCGCGAAAGGTCGCACCCATGCAGACGATCTACCAGAAGATGGAAACCACCGAACTCGATGCCGCCATCGAGGCGCTCAAAACCGAGGTCGCCGAGGTCAAGGCCAAGGGCCTGGCGCTCGATATGGCCCGCGGCAAGCCGTCGCCCTCCCAGGTGGACATTTCTCGCCCCATGCTCGATATCCTCAACGCCGACGCCGATCTGCACGACGGCAACGTCGACTGCTCCAACTACGGCTGCTTTGAGGGCATTCCCTCGGCACGCAAGCTGGCGGGGGAGTTCCTGGGTTGCCCTGCCGAGCAGACGCTCGTACTGGGCTCGTCGAGCCTGCTGATCGAGCATGACATCGCCGGCATGTTCTGGCGTTGTGGCTCGTGCGGCAGCGAGCCCTGGGACGCCTACGAGGCCGCGCACGACGGCAAGAAGGTCAAGTTCCTGTGCCCTGTTCCCGGCTACGATCGCCACTTTGGCATCACCGCCGACTTGGGCATCGAGAACGTCCCCGTCGCGATGACCGACAACGGCCCCGACATGGACGAGATCGAGCGCCTCGTTGCCGCCGACGATTCCATCAAGGGTATCTGGTGCGTGCCCAAGTATTCCAACCCCACGGGCATTACCTTTAGCGAGGACACTGTGCGCCGCCTGGTCGAGATGCCCACGGCCGCGCCCGATTTCCGCATCTTCTGGGACAACGCCTACTGCGTGCACGACCTGTACGACGAGACCGACGAGCTCGCCAACATCTTTGACCTCGCTCGCGCGGCGGGCACCGAGGATCGCGTGGTGGCATTCGCCTCGACGTCCAAGATCACCTTCCCGGGCGCCGGCATCGGCTTTATCGGTGCGAGCCCCGCGGTTATCGCCGAGTTCTCCAAGCGCCTGAAGGCCGGCCTCATCAGCGCCGACAAGCTCAACCAGCTGCGTCACGTGCGCTTCCTTCCCACCATCGAGGCGGTCAAGGGGCACATGAAAAAGCATGCCGAGTTCCTGCGCCCGCGCTTTGAGGCCGTTGAGCGCAAGCTCACCGAGGGCCTGGGCGACACGGGTTGCGCCACCTGGACGCACCCCCGCGGCGGCTACTTTGTGAGCTTCGATGGTCCCGAGGGCTCGGCCCAAAAGGTCGCCGCGCTCTGCGCCGACTTGGGCGTCAAGCTCACGCCGGCCGGTGCTACCTGGCCCTATGGCAAGGACCCGCGCGACACCAACATCCGCATCGCGCCGAGCTATCCCACGGTCGAGGACCTGGAGGCCGCGCTCGATGTGCTGGTGCTGGCCGTTAAGCTTGTCGCTGCCGAGCTTGCGCGTGCCGAGCGCGCCTAACGCACGGCTTCCCGTACTATCCGCACTTTCGATACGTAAAGGAGCGTATACATGGATTTGGGTATTTCCACCAACCCCACGCCAGAGCTCTACACCATTAAGGTAACCGGCGAGATTGATATCTCTAACGCCGATAGCCTGCGCAATGCCATCGACCTGGCGCTCGAGCAGCCCACCGAGGCCGTTGCGCTCGATTTTGCCCAGGTGAGCTACATCGATTCGACGGGCATTGGCGTGCTCGTGGGCGCCGCGCACCACGCGGTCGACCACGGCAAGCGCTTTAGCTGCACCAATGTGCAGCCTCCGGTGATGCGCGTGGTTCAGCTGTTGGGTGTCGACCAGGAGATTTCGATCACCGCTGCATAATCTTGGCCCCCAAAAGGGCGTGCCGTTTGGCATATGTTTGTGATGCGCTCGGACGTTTTGGCGTCCGGGCGCTATACTTGACCGAATGAATAGACGAGTTCCGGCCGAATGGCGCGGTGCGGGCTCGACTCACATCGAGCCTTGGAGGTATGTGTGTTTGGTATTGGAGAGGGTGAGCTCGCAATCATCGTGGTCTTCGGCTTTTTGCTGTTTGGCCCGGATAAGCTCCCGCAGATGGGCCGCACGATCGGCCGTGCCATCCGTCAGTTCCGCGAGACGCAGGAAAAGATGACGGCCGTTGTTCAGTCCGAGATTATCGATCCGGTAAGCGAGGCCGCGTCGGCCCCGGTCAAGCCCAAGAAGGCTGCTGCGACCGACGACGATTCCGATGCGGACGAGGACGCCGCCGAGACGGCAGCGCCCGCCAAGAAGGAGACCTTTGCCGAGCGTCGCGCCCGTCTTGCTGCCGAGAAGGCCGCAAGCGAGGGTGCCGTTGAGGGCGAGAATGCTGCCGAGGAGACGGAGGCCGATGCCGCCGCCGAGTCCGCTTCCGCTGCAGAGCCGGAGCCTGAGCCCGAGCCGGCAGAGCCCACGACGGCTGACCTCTACGCCCGTCGTCCCCGCAAGCGCAAAGCCGTCGTCGACCAGCTCGCTCGCGAGCTCGAGGCCGAGGACGACGCCGCTGCCGCCGACGCCTCGAAGGGAGGCGATGAGTAATGCCTATCGGACCTGCGCGCATGCCGCTCTTCGATCACCTGGGAGAGCTCCGTCGCCGTCTGACCATCGTGGTCGTGTCGGTGTTTGCCGCCGCTATCGTGCTGTATTTCGCCACGCCCGTGGTGCTCGACATTCTGGAAGACCCTATCCGCTCCTTTGTGCCGGACGGTAAGTTCTACATCACCACCACGCTCGGCGGCTTTGGCCTGCGCTTCTCGCTGGCCATCAAGATGGCCGTGGTCATGTGCACGCCCATGATCATCTGGCAGATCCTGGCATTTTTCCTGCCGGCGCTGCGCCCCAACGAGCGCAAGTGGGTCGTGCCCACGGTGCTCGCCTCGACGGTGCTGTTCTTCCTGGGCGCTATCTTCTGCTACTTCATCATTATCCCGGCAGGCTTTGAGTGGCTCATCGGCGAGACCTCGGCCGTCGCTACGGCGCTGCCCGATCTGGAGAACTACGTCAACATGGAGCTGCTCTTTATGATCGGCTTTGGTGTGGCGTTTGAGCTGCCGCTCATCATCTTCTACCTGTCTGTTTTCCACATCGTGTCCTACGCTGCTTTCCGCAGCGCCTGGCGCTACGTGTACGTAGGCCTGCTCGTGGGTTCGGCTGTGATCACGCCCGACGGCTCGCCCGTCACGCTGGGCCTTATGTACGGTGCCCTGCTTTCGCTCTACGAGATCTCGCTCGCTATCGCCCGCGTGGTCATTACCGCGCGCGAGGGCAAGGAGGGCCTGTTTGTGAGCCGCCTGGACCTGTTCTCGGACGACGAGGACGACGAGGAGTAAATCGGTATGCACGAGGTTGGCATTGTCAACGGCATACTCGATACAGTGATTCGCGCGGCGCGTGGGGCGGGGGCCTCGCGCGCCGTTTTGGTAACGCTGCGTATCGGGGATATGACCGAGGTCGTGCGCGAGGCGCTCGACTTTGCCTGGGAGACGTTTCGCGACGAGGACCCGCTCACGCGCGGCTGCGAGCTTGCCGTGGAGGAGGTCCATCCACAAAGCGAGTGCCTGGACTGCGGCGAGGTCTTTGAGCACGACCGCTTTCATTGCCGCTGCCCCCAATGTGGCGGCGCCAACGTGCGCCTACTGCACGGCCGCGAGCTCGACATCGCCAGTATCGAAATCGAAACCCCCGACGATTAGCCCGCCAGCCATTTGGGGACGGGGTATAAAGGGGCCAAAGTAAGGAGTGCCGAGTATGGCCGAGAAAACGATTGATATTGCATCGCCGATTCTGTCGCGCAACGAGCGCCTGGCAGATCAGCTGCGTCAGCGATTTAATGAGACAAACACCTATGTGATCAATGTGCTGTCGAGCCCCGGCTCGGGTAAGACCACCACGATTCTCGGCACCAACGAACGCCTGCGCGACAAGGCGGGCCTGCGTTGCGCCGTCATCGAGGGCGATATCGCCTCGGATGTCGATGCCATCACCATGAAGGAAGCCGGCATGCCCGCCATCCAGATCAACACGGGCGGCCTGTGCCACCTCGAGGGCAACATGATCATGGAGGCTGTCGATGCGTTCGACCAGGCTGTGGGCCTTCAGAATATCGACGTCATCTTTATCGAAAACGTGGGTAACCTGGTGTGCCCGGTCGACTTTGATCTGGGCGAGAACCTGTCCATCATGATCCTCTCGGTGCCCGAGGGTGACGACAAACCCATTAAGTACCCGGGTATCTTCCAGCACGCCGGCGCACAGTTGCTCAACAAGGTCGATGTGGCCCCGGCTTTCGATTTTGACATGGATAGGTATACTAAGACACTCGATGACCTCAATCCGCAGGCGCCGCGGTTTGCCGTGAGCGCGCGCAAGGGCGAGGGCATGGATGCCTGGTGCGATTGGCTCATCGGGCAGATTGAGCAAGCAAGGGCGTAAGTCGGCCGCCATACGGGCGGGCGTAGCCGCAGAGATACGAGATAGGAGCCTCTTTTGAAGCTCATCATCGCCGAGAAAAACGACGCCGCACGTCAGATCGCCGAGCGTCTGTCCACGGGCAAACCCAAAAAGGACAAGGTGTACAACACCGCCATCTACCGTTTTGAATGGAAGGGCGAGGAGTGCGTGACCATCGGCCTTGCCGGTCACATCCTGGCGCCCGATTTTTGCGACAGCGTGCTGTTCGATAAAAAGCTGGGTTGGTATTCGGTGACCGAAGACGGCGAGATGCTGCCGGCCGATATGCCCGATGGCCTGGCCCGCCCGCCGTACGACACCAAGCGCAAGCCGTTCCTTGCCGATGGCATTTCCATCAAGGGCTGGAAGCTCGAGAGCCTGCCTTACCTCACCTGGGCGCCCGTCATTAAGCTACCGGCCGAGAAGGAGCTCATTCGTTCGCTCAAGAACCTTGCCAAGAAGTCCGACAGCGTCATCATCGCCACGGACTTCGATCGCGAGGGCGAGCTGATCGGCTCGGACGCTCTCAACAAGGTGCGCGAGGTGGCGCCCGACTTGCCGGTTGCCCGCGCCCAATACTCTTCGTTTACCAAGGCCGAGATCACGCACGCCTTTGATAATCTCGTCTCGCTCGACCAGAACCTGGCCGACGCCGGCGAGAGCCGTCAGCACATCGACCTTATCTGGGGCGCGGTGCTCACGCGCTATCTGACGCTCGCCAAGTTTGGCGGCTTTGGCAACGTGCGCTCCGCCGGTCGCGTGCAGACACCGACGCTTGCCCTGGTGGTCGAGCGCGAGCGCGAGCGCATGGCGTTTGTGCCCGAGGACTATTGGCAGATCCGCGGCATGGGCGCCGCGCAGGGCGCTGCCGAGGACGATCGCTTTAAGATCGCGCACAAGACGGCGCGCTTTACCGACAAAGATGCTGCCGAGACGGCGTATGGTCACGTTGACGGCGTCAAGACGGCGACCGTTGCCGCGGTGACCAAGCGCTCGCGTAAGCAGCAGCCGCCCACGCCGTTTGCGACGACCTCGCTGCAGGCTGCCGCCGCGGCCGAGGGCATCTCGCCTGCGCGTACGATGCGCATCGCCGAGTCCCTCTACATGGCCGGTCTCATCAGCTACCCGCGTGTCGACAATACCGTGTACCCTGCGACGCTCGATCTGGGCGCCGTGGTGAGCGACCTGGCAAAGATCAACCCGGCGCTGGCACCCGTGTGCAAAAAGGTGCTCGCCGGTCCCATGAAGCCCACGCGCGGCAAGGTCGAGACCACCGACCACCCGCCTATCTATCCCACGGGCGAGGGCGATCCGTCCACGCTCGACGGCGGCCAGCGTAAACTCTACGACCTCATCGCCCGCCGTTTCCTGGCAACGCTTATGGGTCCCGCGACCATCGAGAACACCAAGCTCGAGCTCGACGTCAACGGCGAGCCGTTCGTGGCCTCGGGCGACGTGCTCGTGACCCCTGGCTTCCGCGAGGCCTATCCGTACGGCCTTAAACGCGACGAGCAGATGCCGCCGCTGGAGCAGGGCGATACGGTCGACGTGTTCGACATTAAGCTCGAGGCCAAGCAGACCGAGCCGCCCGCGCGCTACAGCCAGGGCAAACTCGTGCAGGAGATGGAGAAGCGCGGCCTGGGTACCAAGTCCACACGCGCGAGCATCATCGAGCGCCTGTATGCCGTGCGCTATCTCAAAAACGATCCCGTTGAGCCGAGCCAGCTGGGCATCGCCATCATCGACGCGCTGACGCAGTTTGCCCCGCGCATCACGAGCCCCGATATGACCAGCGAGCTCGATGGCGATATGACCCGTGTGGAGCGCGGCGAGGATACCGAAGAGCATGTCGTGACGCACTCGCGCGCGCTGCTGGCCGGCGTGCTCGACGAGCTGCTCAAGCACACGCAGGAGCTGGGCGACGCCATCAGCGACGCCGTCACGGCCGATGCGCGCGTGGGCGCCTGCCCCAAATGCGGCAAGGACCTGGTTATGAAGACGAGCGCCAAGACCCGCGGCAGCTTTATCGGCTGCATGGGCTGGCCCGACTGCGACGTGACCTATCCGGTGCCGAGCGGCGTCAAGGTAAGCCCGCTCGAGGGCGAGGCGGCCGTGTGCCCCGAGTGCGGCGCGCCGCGTATCAAGTGCCAGCCGTTCCGCCAGAAGGCCTTCGAGATTTGCGTGAACCCCACGTGCCCCACCAACTACGAGCCCGACCTTAAGGTGGGCGAGTGCAAGGTGTGCGCCGAGGCAGGACGCCATGGCGACCTAATCGCGCACAAGAGCGAGAAGAGCGGCAAGCGCTTTATCCGCTGCACCAACTACGACGACTGCGGCGTGAGCTATCCGCTGCCGGCGCGTGGCAAGCTCGAGGCGACGGGCGAGACCTGTCCCGAGTGCGGCGCCCCCATCGTGGTGGTCAACACGGCGCGCGGCCCGTGGCGCATCTGCGTCAACATGGACTGCCCGACCAAGGAGAAGAAGCCCGCCCGCGGCCGCAAGACTGCGACCAAGGCGAGCACGGCGAAGAAGACCACGGCAGCAAAGAAGACTGCTGCCAAGAAGACGACCGCCAAAAAGACGACGGCCAAGAAGTCGACTACCAAGAAGGCGGCCGCCGACAAGTAGCGGCGCAGCCGAAACATTGCCTAAAACAAAAACGAGCGAGGACCTCAAGATCCTCGCTCGTTTTTTATCCGGCAGTTAGGGA
>CAKTWK010000028.1 GCA_934630735.1 uncultured Collinsella sp. | reverse complement strand
CTGCGGGGCTTCCTCCGTCCTGCGGAATGTTCTGAGAGATAGGCCTTTTCCGTTTCCGGACGGCCCTGCTCAATCGCCCTTGTGGCGTTGGGGCGGAAAGGATGGGGCGCGAGGGGCGCTTTGTTGGTGGGGGCTAGTATGCCCGGGCTTGGTTGGGGAATGCTTTGTCTAGAGACGCCTGGAGCTTTTTCAATGAGGCCTGCAGGTTGAGGCTTTGATCGGTTGAGCGTTTTTGCTGTGAGGTTGGGGAGTCGAGGAGGCCGTTTCTCTGTGTCGGGGGGAAGGAGAAAAGGTTTGCACGATTTAGGGATGGCTGCTGTGCTGCGTCATTGGAAGAATGCATGCTTATGCGGCCTCCTCGATGTCCGCCAAAAGGTTGCGCACGGGGTGTGCTGCTAGGTCCCGTGCGTTGGCTGTATTATGCCGCGGCTGCCGCAAAGAAGCGCTAAAGAAAGGCTTAACCTGGTTTGGTGTTACGATGAAACCGCAGGTCAAGGCTATTGAGTAACACTCTTGAAAGGTTTTGGGCTTAAGGGCTTTCTAAGGTTTGTGGCGTAGACGTGGCGCGGACGTGCGGAGCGTGTGGATGCTCGCTGTTAGCGCTGCGGCTCTGCAGCCCGCACCTGCTCGATGACCTTTTCCATCGTGGCGTCGATGCGGTCTTTTTTGAGCTCGCATTCCCAGATGGTTATGGGTGTCCAGCCCATTTGAGTGAGTGCTGCCACGGCAGCGCGGTCGCGCTCGACGTTGCGACGGAACTTTGCCTCCCAAAACTCAACGTTGCGCTTGGGCTGGCTCGGGTTGCACTTGGGGCAGCGATGCCAAAAGCAGCCGTTGACGAAGATGGCGATCTTGCGTCCGGGGAAGGCGATGTCGGGCTTGCCGGGAACCTTCCATTCCAAGCGATAACCCGTAAGGCCCGCGGCCCGTAGGCGCTGGCGTACGAGTAGCTCGGGCTTGGTATTGGCGCGCTTGTTGCCCTTCATGGACTTTTTGATGGCGGCGCGACGGCGGACGAGTTCACGCTCGTCGGCGGAAAGGTCCGAGGTATCGATGCCGTCCAGCAGGCCGGGCTTGGGACGCTTTTTGCTGCGGCGCTTAGGTTTACGTTTGGGCTTGGTAGCAGATTCGTCTGCCGCGGTGGCCTCGACGCCGTTAGCCTCAAGCCGGTCTTCCTTCAGCTCAATCAGAGCATCGATAAGCCCCTTGTCTGCGGGCATCCATTCCACCGTGGCAAGCGAGGTACGCGGAATCCAGCGGATATCAAGCTGGCGGTCGTGCTTCTGAGGCTCATCGGATTCATCGGCGAGCGAGCAGTAGTAGCACTCCATGGAGAGATGGAAATCGGGGTAGTCGTACTCAACGGTGTAGAAATCGCGCAGGTTGGTGACTTTTACCTGCAGCTCTTCCATGAGCTCGCGGCGCACGGCGTCTTCGGGTGTCTCGCCGCGCATGAGCTTGCCACCTGGGAACTCCCAAAGTCCCTGCATGTCGCCATAGCCGCGCTGCACGGCCAGTAGCTCGTCGGATCCTTCCTTGCGAATGATCCCAGCGGCAACATGAACAGTCTTCAACAGGAGTCCTCTCTCAACATCAACACGTGACAGGCTAGCTGCCCGTACCTTACACAACGGTAAGGCAAGCGTAAGCCATATCGATGGTAGCCGACTCGTCTTCTTGCGACTATAGATGCCGTAGACTAATCGCAAGAAAGGACTCGGTATGCAAACCACGCACATGGCGACCCCGGTACTGGAGGTCGCGCATCTCGAAAAGGTATATGGAGCGCTGGGCAACGTGACCCGCGCGCTCAACGATGTCAACTTTACGGTCAACCGCGGCGAATTCGTTGGCATCATGGGCGCTTCGGGCTCGGGCAAGTCGACGTTGCTCAACTGCGTGTCGACCATCGATAGCGCCACAAGTGGCACGATCCGCATCAACGGGCAGGACGTGACGCGCATGAAGCAGGCTAAGCTTTCGCAGTTCCGCCGCGAGGAGCTCGGCTTTATCTTCCAGGACTCCAACCTGCTCGATACGCTCACGGCACGCGAGAACATCGCCCTGCCGCTCACCATCGCCCGCACAAACTCGGCCGAAATCTCGACCCGCGTGCAGGATGTGGCCGCGCGTCTGTCTATTAGCCAGGTGCTCGACAAGTATCCCTACCAGATGTCCGGCGGTCAGCAGCAGCGCGTTGCCGCGGCTCGCGCGCTCGTCACCGACCCCACTATGATTATGGCCGACGAGCCCACCGGCGCCCTCGACTCTAAAAGCGCCCGCCTGCTGCTCGAGAGCCTAGAGGCCCTCAACCGCCGCCTGCGCGCCACCGTGCTCATGGTCACGCATGACAGCTTTGCCGCCAGCTACACGAGCCGTGTGCTGTTTATTCGTGACGGCAAGATCTTCACCGAGCTGCGCCGCGGCGACACCGACCGCCGAGAGTTCTTCGACCGCATTATGGAGGTCGTTGCCATGATGGGCGGTGAGGGCTCCGATGCTCTGTAAACTCGCTTGGGGCAACGTTCGCCGCGCCGGCCGCGACTACCTCGTCTACCTTTTGACGCTCACCCTGGGCGTCACCGTATTCTATGCCTTTAACACCGTTTCGATGCAGGTCGATATTGCCGGCATTGAGGAGGAGGGCCTATCCGAGCTCATGGGTACTATGCTCGGCTACCTCACGTACTTTTTGGCCGGCGTCATGGCCTTTTTGATGGTGTATGCCAATAACTTCATCATGAAACGCCGCAAGAAGGAGTTTGGCCTGTACCAGGTGCTCGGCATGGGGCGCGGGCGCGTCGCCACGATCATGGCGCTCGAGACGGTGATCGTTTCGGTCGGCGCCTTTGTCGCCGGTATTGTGCTGGGCGTGGGGCTCTCCCAGCTCATGACGTTCTTTACGGCCTCGCTCTTTAAGACGCAGATCGCCAATTTCCGCTTCTTTTTCTCGGTGCATGCGTTCAACCTGACCCTGGCCTGCATGCTCGTAATGTTTGTGCTCACGCTGCTGCTGAACCTTCGCGCCGTGCGTCGTACCAAACTCATCGAGCTTATGGGTGCCGAGCGTCGCAACGAGAGCATCAAGACGCGCAATCCCTGGATCGCGATTGCCATCTTTGCTGTGGGCGTGGTGCTTGTGGGCGTGGCCTATTACCGTCTGCTACGTGATGGGTTCCCGCTAACCGAGACGGGCGACAAGCTGGACGGGGCAATGAGCCAGTTTGGCATCACCACGGCCATGGTCACGGTAGGCACCTTTGCCCTGTTCTGGGGACTCTCGGGCATGCTTATCAAGCTGCTGCAGAGCTTGCGCGGCGTGTATTGGCGCGGCCTCAACATGTTTACTGTGCGCCAGCTTGCGGCCAAGGTCAACACGGTGTGCTTTTCGATGGGCGTCATCGCGATGATTCTGTTTTTGGCCATTACCTCGGTGACCTGTGGTATGTCGATTGCCAACGTGATGAACGAGAATCTGGAGCGCTATAACCCTGTTGACGTGTCTCAGACGTATGTCTATTACACGCCCGAAACGCTCGACTACTACAAGGAGTATGTCAATCCGTCTGAGGCCGATCGCATGGTGCTGGCCGATGCAACGGTCGATTTGTACGCTGCATGGCATGGCGATCGTAAAGATCCCGATAACGTTGCAGACGGTATTAAGGGCAAGTCGGCGGACAACAACGACGAGACCGGCAAAAAGGTCAATATCGCCGATGTTGCCGGTGAGCATGTGCAGATCGATTCGTATCTGAGTTACCCGCTTGGCGGCTCGGGCCCCTCGGTGGTGGCGGGTGAGATGTGCAAGGCCATGGGCGAAAAGCTTCCCAAGGCGCTCGAGGGAAGCAACGCCGATGCGATGGGTCTGTATGTGACGCCGGCGAGCCAGTACAACAAACTGCGCCAGATGATGGGCGAGGAGCCGGTGAGCATTGGCCGGGACCAGTATCTGCTCACGTGTGATATGGGCGGTGAGCTGGGCGACCTGTACACCAAGTATATGGCTGGCGGCCATGCCCTAACCTTGGGCGGGCATACGCTCAAGCCCGCAACCGATAAGTCGGACGAGGACACGGCGGCCATCGCCAACTCGGCGATGGGCAGCAATCCCGGTACCGTGGTCGTAGCCGATGAGCTGCTGTCCCAGCTTAATCTGCAGCCGTATTCCAGTAATCTGCTCGTTAACTACAAGCAGGGGATGGATGTGACCAAGGCAGACGAGAGCATTAAATACACCATGCTCGACATTCTGCTCGTTGACGGCAAGGAGCCGGGGGGATGGGGAGTCTTCATCACGCGTTCCGAGATGTACACGCAAGCAGCGCAGATGAACGGCATGATTAGCTATCTAGCCATCTACATTGGCTTTGTGCTGGTCGTTGCATGTGCGGCGATTCTGTCGATCCAGCAGCTCTCCAATGTGGCCGACGGCAGCCGCAGCTATCGTGTGCTGGCACAGATCGGCTGTGACGACCGTCAGATCCGGCATTCGGTGATGGCGCAGCAAGCGGTGTTCTTCCTGTTCCCGCTGGCAGTGGGCTTGGCGCACTCCTTTGTGGCGCTCAAGGTGATCATCGAGCTGGTGAGCGTATTCGGCGATATGAGCATCGCCGGCACCGTGGGCCTCACCTGCGCGATTTTCCTGGCGGCCTATGGTGGCTACTTCCTGGTAACGTACCTCATGAGCGCCGGCATGGTACAAGCTGCCATCGCCACCCGCTGCAGCGAGTAACAAGCGGGCAAAACCGTCGCAAAATCAGAGCGAATAACCGCCGCGAAGGGAGTCCAGCTCCCTTCGCGGCGGTATTTTGCGTATCTAGAGCATCTCAGATGCAAGTGAGTAGGCTTTTTTGGATCTGCCGAGCACATCGCGGCAAGTGCTCAATAAAATCGCAGGTCAGGGCTGTGGCGTTTTGAGGTGTGCTCGGCATCCCGCCAAAAGCCTACTCACTTGGTTTTACTGCTAGAAAACCGCCGCGAGGGAAAGTAGCTCCCTCGCGGCGGTTTTTGGCGTTTGCCCAGATAAAACCTGCCAAAATAAACCTGTCCCTTTTTGGCAGGTTATCGCTTCCAGAAGTGGAGGATGAGCGTCGTGCGGTTTTGCTGTTCGGTTTTGACCAGGATGTTGTGGATGTGGGTCTTGACGGTGCCCACGGCAAGGAATAGCTCGTCAGCGATCTCTTGGTTCGATTTGCCCAGTACGACCAGACGCATAACTTCGGTCTCACGGTTGGAGAGCTTGTAGGCGTTACGATAGAAGGGCATCTGCTCTTCGATGTGTCGATCAAGATCGCTGACGTTCTTTTCCTCGGGCGCCTCCTGCATGCGGATTGAAAGCACGTGGTAGGAGTAGATGATCAGCAGAATCGCAAAGTAGCAGGCAAAGACGTTTTCGCTAAAGTTGCGCTCGGACAGATATAGTTGCAGCCAAGAGGGCGCCAGACTCATGGGGACAATCAGAATGTTGTAGAAATCCTCGGCAACGATGCAACCGACCAGAATAGCGCCGATAATCAGGTGCTTTCGTTGGTTGTTAACGCGTGCCTTCAGCTCGACTTGTGTGCTCTTGCGTGCCGTCCAAAAGATATATAGCCCCACGAAAACAAGGAATACCTGACGCATCGTGTAGTAGAGCCATTGATGAATGGGGCCGTAGGGGACAGCGACGATAATCAGCAGCTCGCTCAGCAAGAACGTTGCGACGGGAATGACAAACTGCTTTTTTGAATGCTTGTCGAGCAAATCCATGGCAATGAGCCAAATAAAAGCCTGCGAAGCGGTCGCCACAAAGGTCCGCAACACAGGCATGGTAATTGAGTAATAGTCGCTGGCTGGAAAACTCTGGTTTTGCAGCGTGTATTCAAAAAAGAAAATCTCGGTCATCTCGATGGCATAGCAGATAAATACGCCGCTGCCATAGATAAAGAAGCGTCGACGAGATGAGGCATAGGCGGCAAGCGAGAGCACCGCCGTCACAATACAGATCACGAGTATCGCTAGGGTATAGAAGAACATCAGGGTGTTCATCTGTCACCGTCCCATCTCATTTATTCTATGGCCGAGCTCTGTATACCTTGTGGGATATAGACGTCTCAACCCTTCGTTTCATTGCGGATTAGGCGCCGAGATACAGCATAGCCATATACCGTTCGCGGTTCTAGATGGTAAACCCCCTGTAAACTCTTGACCTGCGGGTTTATATTGGTTTAGAGGGGATGTAACTCCGTGAACGGTCTTTAATCCCGAATAAACTAGGTAAAAATTGCATACGGGTGAATGATGGTCTTGTCAACACGAGGCGTGATGTTCGAGCGCCTCATAGTAATAGTCGGCAAGACCGGCGGAAAGGAAATCGACATGGCACTGCCTAAGGATTTCATCGACACCAACGACTTCACCAAAGAGCAGATCCTGGCTATCGAGGATCTTGGCCTGGCAATGAAGAAGGCCATCAAGGTTGACGGTTATTATCCGCACCTGCTCCGCAACAAGAGCCTTGGCATGATCTTCCAGCAGGTCTCCACCCGCACTCGTCTTTCCTTCGAGACCGCTATGACCGACCTCGGCGGCCATGCTCAGTTCTATGGCCCTGGCACCATCCAGCTCGGCGGTCACGAGTCCCTGGGCGACACCGCTCGCGTCATGGGCTCGCTGCTCGACATCATGATGGCTCGCGTTGACCGTCACAAGGACGTCGTCGGCCTCGCCGAGGGCTCTGCTGTGCCCGTCATCAACGGCATGTCCGAGTTCAACCATCCCACGCAGGAGATGGGCGACCTCATGACCATGCTCGAGAACCTCCCCGAGGGCAAGAAGATCGAGGACTGCACCCTGGCCTTCATCGGCGACGCCACCCAGGTCTGCGTCTCCCTCATGTTCATCGCCTCCAAGGTCGGCATGAAGTTTGTCCAGTTTGGACCTAAGGGCCACCAGATCCCCGACGGCGGCCTGCACGTTGGCACCGTCGAGGAGCGCGCCGAGTTCGGCAAGCAGATGATGGCCATCGCCGAGGAGAACTGCAAGGTCTCCGGCGGCTCTGTCGTCATCTCCGACGACATCGAGTGCATCAAGGGCGCCGACTTCATCTACACCGACGTGTGGTATGGCCTGTACGACGAGGAGGTCTCGGGCGAGAACTACATGGACGTGTTCTATCCCAAGTATCAGGTCACCATGGACATGATGAACTTTGCCGGCCCCAACTCCAAGTTCATGCACTGCCTGCCGGCCACCCGCAACGAGGAGGTCGTCGACGAAGTCATGGACGATCCCGAGCGCTCCCTGTGCTGGGTCGAGGCCGAGAACCGCAAGCACTCCATCCGTGCTCTCCTTGCCGCCCTGGGCAAGCGCACCCCGCTCAACGACGAGGGTGTCGAGTACTCCGCCAAGGCTGAGCTCCACGCCGCTCTCGAGGCTCTCGAGCAGCTCTAAGCCTCAAGGCTTCTAAAAGCACGTTTGCGGGCGGCGGATGCTCGTCTCCTGTCGCCCGCTCACCGAGGCCCAAGCAATTGCCTTAATACCTTAGGGCCTCGGATCTGTCCAAGACTGAGCGAAGGAGCTCATCATGAGCGACGGAAAGAAAAAGCTTTCCTTCTTGACGGTCATTTCGACCATCATCTGCGTCGTCTTCGTTTGCGAGGCCGCCGCTCCTGCTGCTGCCATTGGCAACCAGCAGTTCTTCTGGTGGATCTTCCTGATCCTGACCTTCCTGCTTCCCTACGGCATGGTTGTCGCCGAGCTCGGTACCACCTATGACGGCGAGGGCGGCATTTACGACTGGGTACGCGATGGCCTGGGCGACAAATGGGGCGCCCGCATCTCGTACTACTACTGGGTCAACTACCCGCTGTGGATCGCCTCGCTGGCTACCATGTTCCCCGACATTTTGGGCATGGTCTTTGGCGTCGAGTTCAACTTGATCGCCAAGATGGGTATCGATCTTGCCTTTGTGTGGATCGTCTACCTCATGGGCCGCTCCAAGGCGGCCGACTCCGAGTGGGTCCTTAACGGTGGCGCCATCATCAAGGTCGCCGTCGCCGTTATCGTTGGCGCTTTGGGCATTTGGTATGCCATGGAGAACGGTTTTGCGAACGACATGTCCGCTGCCACCTTCCTGCCCGAGCTCACCAACACCAACGCTCTCGGCTACCTGTCGATCATCATCTTTAACTTCATGGGCTTCGAGGTCATCTGCACCATGACCGACGACATGGCCGATCCCGCTCGCGATATCCCCAAGGCTATCATCGTCGGCGGCCTGTCCATCGCCGTGATCTACCTGTTCGCAGGCTTTGGCATCGGCGCCGCCGTGCCGGCCGACTCCATCGATCCCGACTACGGCATGATCGTCGCAGTCCAGACCATGGTGGGCGACTCCATGATCTTTAAGGTCATCTGCATCGCCTTCCTGATCACCCTGTTCGCCAACATGGCCGCTTGGTCCTTCGGCGTTAACTCCGTTGCTCGCTACGCTGCCGAGCACGGCAACATGCCCAAGGTCTTCGCCTCGATGATCTCGGATGACGACATGCCCAACGGCGCCAACCTGGTCAACGCTGTCGTTGCCTCCCTGGTGCTGTGCCTGCAGCTCGTTCCCATCGACGCCATCTCCAACGGTGTCTTCTGGATGCTCTTTGGCACCTCTGTCGTCTTCCTGCTGTTGACCTACATCCCGATGTTCCCGGCGTTCCTCAACCTTCGTAAGAACGACCCCAACCGTGAGCGCATTTTCACGTTCCCGTTTAAGGGCGCCATGATGAAGGTCATGCTGGCCATCCCCTGCATCGAGCTGGTTCTTGCCATCGTTGCCACGCTGATCCCGTTCTCCGCCGCTGAAATTGGCGACAAGGTCCCGATGATCGTTATCTTCATCGTGCTCGTGCTCATCGGCGAGGTCGTCCGCGTCGTCAGCGCCAAGGGCCGCAAGGAAGAGTACAAGGGTCTGACCCCTGAGCTCGCAGCCCAGCGTCTCGCTGAGGAGGCTGCCGAGGCCGAGGAGAACTAGAGCACCCGGATTCGGGGCTCCAACCCTCCTTGCGTACCAACGTGCGCTTCGTCGGGCTTGTCGCTCCCGACCCCGGGCACTCCAGCCTCTTCGGAGGCGTGTCCAAGCGACAGGTTTGCTAACCATTCCCTGGGGTGGGTGTGAGCGATAGCTCCGGTAACCACCGCCCACCCCAATCTCTCTTCCGTATCCTTCGTGCGTTTTGTCTCCACGCACTTGGTTACGTCGTCGCTTGCCGGTGCGATTCCGTGAAAACCGGCACCGGGCGCCCCGACCTTTGCCGGGGAACGGGCGCCTACCATCTCTTGGTTTTAGGCTGCGGGTAACCCGCCCGCAGCAAGCGATCGTTCGATTTGGAGGAAATCTTATGCGTACGATCACCGAGTCCGAGTCCACCCCCAAGGCCGACGGCTTCTTCATGCCCGCCGAGTTCGCCCCGCAGGATCGCGTGTGGATGGGCTGGCCCCACCGCACCGACACCTGGGCCCACGGCGCCAAGCCGGCCCAGAAGCAGTATGCCGCCATCGCCCGCGCCATCTCCGAGTTCACCCCGGTCTATATGTGCGCCAACCAGGTCGACTACGCCAACTGCAAGGCCGTCTTCGAGAACGACGAGAACGTCACCGTCATCGAGATGACCACCGACGACGCTTGGTTCCGCGACACCGCCGCCACCTACGTCATCAACGGCAAGGGCGAGAAGCGCGCCAACCACTGGCAATTCAACGCCTACGGCGGCCTCGTCGACGGCCTGTACTTCCCGTGGGACAAGGACGAGCAGATCGCCCTCAAGATGGCTGAGCTCTCCGGCTGCCGCCGCTATCGTCCCGATGACATGATCCTCGAGGGCGGCTCCATCACCGTCGACGGCGAGGGCACCCTTGTCGTGACCGACCAGTGCCTGCTTTCCCCGGGCCGCACCTGCTCTGCGGTGCTCGAGGAGGAAGAGGATCCCGAGTCCATCTGGCCCAAGTACCACAAGAAGTTTGAGCCCTGGAGCGAGGAGCTTCGCGCCTACATGGACGAGCACCTCAAGGATTACCTGGGTGTCGAGAAGGTCATCTGGGTCAAGGAGGGCATCGACCCCGAGGAGACCAACGGCCACATCGACGACGTCGCCACGTTCATCGCCCCGGGCGTCATGGCCTGCATCTGGACCGACGATCCCGAGTATCCGTTCTACGAGCAGTGCCACGCTGCCTACGAGACCCTCTCCAACGCCGTTGACGCCAAGGGCCGCAAGATGAAGGTCTACAAGCTCTGCATGCCCGTGAACCCGCTGTTCATGGACCAGGCTTCCTGCGACACCATCGACGCCGACGAGAACGCCGAGCCGCGCGTCCCCGACGAGCCGCTGATCGCCTCTTACATGAACTACCTGGTCACCAACCACGGCGTTATCGTCCCGCAGTACGGCGACGAGAACGACCAGCTGGCCGTTGACACGCTCCAGAAGATCTACGACGAGGTCTGGGGCGAGGGCGTCTACAAGTGCGTCGGCGTTCAGTCCGAGCAGGTCGTCTTCGGCGGCGGCAATATCCACTGCATCACGCAGCAGGAGCCGTCCGCGTAATTGTCTGTCTTCCTGAGGCACGGCACCTTCCCGTTCATTCGTCGCTTGCGTACCAAAGTACGCGGCGCTCCTCTTTCACGGGAATCTGCCGCACCTCAGAAACCCAGCCGATCAATCGGACAGTTGGTGAATCGCACCGTGACCATCTCGGGGCAGTGATGGTCTGGTCACTTGATGTCTTGGTCGGCTGGGTTTTTCTTTGGGCACTCCGTTGCCTCCACTTCGGAGTGCCCGCCTCTTTGATTGAGTACGCGTCTGATCTGGGATTTATTGCGGGTTAGGCCAATTGTTCGCTTGAATTTCCCAGGTCAGACGCGTATTCAATTGCTGATAGTTTCCGGTTGCGAGCGCGACCGTTTTGATCGGAGTATCTATGTACCAGCGTATCGTTATCTACACGCGCCTGTTCCGCGAGCGTTGGTCCAACAATTGCATCCTCTCTTCTCTTTGGGATGGCACCTGCACCGGTGACGCGGCCTGCAACCCTACCTTGGGCTGCGCCTTCGGTACAGATGCCATCCTTTTTGCTGTAGGGGGAGCGTGTCGTGGCAGGTAAAAAGTTTTCCCTGTTCGAGGTCATCCTCTCGGTTATCTGCGTTGTCTTTACCATCGAGGCGGCCGCTCCGGCATCTGCCATGGGTAACGTGCAGTTCTTCTGGTGGATCTTCCTCATCATTACGTTTTTGCTTCCCTATGGCCTGGTGGTGGCCGAGCTCGGTACGGCGTTCGATTCCGAGGGCGGCCTGTACGATTGGGTTCGCCTGGGCTTGGGCGACCGTTGGGGCGCCCGCTGCTCCTGGTGCTATTGGGTCAACTTTCCACTGTGGGTGGCAAGTATCGCCTGCATGTTCCCCAGTGTCATCAATGCGGTATGGGGCATCGAATTTTCGCTTGGGGTCCGAATTGCCATCGAGCTTGCCTTTGTGTGGGGCGTCACGGTCATGGCAATGCAGCCGGTGGCCGAGGCCGATTGGGTCATGGATGGCGGCGCCGTCATCAAGGTGCTCATTACCGCCGTGGTGGGAATCGTCGGCATCTGGTTTGCCTGCAACAACGGCTTTGCCAACGATATGTCGTTTAAGACCTTTGTCCCCGATCTTGGAGACACTAACTCACTGACGTATCTTTCGATCATCCTATTCAACTTTATGGGCTTCGAAGTGGTCGCGACCTTTGCTAGTACGATGAAAAACCCGTCGCGCGATATCCCCAAGGCGGTTATCGCCGGTGGTGTTGCCATTGCGGCAATCTACATCATTTGCGGCATCGGCATTGGGGCTGCGGTTCCCACCGAGCAGCTTTCGCTCGATTCGGGCATTGTGGATGCGGTCGCCGCCATGGTGGGGCGCGCTCACCCGCTGACGATGGTCGTGGGCGTGGCCTTTTTGGTGACGCTGTTCGCCAACATGATCTGCTGGAGCTTTGGCGTCAACAACGTGGCGAGCTATGCCGCGCGCCATGGCAACATGCCGCGTCCCTTTGCGTTGGTGTCCAAGAGGACCGGCATGCCAGACGGCTCGGCACTCATTAACGGTTGTTTCGCCAGCTTGGTGCTGCTACTTCAGATTCCGCTGGGCGAGGGTTCCGACGTCTTTTGGGTCTTCTTTTCGATGAACGTCGTCTTTCTGCTCATGAGCTATATCCCGATGTTCCCGGCGTTTTGGCGCCTGCGCAAATACGACGACCGCCCGCGTGTGTTCCGCGCGCCCTTCGAGGGCAAGGTGCTTGCGGTAGCGCTTGCGGTGCCGGTGGTAGAGCTCGTGCTTTCCATTGTTGCGACAATCGTGCCGCTTAACAACTCGCCCGCCGAGATGTCAAAGTTGCCGATCCTCATGGGAGTGGTGATCGGCGTGTTGCTGGGCGAGGTTTCGCGCCTCATATCGCGCCGCGGCCGCAGTGTCGATAATCCCGGCGTCGGTGCAAGGGAGTCAGGTTACTTTGCATCAAAATAGTAGCGCCGCGAGTTGCGCGGCGCTTGATGCATCTTGGATTACTGTTCGCGGTGCTCGGGATCAGAAGCGAGCTTAGGCGCAAAGTAGGGGACGTGGCCCAGGTAAGGGCAGCTGTCCGTGCGTTCGTCGACAACACAGGGGATATCGTCGTAGGTGAGTGAGTCGCTCAGGCGGGCGATGGTCTTGGCGGCAGGAGCGACGAGCATCTTGAGCGGTGCGATAGGCGCCATGGCATCTCCTTTCTTGCATGCGACCCGTGTTTTGGCGCGAATGTATACGCCGCCAGTCTAGCATTCCGCCGAGGAGAGCTCCAAACCACCACAAAGGGGATGGGCAGATGCAAGTGAGTAGACGTATTTGGATATGCCGAGCACACCGCGACAAATACTCAATAAAACCGCAGGTCAGAGCTGTGGCGTTTTGGGGCGTGCTTGGTCTCCTACAAAAAGCCTGCTCAATTGGTTTTTCTGCTAGAAGACCGCCGCGATGGAAGGCAGCTCCCTCGTGGCGGCAGACATTTGCCCAGATAAAACCTGCCAAAATAAACCCGTCTACTCTTTGAGCCAGAGCCGACAATAATTCAAATGGCGAAATCAAAGGGCGTTCTCCACATGGAGGGCGCCCTTTTTTATCGCGGGATGTTTTGCGTGGCAGTCATGAGGCCCAGGCGGTTGCTGACGCCGAGCTTGCGATAGATGGCGTTGACGTGCTTCTTGACGGTTGACTCGCTTATGAATAGCTCGTTTGCCATTTGTTTGTTCGTTTTGCCGTCGAGCATGAGCCGCATGACTTCGGCTTCGCGCGGTTGGATATTGTGTTCTGTAATGAAAGCATTCAGCTGGTTTGTGTCTTCGGTCTGGGCGAGTTTAATGCCCCGAGGATAGAGGTTGGCGAGCGCGAGGCTCGCGTGCCGAGCGATTTCGAGCAGGATTGCGAGCTCGGTGTCGGTGAAGTCTCCGGCTGTGCGTTCGCGAAACAGGGTGATGCTTCCTAGCGGGCTGTCGTTGTGCGCGAGCGTGGCCGTACAGCCAAAGTAAACGCCCTGCGGTTCCATCCATTTGCGATAGATGGGCGTGGCATCGCGTCGCTCGACGTCGACGAGGTCGAGGTCGCGGTAGACGCCGACCTTATGTAAGTCAAAGCTCCATGTTGTATAGTCCATCGCGGCGTAGCGGTTGTAGTAGTCGCTCAGTGCGCGGTCGTCCATTCCGCTGCTTGCGGGGTGGACGTAGCGTGGGACATCACTGCCCGCCGCCTCGATCAGGTCGAACATGGCGATCCGATGGGGCACGAGCCCTGTCGTTCCCTCGAGGGTCTCCTTTTGCAGCTTATCGACACCGTGTGATGCGTGGATTGCAAGCGCAAGCTCGTTGAGAGCAGTCCAGGTCGTACTGTCCAACTCAATAGTCTGCTGTTTATTGCATGGGGGCATAGGGCGTCCTTTCCATTGTGGAACCCAGTATGTCATGTTCTCGGCCTGAATAGAACTTTAGGTCAGCGAATGGTATACCGGCGGTCGCTGAAAGGGGCTCGAGGGACCATTGAGGACATCTGGGTACGGCTGCATTATGGTCTCGTCAAGCAAAAGCACCGAGATTTAGGAGCTTGAAATGAAGACCATCTACGAGAGTGAATCCACGCCTAAGAAGGACGGGTTCTACATGCCCGGCGAGTATGAGGAACAGGAGCGCACCTGGATTCTGTGGCCGCACCGCTCCGACGTGTGGCGCTGCGGCGCCAAGCCGGCGCAAAAGGTCTTCACCGAGATTATTAAGACCGTTGCACGCTTCCAACCCATCACCGTTGGTGTCAATGCCGAGGATTTCCCTGCGGTGTGCGAGATTTTCGATGGCGTTGAGAACGCGCGCGTGATTCATATGGAGTACAACGACTCCTGGATCCGCGACCCCGGCCCGGCGTTTCTTGTCAACGACAAGGGCGACGTGGCACTCTCGCACTTCCACTTTAACGCGTATGGCGGCTTTATCGACGGTCTGTATTTCCCGTGGGACAAGGATGCGAGCATCGGCTTGCAGGTGGCACAGCTCGAGCAGGTCAACCGCTATCGTCCCGAGGACTACATCCTCGAGGGCGGCTCGTTTAACTGCGACGGCCAGGGCACCGTGGTGACCACCGAGATGTGCCTGCTCAATGAGGACCGCAACCCCCAGTACACCAAGGAGCAGATTGAGGAGAAGCTTGCCGAGTACCTGGGCATCGAGAAGGTCATTTGGATCAAGGACGGCATCGACCCGTTTGAGACCAACGGGCACGTGGACGATGTTGCATGCTTTAGTGCGCCCGGCGAGGTCTGCTGCATGTGGACCGACGATCCCAACCATAAGTTCTACAAGGAGTGCCAAGAGGCGTATAAGACGCTTTCCGAGACGACGGATGCCCGTGGCCGCAAGCTCAAGATCCACAAGGTGATTATGCCTGCGACCTCGGTATATATGACCGAAGAGGAGGCCAGCACGATTGACCCCGTCGAGGGCGTGCTGCCGCGTACTCCCGAGGACGCCTTTGAGCCCAGCTACCTCAACTTCCTGCCCATCAACGGCGCAGTGCTTGTACCGCAGTTCGGCGATCCCAATGACGCCCAGGCGCTCAAGGATATCCAGGCTGCTTATCCGGACCGTGAAGTCATCGGTATCATGACTCGCGAGGTTATTTACGGCGGCGGCAACATTCACTGCATCACCCAGCAGCAGCCCAAGGCGCGCTGCAAGTAGATGCGGTTGCAGGCACACGGGGTAGTGTCGATATGACCTGGGGCCCGCTGGCGCACACGCTGGCGGGCCCTTTTGCGTGCGGCGGGCAGCGTTGCACACGGGCACTCGGGTCTAAGCGAGGGTACCAGGGGCCTTGCTTATCGTCGATAGTTGGTCTAGAATCGTCGATAGTCGATGATAGGGGGTAGCATGCAGCTTGTTGAAAGTGAGACCGTGGAGTTCAAGTGCACATTTACCCCTAAGCTGCTCAAAGCTGTGGTGGCGTTTGCCAATTCGAATGGCGGTACCTTGTATATCGGAATCGACGATTTTGGCAGCATCGTCGGCATGGACGATATCGATGCCACCATGCTTCAATGCTCTAATGCAATAACCGATGGCGTGTATCCCGACGTTTCTGAAATCACGACGGTCTCCGCATTGGACATCGATGGCGCAGCGTTGGTGAAAATCGAGGTGGAAGCGGGTCCTCACAAGCCGTACTGCCTGTGCTCGAAGGGATTTGTTCCCGCCGGGGTATATCGGCGCCTAGGTCCTGCCAACGTGCCCATCGAGATGGCCCAGATCCGCTCGATGATCAAGCGCACCGACGGCGATTATTTTGAGACCGCGCGCTCTCATGAACAGAGCTTGACGTTTTTTGAAGCCGAGCGGGTCTTTAGGCGCGCGGAGATTACGTTTGACCAAACCTCTCAAAAGAATCTCGGCCTTATCGATGAGCTGGGCTTTTACACCAATTTGGCACTGCTAGTCTCTGACCAAAACCCCTTTGCAGTCCGCGCTGGCCTCTTCAACGACGATGCGTATACCGAGTTTATCGACCGTCAGGATGGCGAGGGCTCGATCTTCAGGCAGATAGAGGATATCGAACGGTTCCTCAATATATCGAACGCAACGCGTATGTACTTTGTGCCGGGAAGGCTCGATCGCATAGATAAGGACGACTATCCCCGCGAGGCTGTTCGAGAGGGAATTCTGAACCTGTTTATCCATCGCGACTACGAATCTTCGGTGGCGTCTCTTATCAAGATGAGCCGTACGGCGCTTGAATTTACCAATGCGGGAGGGCCGCAGCACATCAGCGTCGAGGAGGCGCTTGCGGGCGGCTCGGACGCTCGGAATCCAAAGCTGCAACTGCTCTTTTTGCGTCTGGGGATGGTTGAGGCGTTTGGAACGGGCCTCAAGGGGATCCGTGCGCTCTATGAGGCGGAAGGGTTGGAACCCGAAGTCTGCGCCTACCCTGCAATGTTTAGGTTGTCGCTGCCCAACGTCAACGCCGTGCGCAATTCCTATCTGACGCCTCGTGGCAATAGCGGTCCCAACTTGCGTGGGGATTACAGCGATTATGAGCAGCTCGAGCGGGAAGGGGCGCTGCCGCCCGATGTTTCGCAGGCGTTTGCATCCGTGCGAGCGCAGCGAGAGGGGCACGTGTCGATGAATGGCGACTGCGGCCACGAGGTGCGTGCCAAGCTCGTGGAGGAGCTTGGCTTTGATGTTGCGTGCAAGGCGTCCGCGATGCTACAGGATGTCTCGGACGAGCGACGTGGTGGATACGCTCGCACCTTGATTCGCTTTGCCCTTGAGCGGCCCCGCGGTTTTACGCGCCAGGATGCTTCGGACGCTCTGGGAACTGGGCGCGACGTGACGCTGCGGGTTATCAACGGTTTGCTTGAGGAAGGCGCACTCGTTAAAGAGGGGCGCGCTCGGGCGACGAGATATCGCGCTGTCGGACAGGTTTAGGGACGGGCGGTCCGGCCCCCTGGGTTATTCCTGGGCAGAGGCCAAGGGCCGGGTGCCCGGCTCGCCTTGATTGAAGGGGTACTTAGAGCGTGCCTCCGTACATATAGACGATAAATCCGTCGCCGGTGTCCTGGCTGTGATCCTCCAGGATGCGCTTCATGTTGAGGTGCTCGTAAAACTGCCAGTCGGAGTTGCAGTCGCTCATCAGGAAGAATTTGGTGCAGCCTGCCTTGGCGAGCTCGGCGCGCGCAAGGTCGATGAGCTCGCGGCCGAGTCCCTTGCCCTGCCATTCGGGCACGATGATGATCAGGTTGATCTGGCCCTGGGCATATTCGTTGCCCGTGGCGGCAAAGCGGTCGGCCGTTGCCTTCTCGCGGCTATCGCCAAAGAGCGAGCCTTCGAGCTTGGCATCGGCGGTCTTTGCCATCTCGGTTGCCTGGATAAACAGCTTGTCGTAACAGGGCTCCCAGATGGGATTGGTACGCGGCTTGCCGTCCTCGAAGATGCCGATGCAGCAGGCGGCGATAATGCGGCTCTCAGCCTCGGCGACGAGCGCGATGGGGGAGCGCTGCAGCTGCATGGCGATGTTAAAGCGCGCGCAGAAATCGGCAGCTTCGACGTCGCCGCGGTTGCGCAGCGTGTTGCACCACAGCTGGTTGTAGATGGCGGCGATGCCGGCCAGGTCATCGAGCGTGGCGGCGCGCAGGGTTACGTTGTCAAGGCTCATGGAGGCTCCTTCCAAGTTGGGTCAGGCCACCTCTGAGTGTGACATGGCCGCAGAGCGCCCGCATCAATCATTCGGCAGACGAGCCACGATACCTCGGGGACGGAGGGCCCTAAGAAGGAATGAGGGCGGATTTTCGGACACTTGCTCGATGAGAGTGGATAATCTCCCACTTTTAGCGCTGGTATAGGCCAAAAACGGGAGATTATCCACTCTCATTCTGGGTAGTCGTTGGGGACGTTCTTAAACGACCAGTCATTAAAGAACGTCCCCAACGACTACCCCAAAAGGAGCGTCCCCAAGTGCCAGCTTTGGTAACGATGCTGGTATAAAAACGTCAGCGAAAACCCGTCAGAGCGAGCAAGGTGCCTTGAAGCGAGGCGGCATTGACCTTTTGGTCATGCCGTCGAAGCTGAAAGGCAGATTGCCGCTCTGGCGGGTTTGCAGCGTCGGCCGGTTACGGCGTTTGGTAAAACGCCGTAACCTACACCCGCTCCGCGATCTCGTGGATGAGGTAGTCGGTCTTTTCCCAGCCCAGGCACGGGTCGGTGATCGACTTGCCAAAGACGCCGCCATCGACTGGCTGATTGCCATCCTCCAGGTAGGACTCGATCATAAAGCCCTTGACCAGCTTGGAGATGGACTCGTTGCGGCGGCAGCTGTCGAGCACCTCCTTGCAAATGCGGTACTGCTCCAGCGGGCGCTTGCCCGAGTTGTCGTGGTTGCAGTCGATGACCGCCGCCGGGTTGGCGTAGCCGGCATGCTCGGTATAGCGCTCGGCCAGGCGCTCCAGGTGCTCGTAGTGGTAGTTGGGGTAGGTGCGACCGTCGAGACCGATGTAGCCACGCATAACGGCGTGCGCGAGCGGGTTGCCGTCGCACTCAACCTCCCAGTTGCGGAAGATGAAGCTTTGATGTGCCTGGGCGGCGTAGATGGAGTTAAGCATGACGGTGGTGGAACCGGCGGTGGGGTTTTTCATGCCGACGGGCACCGAAATGCCGCTCGACACCAGGCGATGCTCCTGGTTTTCGACCGAGCGCGCGCCCACGGCAACGTAGCTCAGCAGGTCGACGAGGTACTGGTAGTTGGACGGGTAGAGCATCTCGTCGGCGGTAAAGAAACCGGTCTCCTCGATGACGCGCAGGTGCATGTGGCGGATGGCCTTAACGCCTTCAAGCAGGTCATCGGGCGCCTCGGGGTCGGGGTTGTGCAGCAGGCCTTTGTAGCCAGTGCCCTTGGTGCGCGGCTTGTTGGTGTAGACGCGCGGAATGATGATGAGTTTGTCCTTGACCTCTTCGGCGACCTTGGCCAGTCGGTTCATGTACTCAAGCACCGAGTCCTCGCGGTCGGCAGAGCACGGGCCGATGATGAGCACCTTGCGTGCGTCCTCGCCGGTAAAGACCTTGGCGACCTCGGCGTCGAATGCCTGCTTTTTGGCGGTAAGCTCGGCGGAAAGCGGCATTTCCTCGCGGATCTCCATGGGGATCGGCAGCCTGCGCTTGAATTCCATGGCCATATGGGGCCTCCTTTATCAATTAACGGCAACAATTGGCGAATTCTCGAATGCTCGGCATTATCCGCTGTCGCACGCTAAAGTGCAAGTGAAACCTGCCGAAAAGGGACAGGTTTATTTTGGTCGGTTTTATCTGGGGAAATGTCGGCGCTTGCCGGAAGGGGAGGGCCAACGTACGGCACGCTGGAACAAGCTGGATCTTCTGCGGCATACCCTGTGGACAAAAAATGGCAAATATGAGTACTGTTGCTAGCGTAGTATCATATCGATCTTACAAGATAATAGACACAACAGTAAATATGTTCATTAACGTTGGCACACAGAAGCATGCTACCGGGCATTTTGATCAATTTGAAGGCATATCTAGGCCGCAAAGAGGTCGTTTGGGGCAGTTTTGGCTGTTACTAAAAAGGTGACAGTACTCATATTTGCCATTTTTTGTCCACGGGGCCTTGAGGGAGGCCGTTAATCAGGTCCCGGGGGAGGCGGTTCGAGGGCCACAGAACAAAAAACGGGGGCACAGTTCATTCTGCGCCCCCGTTTTTGGGTATTGCGGTTGTTTGCCGCCGGTTTTACGCCGCCTCGTCGAACTGCGAGTTGTACAGGTCGGCGTAGAAGCCGCCTTGGGCGAGCAGCTCGTCGTGCGTGCCCTTCTCGACGATGTCGCCGTCGCGAATCACCAAGATTACGTCGGCGTTGCGGATTGTGGACAGGCGGTGCGCGATGACAAAGCTCGTGCGGCCCTGCATCAGCGCATCCATGGCGCGCTGAATAAGCTCCTCGGTGCGGGTATCGACGTTGGAAGTCGCCTCGTCCAAAATCAGCGCCGGACGGTCGGCCAAAATGGCGCGGGCGATGGTCACGAGTTGGCGCTGGCCCTGTGAGAGGTTGGTGCCCTCCTCGTTGATCATAAAGTCGTAACCGCCGGCGAGCGTATGGATAAAGTGGTCGCAGCGCGCGGCGCGTGCAGCGGCTTCGACCTCGGCATCACTCGCATCGGGACGTCCGTAGCGGATGTTCTCGCGGATGGTGCCATTAAACAGCCAGGTATCCTGCAGCACCATGGCAAACTCGCCGCGTAGCGCCGCGCGGTCCCAGTCGCGCACGTCGACGCCCTCGACGCGCAGCGAACCGCCGTCCACGTCGTAGAAGCGCTGCAGCAGCTTAATGAGCGTGGTCTTGCCGGCGCCGGTGGGGCCGACGATGGCGATGGTCTGACCGGGCTGCGCCTCGCAGCTAAAGTCGTGGATGATGGTCTTGTCGGGCGTGTAGCCAAACTTGACGTGGTCGAACTCAACGTGGCCGGGGCGCTTCTCGGGAATCTGGGCGTCGGCCTTCTGCTCCTCCTCGGGCGCGGCGAGGAACTCAAAGACGCGCTCGGTGGCGGCGGCCATCGACTGCATCGTGTTGCTCACGTTGCCCAGCTGCTGCACCGGCTGCGTAAAGTTGCGCACGTACTGGATAAAGCTCTGGATGTCGCCGGGCGTGGCATTGCCGGTAAGCGCGAGCTGCGCGCCCACCACGACGACGCCCACGTAGCCCATGTTGCCCACCAGGCTCATAAGCGGCATCATCAGGCCCGACAGGAACTGCGAGCGCCAGCCACTAATAAAGAGGCGGTCGTTTTGACGGTCGAACTCCTCGATTGAGGCCTCGGCGCGGTCGAACACCTGAATGACATTCTGGCCGGCAAAGTCCTCCTCGATAATGCCGTTGACGGTGCCCAGGACTTGCTGTTGCTCGCGGAAGTACGGCTGCGAGAAGTGAATCATCACGGTCAGGATAATCGCGGCTGCCGGCAGCGTGAGCACGGTGACGCCGGTGAGCGGCAGGCTGATCGACAGCATCATGACGAGCACGCCGATAATCTGCGTCACCGACGTGATGAGCTGCGTCACGCTCTGGTTGAGCGACTGGCCGAGCGTATCGACGTCGTTGGTGATGCGGCTGAGCACGTCACCCTTGCTGTGGCCGTTGAAGTAGCTCATCGGCACGACGGCGATCTTAGCGGCAATCTCCTTGCGCATGCGGTAGCAAATCTTTTGCGTGACGCCGGTCATGAGCCAGCCTTGGATCAGGCTGCAAACAGAGCTTGCCAGATACAGGCAGAGCAAAAAGCCGAGCGTCTTGGCGATCCAGGCAAAGTCGACATCGCCGGTACCGTTGACCTTGGCGACCAGGCCTTCGAACAGCTTGGTTGTAACCTGGCCGAGCACCTTGGGTCCCACAATGTTAAAGACGACCGAGCACACGGCAAAGGCGACGGCGGCAAACACGGCAATCTTGTGTTGACCGATATAGCCGAGCAACTGCCGCATGGTGCCCTTAAAGTCCTTGGCCTTTTCGCCGCGGCCCATGCCACCCATGCGGCCCATGGGACCGCGCTGGCGGGTGGGCTTGGGAATCTGAGTCTTGGTCTCGTCTGCCATTAGCGCTCGCCTCCTTCCATGACGGCTTCAATCTCTTCTTGGGTAAGCCCCAACTCCTCGGCGGAAAGCTGCGACTGTGCGATCTCCAGGTATGCCGGGCAGTTGTGCAGCAGTTCCTCGTGCGTGCCGGTGCCCACTACGTGGCCGTCGTCGAGCACGATGATCTGGTCGGCGTGCATGATAGTCGCGATGCGCTGGGCCACGACCACGAGCGCAGCGTCAGTGACGTTTTTGGCCAGCTCCTCGCGCAGGCGGGCGTCGGTCTTGTAGTCGAGGGCGCTAAACGAGTCATCGAACACCACGACCTCGGGCTTTTTGGCCAACGCGCGGGCGATGGCCAGGCGCTGGCGCTGACCGCCCGAAACATTGGAGCCGCCCTGGCTGATGGGGGAGTCGTAGCCGCCCTCGCGTTCGGCGATAAAGTCCTCGGCTTGGGCGATGCGCGCGGCATCGTGCATGTTCTCGTCGCTTACCATGTCGCCGGCAAACTTAAGGTTGCTCTCCACGGTGCCCGAGAACAGACGCCCCTGCTGCGGGATGTAACCAATACGGCGGCGAAGCTCGGAAAGGGTCATATCGCGCACGTCGATGCCGTCGAGCGAAATGCTGCCGCCGGTGACGTCGTACAGGCGCGGGATGAGCTGCACGAGCGTGGACTTGCCCGAACCCGTGGAGCCGATGATGCCGAGCATCTGGCCGGCATGCGTGGTGAAGTTCACGCCGCTGATGACATCGGCGCGGGCATCGGGATACTGGAAGCTCACGTCACGGAAGGTGAGCTCACCGCGCGGCGCGCTGGCAGCAGGCAGTTTGGGCGAGGCGGGGTCGTTGATGCTCGTGGGGCAGGTGATGACCTCTTCCACGCGCTCGGCTGCGACTTCGGCACGGGGCAGGATGACCGAAACCATGGTGAGGATCATAAACGCCATGACGATCTGCATGGTGTAGGAGATAAACGCCATCATGTTGCCGACCTGCATTACGCCGTCGGACACGCCCTGCGCGCCAAACCAGACGATGAGCACGGTGATGCAGTTCATGACGAGCATCATGAGCGGCATCATAAAGCTCATGGCGCGGTTGGTGTAGAGCTGCGTGGTCATCAGGTCGAGCGACGCCTTGTCAAAACGCTCGAGCTCATGCTCCTCGCGGTTGAACGAACGGATAGGCATAAGGCCGTCGAGCAGCTCGCGGGCGGTAAGGTTCACACGGTCCACAAAGCTCTGCATCTTTTTGAACTTGGGCATGGTGAGGCCCATAAGCACGCCGACGACGGCCGAGACCGCGATGATGGCCACGGCGATGGTCCACTCCAGGCCGGTGTGGTTGGCCAGGACGCGCATGACAGCGACGATGCCCATGACGGGGGCCATCAGGCACATGCGGATGAACAGGGTTGCGGCCATCTGGATCTGCTGAATGTCGTTGGTGCAGCGGGTGATGAGCGAGGCCTGGCTAAACTTGCCCACCTCGGCCGGCGAGAAGTGCATAACCTTGTTGAAGGTCTCGCGGCGCAGGTCGCGGGCGATGGAACAGGCGGTGCGCGAAGCCACGGCGCCGGTCAGGATGGTGGCGACAAGCGAGATCAGGCACAGACCAAACATCGTGGTCGCCATGCGGCCCAGGTAGGCGTTCTGCACGTCGGCCGGGTCGATGCCCTGTGCCTTGTACTCGTCCTGCACATAGCTCACGGCGCGTTGGGTCACGATGGAGCCCGACATGGAGCCCATTTTGTCCGCCATACCGTTGGCGCCCTCGACGAGCTTGCCCTGGTCGATGAGGCCGCCTTCAACGCCTAGACGCAGGCTCTTCATGGTGATCTTGCCGCCGTCGGCATCAATCTGCTTTTGCATATTCTGCGCCGCTGCGGCCTTTTGCTGCATCTCGGCGAGCTGCTCGGGCGTCATCGCCGCCATTTGCTCGGGGGAGGGCATGGCTTGGGCGCCGCTGTTGTCTTTCTCGCTGGACGCGCCCATCATGTCGCCCATGGAGCTGGCGTCGATGCCTTGGTTGAGCGAAAGGACGACGGTCTCAGGCAGGCTCATGATATCGGCAATCTTGCCGCCGTCGGCACGCTCTTCCTCGGTGCCCTTGTACGTTCGAATGCCGTTTTTGTCTGCCTTGCCAAACGCAGCTTCTACTGTCTTGGCGTCCTTGGCGCTCATAAAGAGTTCGAGGTCGTCGAGCGATTCGGCGCGGATGGTGTCGGGTACGGGCGAGGCGATGCCGCCTTGCTGCACGCCCACGTCGACGATGTCGCTCATATAGGTAGGCAGCGCCAGATCGGCGTTGCAGCTGATTACGATAAGTACGATAGCTGCGAACAGTGCCAGGATATGTTTTTTAAAGAGCTTGAGAATCCTCACTCGGCATCTCTCCTTTCTTGATTGCGGTCGATAATTTCGTTGAAACGCCTTAGAAGGCGCACCATCTCTTGGGTATCTGTTTTGCCGAGCTGCTCGAGGAAGGCCGCGGTGCGGTCCTCGAGTTCCCGACGTTTGATTTCGAGATCATGGAATCCCTTGTCGGTCACCGTGACGTGTACGCGACGACGGTCGGTCTTTGAGTGCTCACGCTCAACCCAGCCCTTGGTTTCGAGAGCGCGTAGGATATTGGCGATGCGGGCGTTCGAGACCCAAGCGCGATTAGCGAGTTCGCTCGGCGTGAGCGAACCGCCAGCGAGTATGAGGGCGCGCATGACAGCCATCTCGCCGCCGAGAGCTTTGTCCGCAAAGTGCGAAATGCGCTGATGCATGCTGCCAAACTCAGTTATGAGCTGACGCCCAAGCTCATGGAAATCGGTATCTTCCACCGAAAACCCCTAACACTAGAAACTATTTTCGGTGAAAGATGATACCCTTGCACGCGTACCCTATGCGGTAGATTTTGGGACATGCCTAGAAAACTACCTTTAGGCGACCTCTGTACACCGTCGGTGCCAGCAAAGTTAGGGGCAGATCGTTAGGCATGTCCTAAAGCCTACTCGGAGGTACTTTACCCTGCTAAAGCTGGCATAACAGCTAGAGCGCAGGACGTATAAAGGCAAGGGGAAATATCAAGCGATTCGGTGAACGGTAGCTGATGGCAGGAGCGTTTCCTGCGGATTTGTTAAAAACGCACTAATGGTATAAAAAAAGAAACATATAACAGCCCAGATGGAGAGGGTGGCTATGTTATCCTTCTCAAACGGGTGAAATCTTGGGTTTTGGGTTGCAGTTCCAAGGTGGACAAACGTTTTTCCCTGTACCAACGTGTGGTGAAGAACGGAAGAAGCCGGTAGTGCAAGCCGATAATTCAAGAATTCAATAAGCAGCGGTGTGAGAGAGCGCCGCATTACACGTAACTAGGAGCGTGGTTACACAATGCAGGAGGCATGGGAAGGCTTCAAGGAAGGCATCTGGACGGGAGAGGTTGACGTCCGAGACTTCATCCAGAAGAACTACACCCCCTACGAGGGCGACGAGTCGTTCCTCGCCGGCCCGACCGAGCGTACCAAGGAGCTGTGGGGCGAGGTTCTCGACCTGCTGCTCAAGGAGCGCGAGCAGGGCGGCGTCCTCGATATGGACACCAAGACCGTCACGGGTATCGTGAGCCACCCCGCTGGCTACATCGATAACGCCCATCGCGACAAGGAGACCATCGTCGGTCTTCAGACTGACAAGCCGCTCAAGCGCGCGCTGCACGTCAACGGTGGTATCCGCATCGCTTGCCAGGCAGCCAGCCAGCACGGCTATAAGGTCGACGAGAACGTTGTCGAGCGCTACACCTTCGAGCGCAAGACCCACAACGCTGGCGTCTTCGATGTCTACACCCCCGAGATGCGTGCTTGCCGCTCGGCTCACATCATCACCGGTCTGCCCGATGGCTATGGCCGCGGCCGCATCATCGGCGACTACCGTCGTGTCGCCCTGTACGGCGTCGACTACCTGATCAAGGACAAGGAGGCCCAGAAGGCTTCCACTCCGACGGTCATGACCGCCGACAACATCCGCGATCGTGAGGAGCTGCAGGAGCAGATCCGCGCCCTCGGCGAGCTCAAGATGATGGCCGAGACCTATGGTTTCGATATTTCCAACCCTGCTACCAACACGCAGGAGGCCATCCAGTGGATGTACTTCGCCTACCTCGCTGCCGTCAAGGAGCAGAACGGCGCCGCTATGTCCATCGGCCGTACCTCTACGTTCATCGACATCTACGCTGAGCGCGACCTTGCCAACGGTACCTTCACCGAGGAGCAGATCCAGGAGTTCGTGGATCACTTCATCATGAAGCTCCGCATGGTCAAGTTTGCCCGTACCCCCGAGTACCAGGCCCTGTTTACCGGCGATCCGCAGTGGGTCACCGAGTCCATCGGCGGCATGGGTGTCGACGGCCGTACGCTCGTTACCAAGATGAGCTACCGCTACCTGCACACGCTCGAGAACATGGGCACCAGCCCCGAGCCCAACATGACCGTTCTGTGGTCGACCCGCCTGCCCGAGAACTTCAAGAAGTTCTGCGCCAAGACTTCTGTCGCCAGCTCCTCGATTCAGTACGAGAACGACGACCTCATGCGCGTCTATCACGGCGACGACTACGGCATCGCCTGCTGCGTGTCCTCCATGCGCATCGGCAAGGAGATGCAGTTCTTCGGCGCCCGCGCCAACCTGGCCAAGTGCCTGCTGTACGCACTCAACGGCGGTGTTGACGAGGTCTCCAAGAAGCAGGTCGGCCCCAAGTATCGCGCCGTCGAGGGCGATACGCTCGATTACGACGACGTTGTGGCCAAGTACAACGACATGATGAAGTGGCTCGCTGGCGTGTACGTCAACTCGCTGAACATCATTCACTACATGCACGACAAGTATTGCTACGAGCGTATCCAGATGGCTCTGCACGACAAGCACGTGCACCGCTGGTTTGCTACGGGTATTGCTGGCCTTTCCGTCGTGGCTGACTCCCTGTCCGCCATCAAGTACGCCAAGGTCCACCCCGTCCGCGACGAGAACGGCATCATTGTCGACTTCGAGACCGAGGGCGAGTTCCCCAAGTACGGTAACGACGACGACCGCGTCGACCAGATCGCTCACGACGTTGTGCACCAGTTCATGGAGTACATCCGCATGAACGACACCTACCGCAACTCCGTGCCTACGACCTCGGTTCTGACCATTACCTCCAACGTCGTGTACGGTAAGAAGACCGGCTCCACGCCCGACGGCCGCAAGGCTGGCCAGCCGTTCGCCCCGGGTGCTAACCCCATGCACAAGCGCGATAGCCACGGCGCCATCGCTTCGCTGTCTTCGGTTTCCAAGCTCCCGTTCCGCGATGCTCAGGACGGCATCTCCAACACCTTCTCCATCATCCCGGGTGCGCTCGGCAAGGAGGACCAGGTGTTCTTTGGCGATATCGACCTTGATCAGCTGGGCGAGTAACTATTGTTAGTGCTATACTAACAATAACGATTACTGATTAGCGCGCCGGTTTCGGCCGGCGCCTATCGATCGAAGGAGACACATTATGAAGGTTTCTGAAGTTTCCGAGACTCAGGCCGATAACCTGGTCCACATGCTCGACGCTTACGCCGAGAAGGGTGGCCACCACCTGAACATCAACGTCTTCAACCGTGAGACGCTGCTCGACGCTCAGGCTCACCCCGAGAAGTACCCGCAGCTGACCATCCGCGTTTCCGGCTATGCCGTGAACTTCCACACGCTCACCAAGGAGCAGCAGGACGAGGTCATTTCGCGTACCTTCCACGACAAGTTCTAAAGGGATTTAACTCCCGCAGGATCGCCGGGGCCGTTTGGGCTACCTC
>CAKTWK010000027.1 GCA_934630735.1 uncultured Collinsella sp. | reverse complement strand
GTTTAGGAACGTCCCTAACTGCCGGCTCGGGAACGACAAAGCGCTAGTTCACCTCGACAGGCTTGGCGCCGGGATAGCGCTCCTCAAAGTCTAGGCGGTACTTATTGTCATTGGTGCCCGCCACGTTGTCGCGCGACAGCGGCGCCACGATCTCATTCTTGTGGTCCGCAGGCTTGGCGTATTTCAGGCTGATCTCCCAGGCATCACAGATTGCGTCAATGCGGTGATCCAGGTCGTCGTACAGGGCGATGATGTCCTTCCAGGAGCTGTAGTTCTTGGAGCTCGTCGGGACGTCCAGGTCCTCGACGATGTCGTAATACTGCTCGATGGTGTCCTCCGTGCGCTCGGCGACGTCGGCGAGATTTTGACGGGTGGTTCGATCCTCTTCCAGATAGTTGCCGTTGAAGTTCTGCGCGCAGCCACGGACGTAGTTGTCGAGGTCTTCGAGCAGGTCGTAGTATTCGCTCAGGCGACGGTAGAGGTTCTGCTCGGAGAGCGTTGCTTCGCCGCCATCCCCGTCGTCATCGTCATCATCGTCGTACAGACTGTTGGGATCGCCGAGAGGCTTTAGGTCATCGTCGTCGACGTCATGGTGCAGCTTAACTACCTCGGCAGTCGTCTGCGTGGCGGCGTTGTCGAACGGTCTGATTGCAAAGAAGATGACCAGGGCGATGATGATTGCCACCAGCACAACGATAACGGCGATAAGCGGCCCGGTGCCGCTCTTTTTGGGAGCGGGGGTCTGTGGCGAAGCGGGCGCGTATGCGGGAGCCGGTTGCTGTTGGGGCGAGCCGCTCGCGACGGGTATGCGCTGCGTGGTCTCGACGGCCTCGGTCCTTGCGGCGGGGTCGGGGCTATAGGCGAGGGGGTCGTCCGCCTTGGCTTGCGGCGTATCAAGGGAGCAGGTCTGCTCAAAAGCGGGCTGGCTATCGCTCGCGGCTGTTTGCTCAACGGGTGCACCGCACGAGGTGCAGAACTTGGCATCATCTGCAAGAAGCTTGCCGCACGAGGCGCAATACCGAGACATTGCCACTCCTTTCGCCACATTTCAATGCAATACGACGATTATACCCAGCATCCAAAATTCCCCATCATACGTTGCGGTGAAATAGGGACTGTTTGGCGGTCTCAGAGCTTCAATCAGTCCCTATTTCACCGCAACTTTGGAAAGGCGCCTTTAGCCATTGGGGACGTGCCGAGCACTGGGGTATCATGGCTTGGTTGATATATCTGCATTTACGCGCCTTGTAGGAAGGGGCTGCGCCCATGGCTTTTGAGCCCGCTCAACATAGCTTTATCACGCTCGAGGGCGTCGACGGCGCCGGCAAGTCCACGCAGGCGCGCCTGCTGGCCCGCGCGCTAAGCCTCGCTGGCTATCAGGTCGTAACTCTGCGCGAGCCGGGCGGCACCGCCATCAGCGAAAAGATTCGCGCCCTGCTGCTCGACCCCGCCAACACGGCGATGGGCGATACCTGCGAGCTGCTGCTCTACGAGGCCGCGCGTGCCCAGCTGGTGCACGAGGTCATAGCTCCCGCCCTCGCTGCCGGCAAGGTGGTCCTGTGCGACCGCTTCTACGATTCCACGACCTGCTATCAGGCGTTTGCCGATGGCCTCGACCGCCAGATGGTGCGCGACGCCAACAACCTGGCCGTCGCGGGAACGCACCCGGCGCTCACGCTCGTCTACCACATCACGCCCGAGCAGGCGGCGCTGCGCATGGCAGCCCGTGGCGCGGCAGATCGCATGGAGGCTAAGGGCATGGCATTCCAGGAGCGTGTCTACGAGGGGTTTTGCGCAATTGCTGCCGAGGAGCCAGACCGCGTAAAGCTCATCGACGCCACTACGACCGTCGAGGAAGTCTTCGAGAAGACGATCGAGCAGGTTCGCGCGTACGGTCTCGACATTCCGCAAGACGCCGTCGCCGCCGCGCTTGCCCAGGAGGCCGAGTAACATGGCCCCCGCTCAGGCAAGCCTGCTGACCAAGCTCGACACCCAAGAGCGCGTGCGCGATTTTTTGACCAACGCCGTCGCCAGCGGCCGTGCATCGCACGCCTACCTGTTTTTGGGCGCTCCCGGCGCGGGCAAGCTCGACGCCGCGTGGGCGCTCGCCCAAGCCTTCCTGTGCGAGCAGGATGGCTGCGGCTCATGCGATAGCTGCGTGCGCGTCGCCCGCCATACGCATCCCGACGTGCACTATTACACGCCCGAAAGTGCTACGGGCTACCTCATCGCGCAGACCCGCGAGCTGCTCGACGACGTGCCCCTGGCGCCCATCCGCGCCAAGGCAAAGGTCTACATCATCGACCGTGCCGAGCAGCTGCGCGCCAACACCGCCAACGCGCTGCTCAAAACACTCGAGGAGCCGCCCGAGGGTGTCATGTTCATCCTGTTGGGCACCTCGGCCGACGTGATGCTGCCCACCATCGTGAGCCGCTGCCAGTGCGTGCCGTTTCGGCTAGTGTCGCCCGCTGTGGCCGCGCAGGCCGTGAGTCGCGCCACCGGCCAGGATCCCGCGCGCTGCCGCATGGCCGTCGCCGTGGCGGGAAGTCCCACGCGTGGTATCGAGTTCCTCAAGAGCGCCGAGCGCCAGGACGCCCGCCGTCAGATGATCCGTGCCATCGACTCGCTCATCGCCGCCGACGAGGCCGATGTGCTCAGTCGCGCCAAGTCGCTCATTGTCGCCGTCAAGGCGCCGCTCGCCGAGGTCAAGTCCACGCAGGAAAAGGTGCTCGAGCAAAATGCCGACTACCTGTCGCGTGGAGCATTGAAGCAGCTTGAGGACCGCAACAAGCGCGAACTCAACGCGCGCGAGCGTTCGGGTATCATGGAAGCGCTGGCGAGCGCGCGGACGCTCATGCGCGACGTGCTACTGACGCTTCAGGATGAGGCGGCAGACGTTGTGAACGGGGACGTGCGCGACACGATCGGTCGGCTTGCCGCCGCGACCAATGTTGCGGGTGCCACCCAGGCGCTCGAGGCGGTTGCCACCGCTGAGCGCAACATCGCCAGAAACGTTACTCCCCAGCTGGCCATCGAGGTCATGCTGTTCGATATCAGGAAGGCACTGAAATGCCGTTAGTCGTACCCGTTAAGTTTACCTACGCCTCGCGCGACCTGTGGTTCGACCCACAGGATCTGGATATCCTCGAGGCCGATTATGCCATTTGTTCTACCGAACGCGGAACCGAGATCGGCCTGGTCACGGCCGATCCCTTCGAGGTGCCGCTCGACGAAATCGGTCAGCCGCTCAAGCCCGTGTTGCGCGTAGCGAGCGACATCGACCTGCAGCTTGCCGACGACCTGGCCATCCAGGGTGACGAGGCCATGGTCGACTTCCGCCGCCTGGTCAAGGAACTCGACCTCGAGATGAAGCCGGTCGGCGTCGAGTACCTGTTTGGCGGCGAGAAGGCTGTGTTCTACTTTGCTGCCGAGGAGCGCGTCGATTTCCGTCAGCTCGTCAAGGACCTGTCCTCGACGCTGCACATTCGCGTCGACATGCGCCAGATCGGCGTGCGCGACGAGACCCGCCTGGTGGGCGGCTATGCCCAGTGCGGCCAGGAGCTCTGCTGCACGCGCTTTGGCGGACAGTTTGAGCCGGTTTCGATCCGCATGGCAAAAGAGCAGGACCTGCCGCTCAACTCGTCCAAGATTAGTGGCGTCTGCGGCCGCCTGATGTGCTGCCTGCGCTACGAGTTCGAGGCGTACAAGGACTTTAAGAGCCGCGCGCCCAAAAAGAAGACGCTTATCGATACGCCGCTCGGCAAGGCGCGCATCCAGGAATATGACACGCCGCGTGAGCAGCTGGTGTTGCGCCTGGAGAACGGCAAAGTCTTTAAGGTCAACTTGGCCGATATGACGTGCTCGGAGGGCTGCAAGAAGAAGGCCGCCGAGCAGGGCTGCAGCTGCCGCCCCGATTGCGTGACGCGCGATGTGCTCGAGCGTATCGAGTCGCCCGAGATGCGTCTGGCGCTCATGGAGCTCGATCGCGAGAACGGCGTCGACGTGGGCGATGGCCTGTCGAGCGCCGACCGTCTGGCCGGCACGTCGATGCCCAAGCGCCGCCGTCGCGATGCGGACGCCGATACCCGTGCCGGTCAGAGCCAGGGCGAGGGTCGCGGCCGCGGTAAGGGTCGCGGCAAGGCCGAGGCACCCGAGGCTGAGGAGGCTGCCGGTGGACGTCGCCGCCGCAAGCGCGCGGGTTCGGGCGATGCCGGCGAGGCCGCTCCCGCAGGCAAGAATTCCCCCCGCGAGCGCGAAGCTCGGCAGCCTCAGCAGCAAAATCGCGGCGGTGGCATGAATCCCACGCGCCGTCGCCGCCGCCATTTGTCGAGCGAGGAGCGCGAGGACGCCTTCCGCGCCGCAGCTGCTCGCGAAGCCGGTGCCGCTCCCAAGGGTGGTTCGGGTTCCGATACGCCTGCCGACAAGGGTGGCAAGCAGCGCAACGATGACGAGCGCGCCCCGTGTCCGCGTCGTCGCCATTCCTCGGGCACGCAGCAAAAGCCCTCGGTGCCCTCCGTGGCCGATCAGGTCTCGGATGGAGAGGTCAAGGTCACACGTCGTCGCCCCGGAGATGGCGGAGGGGCGGCTGCCAAGGCCGCGCGCGGCGCTGCTCGCGACGAACGCGAGTCGCGCGAAGATCGTGGTGGCGAGGGTTCGGCCGACCAGGGCCAGAAGCGCCGTCGCCGTCGTCGTTCCCGCAAGCCGCGTCAAGATGGTGGCGAGGGCTCGACCCCGTCTTCGTCTGCACCACAACCGCCCGCCGGCGAATAACGCCCGCGAGCGGATTTAACCCGCCTTGCCCCGAGCGCATCGGGGTATCATAGCGCTGGATCAACAACCCTCCCTGCGATTGAACGTAGGGAGGGTTGTGTCGTGAAGAGACATTTGAATGTGTTGGGATGCCTGCAAGGTGCCGGCATCCTACCGTTTGCGGACGAATTGCTGCCGTTTGCCGAGCGGGCGGCGCACGAGGCGCTTGAGGCATTGTCGCCCACGCGGTGCGCCGGCTGCGAGCGCTCCGGCGCGCTTATTTGCCAAGACTGCTTGGCGGCGCTTGCGCTCATCGACCCGCGGCATAGCTGCACTCGATGCGGCGCCCCGTTTGGAGACTTGCTGTGCACCGAGTGCTCGGTCGAGGGTTCGTCCTCGGCGATGGCCGAAGCACTCGACCGGTGCCTGGCATGTGCCGTTTACACGCATCCGCTGCCGCGGATCATTAAAGCATACAAAGACGCGGGCGAGCGACGCCTGGCGCCGTATCTGGCGGAGCTGCTATACGACACCGCCTTACATGCCCAGGTCGCGGCACCCGAACGCTTAGGCGGTGTGTTGTCCGGCGCCGATGCAGTGGTGTTTGTGCCCGCGACGGCGGCGGCGTTTCGGCGACGCGGCTTCGATCATATGGAAGCCATCGCGCGCCCATTTTGCGAGCTGTCGGGTGTTCCGCTGCTCGATGCCCTCGTTAAATACGGCCATGGCGACCAGCGTGAACTCGGTCGTGAAGAACGCCGTGAACGCGCCCGAGGCATGTACGAGACCGTTGAGGACGTGCACGGCCGCCGCCTGCTGCTTATCGACGACGTTATCACCACGGGTGCGACGATGGCAGCGGCTTCGGCGGAACTCAAGCGCGCCGGTGCCGCGGCCGTTGATGGCCTCGCTATCGCACGCGTTTGGTAGGGGTGATTCATGTGGCGGTAACAATCAGGCAGTACAACAAACCGACAAAAGAGCAGTTAGCGGCTTCCGTGATCCTGACGGGCGCCTCGGCGTTGCGTATGATTCGAGCCGAGCGCCGGCAGATGGGCTACATCGGCTGGAAGGACCTCAAGCCCGATGAGGAGCGCCGCGTGCTGCACGCATCGTCTCCCTCGGCCGAGGACATCTATCTTCCCGATTTGGTGCGGATCGGGGCCGTGAGTGGCGAGGTCCAAGAAGACTTGTGCTTGCTGGTGGGATCTGCGGTGCAGCGCCGCCGCATGCCTGGCGTGGACTGGTCCGTGTGTTCTGGGTTGCCTGCCGGCTCGATTCTAGAGGTGGAATCGGGGGTGTACAGCCTATCTCCCGAGGCCCTTTGTGTTGCCGTCGCCCGCGAGGTCGGCTGTATCCAGGCGTTTGCTCTGGCCCAGGAACTGTGTTCCAAGATTTCACTGAGCGATCGCGGGAAGTATCTGCCTCCCTACACCTCGCCTGTTGCGAATAGACTTGCAAAGGACAAGCACCAACCGGCAGACGTGGGCTACTTTGAAGTCGAGCCGGTGCTGACGCCCGATCGCCTGACAGATTACCTTGTGGTATGCAAGGGGAATGTGGCCAAACAGCTGCTGCGCCTGTGTCCCTATCTGTCAGAAAACCTGCGCTCGCCCATGGAGTGCATCATGCTCGCTCTGTTTTCGCTTCCGTTTTCCTATGGCGGATTTGCCTGCGGTCCCTTTAAGACCGACTACAAGATTGAGTTCGATGACCGCGCGCAGGCAATCTCGGGGATGCCGCATGCCGTTTGCGATGCGTATCAGGAAGCAGCCCAGTTTGACCTTGAATATAACGGTGAGCTGGGCCATTCCTCCCGGAGGGGACGTATCCATGATGAAAAACGCAACACGGGCTTGATTACTATGGGAATCGAGGTCGCGACGGTCAACAACGAAATGCTCTGCGACATGGAAGCGATGGAAGCGCTCGCATGGCGCATCCACCAGCGCATGGGTAAGCGGTACCGGAATCGTGTCGATGCCCGCAGGAAGAAGCAAGAGGCGTTACTTAACACGCTGCGGGCGTGTTTTGGGCTTAAGCTGGTCTAATTCGCGTCGAAAATAGGGGGTTAATCATAGCCCTGGCCAAAATATAGCAAATATGAGTACTGCTACAAATTCAGTAACAGCAAAATCAAGGAATTTAGGACTCGGAGGCGGCGTAAAGTAAGAAGATAATAAACAAATGTAGAATAACTAAGCATCAGGCTGGCGACACTGGGCGCAAAATCTGTCCAAGAGGCCAAAATTGCCTGTTACTAAACTGATAACAGTACTCATATTTGCCATTTTTTGGCCACGGCACCCTGAGACGGGTGCCCCGGAGCTCCTCGTAGGGAGCTCCGGGCTTCATAGGGGCACGAATGGTCAGCTCCGACCTGCAAAATCTGTGCTCACGGTGCGAATGACGCCCCTAACCTTAAACTTTAGCTTGAACTTAGCTATAATGCGCTACGTTCCTGCCAGGCTGTGGTTGCGGACGGACGAAATGTCCATCCTAGTCCAAGACAGACGCGGTCAAAGGGATCCACGTAAGCGACCGCGTGCGCGCGGCGCGATCATGGCGCGTCCTAGATGTAAGCCGCACCGTCCGTTCTACTTTCTTTGGGGCAATACCGCCTCGCGGGCGAGCGGGCCAGTCGTGAAGGTGGCTACGGCTTCCCGAGCAAACACCCCGGTGCGCAAGTGTGGGGTCAAATACCAGGTCAGCTGGTGGGAACAACCCGTTATTCCGCGCAACGCACGGATTGTATACGACACAGAAGGCAGGGTAGTGGACATGGTGAGGGGCAGCTTGATGCACGCGGCTCGGTTAGGTGCTGGGACCGCGGCGGTCATTGCCGTTTTGGGCTTGAGCGGATGCGCGTTCAATCCACTGTCCACGTTCACGACACCCACGATTGACCAGATCGAGCGCGAGACCGTCACGCCCGCGGTGTCGGATGATGCCCTGGTCACCCCCGGTACCCTGACGGTTGCCCTCGATACCTCCGATGCGCCGCAGGCCATGCAGGGCGCTGACGGCGAGCTCACGGGGTATGCAGTCGACGCTGCCCGCGCCCTCGCAAGCCGCATGGGCCTTAAGGTCGCCTTTGTCGATGCGTCCTCGGCAGGTTCCGCGCTCGGTGACAAAAAGGCTGATATCTTTATCGGCGAGATCAACTCCACGGATGGGGACGTTAGCTCGCTCGGCACCTGCCTGTACGATGCCGCTTCCGTGTTCGGTAAAACCAGCGATGGTGGGTCGCTGAGCGTTTCCACCGATACCCTTAACACGTCTACTCTGGGTATCCAGATGTCCTCGGCCTCGCAGGAGGCGCTTGCTAAGCAGAGCATCACCGCCAACCAAAAGACTTACTCCAACATCAACGAGTGCTTTGAGGCGCTCGAGTCCGGCGAGGTCGACTATGTGATCTGCGACTCCACGGCTGGCGGTTACCTTGCGCGCCTGATGAGCGAGATCTCCTATGTCGGTGCGCTCGAGGCGCCCTCGACGCTTGGTGTTGCAGGCCTTTCGTCCAATGACGAACTGTGTCGTGCCGTGAGCGATGCCCTCGACGGTATTACGGCCGACGGCACGCTCGAGGCGGTCCACTGCGTCTGGTACGGCACGATGCCCTACGACCTCACCACTAAGACGGTTTCGGGCGCTAACGTGCAGCCGGGCGACTCTGAGTCCAGTGAGACCACGTCTTCCGGCAGCGAGTCCTCCGATTCCAACAATGAGACCGCATCCTCCGAAGACAAATCGTCCAGCCAGGAAGACACCATCACCGACGACGACATTAACAAGCTTAATAGCTAGTTATTGCTAGGGGTGGTCTCTCCTATGCGCTAGGAGAGACGCCTCTTCACGGTTTCAACACGCACTGCCGGGCTTCCCCAATAGGGGAGCCCGGCTTTTTCATCTCTATAAAACCAGCAGGTCAAAGACAATTTTCGGGACCAAATACAAAGTCGCCGGCTCCCTCCTATAGCGCACTTTGCCACAGAAAAGTGCGAGACTTCGGTATGCGGTATCAAGCAATCGTTATTCGGGTCTTTGGGAATCCGCGTGATTAAATGCACGGCAATGGGTACATAGCCAGTACAGTAAGTCCCCGAGGCAGATTGGAGCCACGTATGGATATCAAGGTTTCTGGACGCAAGACGACGGTAACCGATGCTCTGCGTGCGCATGTGGATGAGAAGATCGGCGAGGCGCTCAAGGTTTTCGATATCGAGCCCATGACGGTCGACGTTGTACTTCGCTATGAGAAGAACCCCTCGAACCCCAACCCGGCAATCGTCGAGGTTACGGTTCGCGCCCGCGGTTCGGTGATTCGCGTTGCCGAGCACGGTGCAGATATGTACGCCGCCATCGACCTCTCCGCCGATAAGGTCACCCGCCAGCTGCGCAAGTTCAAGACCAAGGTTGTGGACAACCGCCAGGGTGGTGCCAGCGCAGCGGATGTTGCACCGGTCGAGCGTGTCGAGGATCTGGCCGACCTGCTGCTGCCCGAGGAGGACGACGACCTGCTCGTCCGCGAGAAGGTCATCGATGTCACCCCGATGACTGAGGAGCAGGCGCTGGTGCAGACCGATCTGCTGGGCCACGACTTCTACGTGTTCGAGAACGCGACGACTGGCCTCATCAATGTGGTGTATCACCGTAAGAATGGTGGATATGGCATCATCAAGCCCCGTATCGAAACACTTGACGAGTAAAATACGTTAACTTGCATGAGTTAACGGTTGGCGGCCATCCCATGCGGGTGGCCGCCTTTTTACGTAAGGAGTCGCTTTGATGGACAAGGCCGCATCCGCCGGTCATTCGGACCGTTGCCGCATCGTCGTCGATACCTGCTGCGACTTTAGCCCCGAGGTCGCCGCGAACCTCGATGTCGATATCTTGGGTTTCCCCTTCATTATCGATGGCGAGGAGCGCACGGATGACATCTGGTCGAGCATCACACCCAAGGAGTTCTACGACCGCATGCGCGCCGGTGCCCGCGTGTCCACCTCGGCTGTGTCGCTCGGTCGCTATATCGAGTTCTTTACCGAGTGCGCCAAAGAGGGTACGCCCACGGTCTACCTGTGCTTTACCTCGGCGCTGTCGTCGAGCTACAACTCCGCGTGCCAGGCGGCGGACGCCGTGCGCGCCAAGTATCCCAACTTTGAGCTGTACGTGGTCGACAACGCTCTGCCCTGTGCGACTGGCGAGCTCTTGGCGCTTGAGGCCGTGCGCCAGCGTTCGGCGGGACTGACCGCCAAGCAGCTGGTCGACTGGGCAAACGAGGCCAAGACCTATGTCCACGGTTACTTTACGCTCGAGAGCTTTGACGCGCTGGCTGCCGGCGGCCGCATTCCGCCCGCGGCGGCACAGCTCACGGCAAAGCTCGACGTCAAGCCCGAGCTGTCCTACGACCTGGCCGGCTCGCTGTCGCTGATCGGCGTCAACCGCGGTCGCAAGAAGGCGCTCAAGTCCATTCTCAAGTCGTTCCGCGAGAGCTATGTGCCCGATCGCACCATGCCCATCGCCATTATGACGGCCGATGCCGAGAAGGACGGCGACTGGCTCGAAGCCGCCATCCGCAAGGAGGAGGGTTGCGCCGACGTGACCATCATCCGCAGCTCTGTGGGCCCCACCATTGGCTCGCACGTGGGCCCCGGCATGGTGGCTTGCGCGTTTTGGGGCAAGAACCGCGCCGACAAGGCGTCGCTTTCCGACCGCATCGCCCGCCGCGTGCGCGGTCAGTAGGCAAGTAACGCGGCCGTAATCGATCCCAACTCACAGCCCAAACGCTGGCACCGAGTATTCAACCTGGTAATAACACCCAACCCAAAAGGAAAGGTTTCATGGCAAACAAGCTCTCCGTCGCATTCATCGGCACCGGAATCATGGGTGCCCCCATCGTCGGCCACATCCTGGATGCCGGCTATCCCGTCACGGTCAACAACCGTACCAAGTCCAAGGCCGCCGCGCTTATCGAGCGCGGTGCCGTTTGGGCCGATACGCCGGCAGATGCCGTGGCGAACGCCGACGTCGTCTTTACCATGGTGGGTTATCCCTCCGAGGTCGAGGAGCTCTACCTGGCGGGCGACGGCCTGCTCGCGTGCACTAAGCCCGGCGCGGTCCTGATCGACCTCACCACAAGCTCGCCCGAGCTGGCGCGCGACATTGCCGAGGCCGCCCAGGTTTCTGGTCGCATGGCGTTTGACTGCCCCGTCACCGGCGGCGAGTCGGGTGCTATCGCCGGCACGCTCACGGCTATCGTGGGCGCTACCGAGAACGACATCGCGCCGGTCCGCGATGTCCTTGCCACCTTTGCGGCCAACATCTGCTGCTTCGACGGCGCTGGCAAGGGCCAGGCTGCCAAGCTCGCCAACCAGGTGTCGCTGGGCGCCTGCATGGTCGGCATGGCAGACGCCATGGCATTTGCCGAGCTTAGCGGCCTTGACCTGGAGAAGACCCGCCAGATGATCCTGGGCGGTACCGGCAAGTCCGGCGCCATGGAGAGCCTGGCTCCCAAGGCGCTCGACGGCGACTACAAGCCCGGCTTTATGGTCGAGCACTTCATTAAGGACCTGCGCCTGGCCCTTGCTTACGCCGACGACCGCGAGCTCGCGCTGCCCGGCGCCGACGTGGCCTTTACGCTCTACGACATGCTCGACGCCATCGGTGGCGCCAAGCTGGGCACCCAGGCCATCACGGTTCTCTACAAGGAGGAGGCCGACGCCATCGCCGCCGGTCTGGACTGGTCGCAGTATCGCCCCGAGGAGCATGGCGCTCACGAGGAAGGTTGCGGTTGCGGCGAGCACGGCGAGGACCATGAGTGCGGTTGTGGCCATCACCACGGCGAGGACCACGAGTGCTGCGGCGGCCACGGCCATGACGACGGCCACGAGTGCTGCTGCGGCCACCATCACGGGGAGTAGCGCCTATGAGCTGGACGTTCGTGGTGCTTGCGCTGGTGCTCTTTCTCTTTGCGATTTACATCGGCTTTTTGTGCGGCCAGTGGGCGTGCGAAAAGCGCGTGATCACCAAGCGCGACTACTGGATTGCCAACTTTGCAGGAGCGGCGGCAGTCGTCCTGCTGACCTGGGTGTTCTCGCTGTTCCCGCTGGTGCAGTTTGCGCCGATCGGCTGGCTCGGTGGCTTTATCGCCGGTCTTAAGATGAGCTTTGGCGAGTCCGTCGGTCCGTGGCGCAAGCACGACGAGGTCTTTAACGTCAACAAGGCTCATCGAGCCGCCGCCGACGCGGGCGACGCCGAGGAGCGCCGCCGCGCACGTCGCAATGGCGCGGCCGACCGACAGCTCATCTCGGTCACCGATGACAGCAAGGGTGCTGGCAAGCACGCTAAGAAATAGTAAGAAGAGGTAACTATGGCAGAAAACAAAGACGAACAGCTCACCGACGAGGAGCTGGCACAGCTCCAGCTGGCAGAGGAGAACGAGAACGCCGTCGATCGCCTGGTCCAGGAGCTCGGCTGCCCCACGCGCCGCATCCGCCAGTTTGCCGCCCGCGTGCTGCACCTGCTTGCCGAGCGCGATCCGCAGCGCGTCGTGCCCTGCGTGCCCGCGTTGATCGAGGCACTCGACCGCCCCGAGGCGCAGACCCGCTGGGAGGCCCTCGATGCCCTGACGGCGCTCGCCACCACCTGCCCTGAGCAGCTGGGCGATGCCTTTGAGGGCGCCGAGACCGCACTGTTCGACGAGATCTCCTCCACGCTGCGCTATGCCGCCTTCCGCCTGCTGTGCGTGTGGGGCGCCACGAGTGTCGAGCGTTCGCGCGAGGCTTGGCCCATCCTGGACGAGGCCATCCAGTGCTACCACGGCGACCTTGAGTATCGCGACATGCTCGGTTGCCTGTACGAGTTTTGCCAGGGCGAGATCGACGCCGAGGTTGCCGAGAAGCTCGCGCTGCGCCTTAAGTTCGATGCCGAGAACGGTAAGGGCAGCTATCTCAAGGCCCGTTCGAGCGAGATTTGCGAAATGCTTGTTAAACGTTTTGGCCTGGATCTCTCCAAAAAGAAGAAGCGTGCTAGCGTTAAAAAATCTGACGACGCCGAAGACGAGGAGTAACAGATTATGGCGCACGATGTAGTCCTGATTCCCGGTGACGGTATCGGTCCCGAGATTACGCAGGCCATGCGCCGCGTGGTCGAGGCCACCGGTGTCCAGATCAACTGGAACGTCCAGGAGGCCGGCGCCGGCGTCATGGACGAGTTTGGCACGCCGCTGCCCCAGCACGTGCTCGATGCGGTCGCCGAGACCAAGGTTGCCATCAAGGGCCCCATCACCACACCGGTCGGCACGGGCTTCCGCAGCGTCAACGTGGCCCTGCGCAAGCATTTCGACCTGTACGCCTGCGTGCGCCCTTGCCTGTCGCAGCCGGGCGACGGCTCGCGTTTCCGCGACGTCGACCTGGTTATCGTGCGCGAGAACACCGAGGACCTCTACGCCGGCATCGAGTTCGATGAGGGCGCTGCCGAGGTCGAGGAGCTCTCGCAGCTCGTCGAGCGTTCGGGCCAAAAGACCTTCGCCGCCGATTCCGCGATCTCGATCAAGCCCATCTCTATCGCCAAGAGCCGCCGTATTGTGGAGTATGCCTTTGAGTATGCCCGCCGCTGCGGCCGCAAAAAGGTGACGGCCGTGCACAAGGCCAACATCATGAAGGCGACCGACGGCCTGTTCCTGCGTGTTGCGCGCGAGGTGGCCGCCAACTATCCCGATATCGAGTTCAACGACAGGATCGTCGACGCCACCTGCATGGGCCTGGTCCAGAACCCCAACGACTTCGATGTCCTGGTGCTGCCCAACCTGTACGGCGACATCGTGAGCGACCTATGCGCCGGCCTGGTGGGCGGCCTGGGTATGGCTCCGGGTTCCAACATCGGTGCCGATTGCGCCATCTTTGAGGCAACGCACGGCTCCGCGCCCGATATCGCCGGTCAGGATATCGCCAACCCCACGGCCGAGATCCTCTCTGCTGCGATGATGCTCGATCACCTGGGCGAGAACGATGCTGCCAATCGCATTCGTGCCGCCGTCTCCGCCACGCTCGACGAGGGCGAGCGGGTTACCGGTGACGTGCGTCGTGCCCAGACCGGCTCCGTTGAGGGCGCTGTGGGCACGCAGGCCTTTGCCGATGCCGTTATCGCGCACCTGGCCTAAGGTATGCACGCTGCAAACGCCTAAATAGTACTTAAGTGTTTGCGTATAACCTAAGAATCAATACGCCCGGCGCCTCGTCGGGCGTATTCTATTGGGGACTATGTTTCCTAACAAGGAGTAATTGATATGGGTCTGATTCAAAAGAAGGACGAGAAGGACGAGATCGACGGAATCCAGATCATCGAGCGCGGCGAAGGCCCCGACGGTGACGAGGACGAGAAGATCGACCTGGTCGCCGGCACGTCTGCCGAGCATATTGCTGCCGGTACGACGGCCGAGGAGGAGGACGCCCGTCTGGAGGCTCAGATTGCCGCGGATGCCGCTGACGAGAATTTGATGCCCGAGGCCCAAGATGAGGACGACGATATCCTGGGTTCCGACGAAGACGACCACGCATCCAAGCACAAGAAGACGATGATCGCCGCCTTCGTGGTTGCCGTCGTTATCGCTGCCGTGGTCGGCTTCTTTATTGGCAATGGCGGCTTTGGCGGCAAGGGTGTCGGCTCGTCGACCCTGACCGAGGACCAGCTCGATTCGACCGTGGCAAGCTATAGCTACAACGGCAAGAAGAGCGACATCACCGCGCGCGAGGCCATCGAGAGCCAGTACAGCCTCGATACCGTCAAGGATAGCGATGGCAACTACACCGCTCCTTCTGCCGATGTCATCCTGTCCTACGTGCGCAACAAGATCCTGCTCGATGCCGCCGAGGACGAGGGCATTACCGTCTCTTCCAAGGAGATGAAGAAGTACGCCGAGGATTCCATCGGCACTTCGGACTACAAGACCATGGCCACGCAGTATGGCGTGTCCAAGGACCAGGCCAAACAGATCGTCCGCCAGTCCGCGACGCTGCAGAAGCTCTACAAGAAGAAGGTGGGCGATAGCTCCGCAAGCATGCCGACCGCCCCAACCGAGCCTTCTGACGGCAACGAGGAGACCGCGAGCAAGGATTACGCCGACTACATCATCAACCTTGCCGGCGACGAGTGGGATAGCGAGAAGGGCACCTGGAAGGACGCCGATGGCACCTACGCTAAGGCATTCGCCGACGATGCCTTTACGGCCGATAGCGCGACCTATAAGCAGGCAATGACCGCCTACTACACTGCCTATCAGCAGTATTCCTCGCAGGCTTCGAGCGCCAGCTCCAAGTGGACCGAGTACGCTAACGGTCTCTACGCCAAGGCCAACATCAGCATCTACGGTCTGTTTGCGTAAAGAGTCGCACGGCTCATCGAGCATCTAGCCGATTGACAGCAGAAAGCCCGCCAGCACGGAAGTCGTACTGGCGGGCTTTTTGCGTTGAGGGCGTGATTGGCGGCTTAATTATGGCTATTCATCTTTAAGCCCAAAGAGGCTATCGGCTTCATCGTCAGGTATGTATTCCAGAACATCGCCCGGTTGGCAGTCGAGTGCCCGGCATATCGCGTCAAGAGTTGAAAAGCGCACGGCAGAAACCTTGCCCGTCTTGATACGCGACATATTGACCTGGGAGATACCCACGCGTTCCGCAAGCTCTTTGGATGAAATCTTGCGTTCGGCAAGCATGCGGTCGAGCCGCAGAATAATCATGGATTCCCCCTAGAGCAACTCGTCATCTTGTTTTTGCAGGATACACCCGTACTGGAAGACGCTGGCAATCAGGCTAATAATCAGGCCTGCAAAGACCATAGAGAGGTCGAGGTGCTGGCCGCCAAGCGCATCCGTAAAGTTGCCGCCAAATCCTGAGAGTATCAGCCCCGTGACTATGGCACCAAGAAGCTTCACAGCAACGCCGCCAATAAGGAACAAATGTCCTACTTGACGTAGTATGCGGATGCATTCGAGGTCAAAGGGCCTGCCCGCCTTTTCAATGGCGGAGAAAAACCTGTATGCGCTTAGCACGATGGCAAACGCAAGGCATGTCATCATGGCGCTCCCTATGGCAGTATGACCGTCGTGCGCGACAAGCATAAGAGGGGTGTGTTCATCGGCGCCGACGAGAGCGAGAATTGGCCCTTCGCCAGCCTCAAGCTCTACGGATTGGAGACAGAACCCTTGGGAGAGGCTAGGCAATATGAGTAGATCGTAGATTGCAATGACTGCGAGGAGTCCCAGAGCGAGCGCCACGGCGGTGCAGATTGTGGCCCATTTGCAGTAGCGAGTGAGCTTCCTCAGATTGGCTATTGCCTGTTCGCGGCTGATGGTTTCATTCGATGTGGATGCGTTCCAGCGGATCATAGCTCCTCCAACCAATGTCTAGGATGATATTTAAATCTTATAACATACTTAATGATAAACGATAAACAATTACAGATTAGAGTAAGTAATGTTTGTAAGACGAATAGCGAGAGCTTATGGCATATTTAGGGAGTGAGAGTTTGGCACGTGGGGGATGGACGAGTATCGAAATTTCCCGCAACCGCGCAAGTGCTTCATCGGGTTTCCCTAATTCATATGGAAAAGGAGCTGCAAACGATTGGAAATAACCGCTGAGCGGTCGAAAACTACCGTTCACCGATAATTTCTAAACTGGTTCTAACTGGTATTAAGTCAAAAAGACCAATTCACAAATCTTCACAATGACCTGCATTTTTTCTACATGCCATTTTTGGCCACCCTGCGTTGTTTAGACACAGAAAAGGTTCCGATCATTCGTCGAATCATTTCGAAACGGTTTCAAAGCCGCAGGTAGAAGTGTTAACGAGCGGTAAACGGTCGATTTATCGCCGTGAGCGGTGCAAAAACGTTTTACTGCGTGAATCAGCGAAAGCGACCTCTTCTGTGATGATATAGTGACAACAACACGTCACGTGGTTACTACCAGTTGAGATACCACTGGTCTTCAAAGAACGCTTTCCAAGAAGCTTTAAGGGCGTCCGCCCGCTGGCTTCCGAAAACATCGGACTCAGATCGTACACACCTTCGGAAGGGAAATTTGAATGGTTGGCTTTATTCTTACCGGTCATGGACAGTTCGCACCCGGCCTCGCAAGCGCTATCGCTATGGTCGCCGGTGATCAGCCCGCTTTTACCGTCGTTCCTTTCGAGGGCGACCAGGCTGCTTCCTACGGTGAGGATCTCCGCGCCGCTATCACCGCCATGCGCGAGGAGTGCGATGGCGTGCTCGTCTTTACCGACCTGCTTGGTGGTACCCCGTTCAACCAGGCAATGATGATTGCCCAGGATGTCGACAACGTCGAGATTCTGACTGGCACGAACCTTCCCATGGTTATTGAGCTTCTGTTCCTCCGCGGCAACGCTACGCTCGCCGAGCTTGGCGAGCAGGCCGTGACCGTTGGCCAGACGGGCATCACCGCCCAGACGGTTGCCTCCGTCGCTGGTGCCGAGGAAGAGGATATCTTCGGCGACGAGGACGGCATCTAATGGCCGATTTCGGAGCCAGCGTCCTGAGCTCCTCGGTCGCTCTTTTAGGTCTTCTCGTCATCATGGGTGTGATTTACACCATTTGGTCTCAGATCAACATGAAGAAGAAGCAGAAGTACTTCAAGGAGCTGCACACCGAGCTCAAGCCGGGTCAGGAGGTTCTTTTCGCCGGCGGTATCTACGGAACCGTCAAGGGCATCGAAGGCGAAAAGGTCCAGATCAAAGTCCGATCCGGTGCCGTCGTAGATGTTTCGCGTTATGCGATTCAGGAGATCAAGTAACTGTCGTCAGCAAATAACGAAAGGAAGCTGATCAACATGGCAGAACCCAACATTCTTCTTACCCGCATCGATAACCGACTGGTCCATGGTCAGGTCGCTACCCAGTGGAACTCCACCCTGGGCTCCAACCTTATCCTCGTCGCCAACGACGATGTGTCGACCAACACCATGCGCCAGAACCTCATGAAGATGGCCGCTCCCGCCGGCGTCGCTACGCGTTTCTTCTCCCTGCAGAAGACCATCGACGTCATTGGCAAGGCGAGCCCGCGCCAGAAGATCTTCATCGTGGCCGAAACACCGGAAGACGTGCTTACGCTCGTCAAGGGCGGTGTGCCTATAAAGAAGGTAAACATCGGCAACATGCACATGTCGGAAGGAAAGCGCCAAGTCGCCACCTCCGTCGCAGTTAACGACGAGGATGTCGCTGCGTTTAAAGAGCTGCAGGAATTGGGGGTGGAGTTGGAGATCAGGCGCGTTCCGAGCACGCCTGTTGAGGACACGAGCAAGCTCTTCTCGTAATCCTCGTGATCCACGTTGTCAGGAGTGAAACCCTGACGTTCTGTACGTGATATCCAAAGTGCGTACATACATTTTGAAAGGAGGAGCAAGATGGAATACTCGATCATCCAGGTCGCTCTGGTCTTCATCGTCACGTTCGTCGCGGCAATCGACCAGTTCAACTTCCTCGAGTCTCTCTATCAGCCCATCGTCACCGGCGCCGTCATCGGTCTTATCCTTGGCGACCTCAACACCGGTCTTCTCGTGGGTGGTACCTATCAGCTCATGACGATCGGCAACATGCCGATCGGAGGCGCTCAGCCGCCTAACGCCGTCATCGGCGGCATCATGGCAGCCATTCTCGCTATCGCTACGGGCCTCGAGCCCAACGCGGCAGTCGGCCTTGCCATTCCGTTCGCTCTGCTTGGTCAGCTCGGCGTTACCCTGGTCTTCACGCTTATGTCGCCCCTCATGTCCTCCGCGGACAACATGGCTCATAACGCTGACACCAAGGGCATCGAGCGTCTGAACTACTTCGCCATGGCTCTGCTCGGCCTGATCTTCGCTGTCGTCGTCACCCTGTTCTTCATCGCTGGCGCTACCATCGGTCAGACCATCGCTTCCGCCATCCCGACTTGGCTGCAGACCGGTCTGTCCGCTGCAGGCGGCATGATGCGCTTCGTCGGCTTCGCCGTCCTGCTCAAGGTTATGATGAACCGCGATATGTGGGGCTTCTTCCTCATGGGCTTTGGCCTCGCGCTCATCACCGTTGCCAACGATTCGCTGGCGACCCCTGCTCTGCTCATCCTCGCTCTCATCGGCTTCGGCATCGCTTTCTGGGACTTCCAGCAGCAGACCGAGCTGAAGGGTGCAGCTGTTTCTGACGGAGGTGACTTCGAAGATGGCATCTAATGAGTATGTGATCCCGGAGCACTACGAGGATCTCACTCCTGCTCCGCAGCTCGACCAGAAGACCCTCAACAAGATGGCTTGGCGCTCCTGCTTCCTGCAGGCCTCGTTCAACTACGAGCGTATGCAGGCCGCTGGCTGGCTCTACTCCATCATCCCCGGTCTGGAGAAGATCCACACCAACAAGAACGACCTCGCGGCTTCCATGAGCCACAACCTGGAGTTCTTCAACACCCACCCGTTCCTCGTCACCTTTGTTATGGGTATCGTGCTTTCGCTCGAGCAGAACAAGGTTGACATCCCCACGATCCGCGCCGTCCGCGTCGCCGCAATGGGCCCGCTCGGTGGTATCGGTGACGCCCTGTTCTGGCTGACGCTCGTGCCTATCACGGCCGGCATCACCTCCAACATGGCCATCAACGGCAACGCCGCTGCGCCGATCATCTTCCTGGTGATCTTCAACGCCGTCCAGTTCGCTCTGCGCTTCTGGCTCATGAACTGGTCCTACAAGCTTGGCACCAGCGCTATTGACGCTCTGACCGCCAACATGCAGGCCTTCACGCGTGCCGCTTCCATCATGGGCGTCTTCGTCGTCGGTTGCCTGGTCGTCACCATGGGTGGCACCCAGATCAACCTCCAGATCCCCAATGGCACCACCCGTGGCCTCTCCGCCAATACCGTGATCGTCTCCGAGAAGGAGGCCAAGAACTTCACCGGTATGGAGGGCATCGATACCGAGACCGCTGAGGCCGGTACCATCGCCATGACCGATAAGGACGGCAACGCCCTTACCGCCTCCGATGCCGACGGCAACGCTGTCGAGTGCGGCGTCACCGATCTGGGCAACGGCATGGAGTCCGTTACCTACGGTACCGTCACCGAGGATCCGGTCAACTTCTCTGTTGCCGACACCCTCAACACTATCGTCCCGAAGCTTGTCCCGCTTATGCTTACGCTGCTGCTTTACTACATGTTCGCTAAGCACAGCTGGACCCCGACCAAGGGCATTCTGCTGCTCTTCGTCCTGGGCATCCTGGGCGCTGGCCCGCTTGGTCTCTGGCCGAGCATCTGGTAAGGCTCTAGCTTGAGGGGTGTGTCCCTACGCGGCTCACACCCCGACCCCTTAAGCCATGTGTATGTTAAAAGCCGCGTGCTCGAAAGAGCGCGCGGCTTTTGTTTTCTTGATGATTCGGGTGTTACAGACCGATAATGCTTAACACCCTAGGTAGAAGCCGAGTTTGAGAAAATGGGAGGATAGGATGGCGATCGGAGCGCGTAAGCAACCGCTGTACGATCAGCTGGTCGATATTCTGACCGAAAAGATTGACCATGAATATCGCGCCGGTGACATGATTCCTTCCGAGCGCGAACTTTCGGAGCGCTATGGTCTCTCGCGCACTACGGTACGCCTGGCTCTGCAGGAACTGGAGCGTTTAGGACTGGTGGTTCGGCAGCACGGTCGCGGTACCTTTGTGACCGACCGTTCGGCAAAAGCAACCAATCTTATGCAGTCCTACAGCTTTACCGAGCAGATGCGCGCGATGGGTCGCGACCCCGAGACCACGATTCTCGAGTTTTGCGAGATGGAGGCCGATAAGAATCTGGCCGAGCATATGGGATTGCGTATCGGCGATCGCATTTTTAAGCTCAAGCGCCTTCGTTCTGCCGATAACATGCCCATGATGGTCGAACGCAGCTATCTACCGGTTCGTCAATTTATGTCCCTAAAGCGACCGCTGCTGGAGCGTAAGCCGCTTTACGATGTGATTGAGCAAGACTTTCAGCAAAAAATACGCGTGGCCGAAGAGGAGTTCTATGCGAGCATAGCCCGTCCCACCGATGCCCACCTTTTGGAAATTGTCGAGGGCTCGCCTGTGCTCGATTTGGTCAGAACCACGTATAACGAGTCAAACGAGGTTGTGGAGTATACGCTCTCGGTTGCTCGTGCCGATCAGTTTAAATACAAGGTTTACCACCAGCGTAGCGACTAGTGTTCGCACCGTTTCCATATGATGATTCTCTGTATTTAACTGGTTACTACCAGATAACCAACCGAAGTGTATAATTGCACGTCAGAGGATTACTTCTAGAGAGAGGTATTAGAAATGTTCGAGAAGAGTGTCGAGGAGCTCACCGAGCTCGGCGCCCAGATCACCACGGCCGAGATTGCTCAGCAGCCCGAGCTTTGGCGTGATACGCTCAACATCTATCGCGAGAACAAGGAGGCCATCGAGGCCTTTCTGGCCGAGGCTCGCGCTATGGGCGAGGGCCGTCTGTCCGTTGTCTTCACCGGTGCCGGTACGTCCGACTATGTTGGCGATACCTGCGCCCCGTACCTGCGTCACGCTGGCAACACTGATCTCTACGACTTTAAGCCCATCGCCACGACCGATATCGTGAGCGCCCCGCGCGACTTCCTGCGCGCCGAGGATCCCACGCTCGTGGTTTCCTTTGCCCGCTCTGGCAATAGCCCCGAGAGCCTTGCCGCCGTTGCCGTTGCCAAGGAGCTCGTCCACAACGTCAAGTTCCTCAACATCACCTGCGCTCCCGAGGGCAAGCTCGCCGTCGAGTCTGCTGATGACCCCAATGCGCTGACGCTGCTCATCCCGCGCGCCAACGACAAGGGCTTCGCCATGACTGGTTCCTACACCTGCATGACCCTGCTCTCTACCCTTATTTTCGACACTGCCTCTGACGAGCAGAAGGCCGAGTGGGTCGAGACCATCGCCAAGATGGGCGAGGAGGTCATCTCCCGTGAGCCTGAGATCGCCGATTACCTGGCTGGCGACTTCAACCGCGTGACCTACTTGGGTTCTGGCTCCTTCGGTGGCCTTGCCCAGGAGAGCCAGCTCAAGATCCTCGAGCTCGCTCACGGTCTGGTTGCTACTTCCTACGATACCTCCATGGGCTATCGTCACGGACCTAAGTCCTTCGTCGATGATAAGACGCTCGTCTTCGTGTTCGTCAACAACGACGCCTACACCCGTCAGTACGACATCGACATCCTCAACGAGATCGGTGGCGACGATATTGCTCAGCACACCGTTGCCGTTCAGCAGGATGGCGCTACTATCTACGAGGGCGAGTCCTTCACCTTTAAGGGCTACGAGGCGCTTCCCGAGGGCTACCTTGCTCTGCCGTTCGTGATGTTTGCCCAGGCAATCAGCCTGCTCAACTCCGTGCGCGTGGGCAACACGCCCGATACGCCGAGCCCCACCGGCACGGTCAACCGCGTGGTCAAGGGCGTGACGATTCACCCCTTCACCGCTTAATCGCGTCCCCCTGTAAGGGCGCCCGTCCGCTCATAACGGCGGGCGGGCGCTTTTTGTTTTACGTGAACTGGGTATAAGCATCACCACAGTCAACTGCTTTAGAAGCGAGGAGTGCATATGAGCACGTACGCAATTAAGGCTGACAAGTTCTTCTTGCCGGCAGGCCCGCAACTGGGCGGCTATCTTATGGTCGAGGATGGCATCTTTGGCGCCTGGCAGGCCGACGAGCCCTCTTGCGAGATTAAGGACTACACGGGATCGTGGATCGCGCCGGGTATGGTCGACACCCACATCCATGGCTTCTATAACCACTCGACTACCGATAACGATCCCGAGGGCATCGATATCAGCTCGACCGAGCTCGCCCGTCGTGGTACCACCAGCTGGCTGCCCACGACGTTCACCGATGGCGTCGAGCAGATCAAGGACGCCTGCGCCGCTATCGCTCAGGCGGACGAGGGTCGCGGCCCCGACTTCTGCGGCGCTCGCATTCAGGGTATCTACCTGGAGGGTCCCTTCTTTACCATGAAGCACGTGGGCGCGCAGAACCCCGCTTATCTGATCGATCCCTCCGAGGAGGTCTTCGACCAGTGGCAGGAGGCTGCGGGTGGTCGCATCGTTAAGAGCGCCATGGCGGCCGAGCGCGACGGTGCCGCTGCTTATGCGGCTGCTCTGAACGCCAAGGGTGTGGTGACCAGCATCGGTCACTCCGACGCCACCTACGATGAGTGCATTGCCGCCATCAACGCCGGTGCCAGCTGCTTTACGCATACCTATAACGGTCAGCGCGGGTTGCATCACCGCGAGCCCGGTGTCGTGGGTGCTGCCATGTCCACGCCCGAGACCTACGCCGAGATCATCTGTGACGGCAAGCACGTAAACCCTGCCGCCATCAAGGCGCTGCTGCAGGCAAAGGGCTGGCAGCACACGGTGCTCATCACCGACTGCCTGGGTTGCGGCGGCATGCCCGAGGGCAGCTACACTAGTGGTGGCATGGACGTCATCATGAAGGACAACCTGTGCTGGCTCGCCGACGGCAAGAGCATTGCCGGCTCGGTGCTCACGCTTGCCCAGGGCGTCAAGAACATCGTCGACTGGGGCATCGCCAGCGCCGATATCGCCATTCGCATGGCAACCGAGGTGCCGGCACGCTCCGCGCACATCGAGGACAAGTGCGGCAGCATCATGCCGGGCCGTGACGCCGACTTTGTCGTGTTCGACCACGAGCTCACCCTCGTCGAGACGTATGTTGGCGGCCAGAGCGTCGGCAACGCCTTTACCGAGTAACGATACAAAAAGACGGCGGGCCCAAATCTGCTCGGACCCGCCGTATGGGTTAAACGCTCAAAAGCACCTTAACAGTTACAGCTTGTTAGCGATTTTCTTTGCCGTGCGCTTAACGCCGGCCACCAAGCCTCCTGCAGGATGCTCCTTTTCATAGGCTAGACGCTTCTCGCGCTTGGCGTACTCTTCGACGATGATGTCGCCATACTCGTCTTCGATCTTGTCGAAGAAGTCGACGGCGCCTTTAATTTCCTCAGCGGTCGGGTGTCCCTTTTGGACACCGCCGGTGAGTTTGAACGGCCCCCACGTATCAAAGCCGGGGCAGCCGTAGACACCCATAAAGATGGCCTGCCTCATGCGGCAGATGCCATCGATATCCTTGCCGTACCACTTGTTTTTGCCACCGTAGGTCATAAGCCCAAACACCTTGTCCTGCGGCTGCAGCACGTTAGTGAGCACGCGCGCCATATCTTTGTCGATCTCGGAGTAATAAATGCCCGTGGCGACACCGATCAGATGGTATTCGTGCAGGTCGGGGTACTCGTTTTTACCGAGCGCCTTGACGTCGAGGGTATCGATTTCGGGGTGCGCCTCAACGATGGCGTCCACGAGCTTTTTCGTATTGCCGTGGTGGCGTGAGGCATAGAGGATGATGGTTCGCATAAGAACGCCTTTCAGCTGTAATTGCATCAATGTCTATATGGTACCCCGTTGCATGGCTGGGATACCGGACACATCGATGAACGTGCGGGTTTGTCCTTTGGTCAGGGCCGAGACGGGTACTTGCGAGCAAAAAGCAGTTGTTCGAAAGGATGGGCAATGGAATACGCTCTCTCCAACGATTCGATTTCTATTAAGGTGTCTACGGCCGGCGGCTCGTTTACCTCGATTGAGGCCGACGGTCGCGAGTATCTGTGGCAGGGTGATCCCACCGTGTGGTCCGGCCAGGCACCGATTTGCTTCCCGATTTGCGGAGGCTTGCGCGACAACAGCGCCATGACGTTTGCCGGGCATCATGTAAAGCTCGCTCGCCACGGCTTTGCGCGCAAGCAGGAGTGGAAGCTGCTGAGCCAAGGCGAGAACGAGTTGGCTATGTGCCTGGCTTCGGAGGATAACGCCGCGCTGCTGAGCGATTATCCGTATCCGTTTAGGCTCGTCGCCCGTTATACGCTCGAGGACAGCGCCGTGCGAGTCTCCTATGAGGTGACCAACGAGGGAACCGAGGACATGCCGTTCTTTATCGGCGGTCATCCCGGCTTCAGGTGTCCGCTCGATGAGGGCGAGGCCTATACGGACTACGAGCTGCGCTTTGAGAAAGACGAGGCTGCGGAGCTCTGCACCGCCGTTCCCTCGACTGGATTGATTGACGTGGCAAACCGCTCCAAGAACCCCATGGTGGGAAAGACGCTGCCCCACTCGCACGAGCTCTTCGATTTTGCGGAGACCATCTTTGACGTGCTCGAGAGCCGCCAGGTCACGCTTTCCAAAAAGGGTGAGGACAAGGGCGTTCGCCTGAGCTTTGAGGGCTTTCCATACCTCATCGTGTGGAGTAAGCCCGAGGGCGATTTTGTGGCAGTTGAGCCTTGGGGCGGCCTTTCGACCTGTTCCGATGAGGATGACGTGCTTGAGCACAAGCGCGGCTGCCTTGTCGCCAAGCCTAAGGAGACCGTCGTTCGCTCGTTCACGATTGAGATTCTGTAATTCCGTTTTGTCGACTCGTATCGCGAGGCACAAGGAGCCTGCGAGATAAGGAGCTAAAAATGATCCTCACCGTTACGATGAACCCGTCTGTCGATACGCGCTATCAGCTCGATGAGCTCATTATCGACGACGTCAACCGCGTGACGCCCGAAAAGACCGCCGGCGGCAAGGGCCTTAACGTGGCCCGCGTCCTGGGTCAGCTGGGCGACGACGTTGTGGCAACCGGTCTGCTCGGCGGCCACATGGGCGCCTACATGGCCGAGCTCATGGATGCCAACGGCATTAAGAATGATTTTGTACCCATCAAGGGCGAGACTCGTATTTGCCTCAACATCCTTCACGCCGGCAACCAGACCGAGCTGCTCGAGAGCGGCCCGACGATTGCTCCCGAGGAGCTCGATGCCTTTACCGCCAAGTTTACCGAGCTTGCGGGCAAGGCCGACGTCGTCACCATCTCGGGTTCGCTGCCCCGCGGCGTCGAGGCGGACTACTACGCCAAGATCACGGGCATTGCCGAGAACGCCGGCGCCAAGGTGCTGCTCGATACCTCGGGTGCTTCGCTTGAGGCCGCCCTTAAGTCCGAAGTTAAGCCCGAGCTGGTTAAGCCTAACCTGACCGAGATCAACGGCCTTCTGGGCACGAGCTTTACCACCGACGATGTGGACGAGCTCCGCGCCGCGCTCGCCTCTGATGCCCGCTTCTCCGATATCCCCTGGGTCGTCGTTTCCATGGGTGCCGCCGGTTCCGTGGGCTTCCATAACGGCCGTGCGTTCCGCGCCAAGACTCCCGATATTCCTGCCGTTAACGCTACGGGTTCTGGCGACTCCACTATCGCCGGCTTCGCACATGCGATTGCTGCTGGCGCGGATGACGAGACGGTACTGCGTACCGCCAACACCTGCGGCAAGCTCAACGCCATGGATCCCATGACTGGCCACTTGGTTATGGATCGTTGGGACGAGGTCTACAATGGCGTTGTCGTAACCGAGCTGTAAGAGCTTGGGCGTCGGCCCCGGCATCGGTTGCTTGCTTGTGGTTAGAGCCGATGACAAGTGCGGTAGCATTATGCCGGGGCGCGACGCCGACTTTGTCGTGTTCAATCCCGACCTTAGCCTGGTCGAGACGTATGTGGGTGGCAACAGCGTCGGTAACGTGTTTGCCGAGTAGCCGCCAAAGAAACGATCCGAGAGGGGATTTAGATGATTTACGGTGCACTGGGCGATATCGAGGAATACCGCGGAATGCTCAAGGGCCTCGACGTGCTGATCGACTGGCTCGAGGAGAACGACCCGGCGGAGCTCGAGGTCGGCAGCCATCCGATTCTGGGCGACAAGGTCTTTGCGAACGTCATGGCTCCCACGACGCGTCCCGAGGACGAGGCTCACTATGAGACGCATCAGCGCTATCACGACCTGCAGATTGACGTCGAGGGTCGCGAGGCCTTTAAGGTCGCTACGGGTAGCCTGACGCTGGTCCAGGAGTTTGACGAGAAGGACGACTACGATTTGGTCGATTCCGACGCTTCGATCGCCGGCGATCTTGCCGACGACAAGTTCGCGCTGTTCGTTGCCGGTGAGCCTCACATGCCCACGCTCGAGTTCCCGGGCGATGGCGCACAGCCGGTCAAGAAGATCTGCTTTAAGTTGCTTGCTGATGCTTACTGGGAGGAGTAGCGAGCTGCTCGGCTGAGCTGTTCGTCTGCTGGCGTGATTTCCCTAGGGAAATCACGCCAGGACCCCGCCAAACGTGCTTTCCCTAGGGGAATCACGTTTGGCGGGGTTTTCGGTTTTTGAATAGGGAAGCCTCATTTATTTGCGAAGAACATCGGCTAGCCGCAGGATTGAAATCATCGACCGATAAGTGAGTTCCACTTTTTCGCCCGCAAGCAGTCGTTTCGAGCCAATCTCATCTAGCCCCACAAGCCGAGAAAACAGCGGGCCGCTCATCGTGCCCTCGTCAATTGATTCCCTTATGGTCTTCAAAACGTCCGTATCATGAAGCGATGCCGAGCTGTAGGGGGCAACACGAGCGGAACTCTCAATTAACGACGAGACAAAAGGATGGAGATGCTTTGGACATAGTCCATCAAACACCACATCCCCATTGTCGTTCGAGCCGACCAGGCGCCAAGTATAATGATCGACCCAGTCATCCCCGTCATATATGGCGTCCATGAGCAACTTCCCGTCTAGAGAGAGAAACCTATTTGGACATCGGGGCGCAAGACCGCAATCCATATCGGGCCTGCAGCAGCTCCAACCCAACGCACCACATAGGTTCCCTTTCGTACATGTGTATCAATCTGCCCCGAAATACCGGTGAATGCAATTCCAGACCCGTTTGTCGGATAGCAATCGACGTATTTTTGTTTTCCGCTCACAACCTTGTATAGATATATCGTTCCAGCAAAAGAGAAGGTATCGTGGCTATTTTAAATCTATATGGCCAATTCGAGCCCTCACCATGGCAATTGTTGCAGCTGGGTTTCTTTTCATTAAAATTTCACTTTGGTAAATCCCCGCCCCTAAGCATTAAACCCGAAGTCCACCGAGTGGGCCGCTGTTGACGTGGCGATGCTTGGATTGGCGCGCACGCACTCAAAATCGGCAACAAAAAAGCCGCCCGAAGGCGGCTATCTTGTGCAATGGAGCCAGCGACCGGGCTCGAACCGGTGACCCCCGCTTTACGAGAGCGGTGCTCTACCAACTGAGCTACGCTGGCGGCCATGTGGTGACGCAACTGAAGCGTCAACGGCTGTCTATGATACGGGACATCGCACATCCGCGCAAGTGTTCTGATGGCTTTTCTCACTTTAAATGCACTACCTTGATTGGCAACTTCATCCGAACACTTCCCACATTCATCCGTACATGTACGGATGAATGTGGGAATCCGATACCC
>CAKTWK010000026.1 GCA_934630735.1 uncultured Collinsella sp. | reverse complement strand
CTGTAACCACGTCGTTATGTCGGTTGTGATGGGGCCGTTGGGGCCCACGGTGCTGAATACTCCGTTTTTTGCACGGTCTAAGGTGGGGTACCCTGAGACGAAGCAAAAAGATGCCTCATTTCTATGCAGATACCGATAGGATTTATGCAAGATTGGGATTGTAAACCGTGCGCGTGCAGAAAACCGGTGCGGGGACGTCTGGAGGCGGTTCGGCTCCTGGGGCATTGCACGTGCAGAACGGTTAAAATCGGGGCTCGGTCTTAGTTTTACTTGGAAGGATGCATATGGCTTCTAATGTTGATGCTTCTCTAGAGGAGACGCTCTCCTATATTACTGACCAGTTGAAGACGCTGACTTCTATTGCTTCACCTACGGGCTATACCCGTGCGGCGACTGATTATCTAATGGAAACGTTGCGCGAGATGGGGTTTGGGCCTGAGCGTTCCAATAAGGGTAACGTGCTGGTTGAGCTTGGTGGCGAGGGCGAGCCGCTCGTACTGGCGAGCCATGTCGATACCCTGGGCGCTATGGTGCGCTCCATCAAGGACAATGGTCGCCTGCGTCCCACGACGCTCGGCGGGCACCAGTGGTCTACGGCCGATGGCGAGAACTGCACCGTTTACACGCGCGACGGCAATGTCTACACGGGTGTGGTTCTCAACACCGAGCCTTCGGCGCACGTGGCCGATGAGCCGGTCAAGACCATCGAGAAGAACATGGAGATCTTGCTCGACGAGAACGTCGATAGCAAGGACGATGTGCTCGAGCTGGGTATTCAGACGGGCGATATCATCGCCATGGATCCGCGTACCACGGTGACGGAGAGCGGCTACATTAAGAGCCGCTTCCTGGATGACAAGCTGTCGGCGTCGATTCTGCTGGGTCTGGCCCGCGCCGTTGCTGACGGCGAGGTGTCGCTCTCGCGCAAGGTGTCACTGCTCTTTACCGTGTACGAGGAGGTCGGCCACGGCGGCGCCTTCGTGCCGGCCGACACGCGCGAGATGATCAGCGTGGACATGGGTTGCGTGGGCGACGACCTGGGTTGCACCGAGCGCATGGTTTCGATTTGCGCCAAGGATTCGGGCGGTCCGTACAACTACGACCTGGTGACCACGCTGTCTAATATCGCGCGCGAGCTGGAGCTCGATTACGCCATCGACGTGTACCCGCATTACGGTTCGGACGTCGAGGCCACGCTTTCGGCCGGCTATGACATTCGCCATGGTCTGATCGGCCCCGGCGTGTACGCGAGCCACAACTACGAGCGCAGCCACATCGACGGCGTGCGCAATACCTACGATCTGGTTCGCGCCTACGTTCAGCGCTAGGGGAGCAGCTTGCGACTCGGCTGACCAATCGCTAAGGCCCGATTTCTCGGGCCTTTTTTCGCTTTGGGTCGTTTAGTATTATGATGACTGCAATCTATTAACTAAACGTGTAAATTACTTAACGAGGTGATGCGGTGTATGGATACGTCTGAGTACTTATCTATGGGTGATGCCGCCCGCCTGTTGGGCGTTACGAAAGCCCGCATATCGCAACTTGCCGCATCGGGAACGCTCGCGTGCGATATTGTGGGCGGCCGGAAGATGGTCGAGTACAATTCCGCGATCGCCTACCAAAAGGTCCGCAAGCGAGGACGTCGTCCTGCGGCCGATGTTGGACGCAAGTTTACGCTGATGTCGGCCGACCATGAGGTCGCTCATGTCTCATTTGATCCGACGCGCGAGTTTCCCTTCGAAATCGCCGAGGTCCTCGATGCGCAACGAATGCCGTTTGGCACATGCTCGAGCTCTTCTCCAACGGTGAATAAGCGGGAGCTCAACGTGTGGTGGAGCCATCGGTCGGCGCCCGATGTTCGCCCTGGGCTTATCTCGCGCTACCGTGAGCTGGGAATTGCCAGTGGCATTGAGGTGCCGGTTCAGTGCTTGGGCCTATCGCTTTCGGATTGCTATTGGCTGCGGCCGGCCGATTGCGCCGAACTCAAATGGCAAAACATCAATTACTTTGAGAACGAATTTGAGCGATCGGCGCCCGAAGAGCGTTCGGGTTGGCTGGAAGGCATCGGTCTTAAAAATCCTGATAACACGTCCGAGGGCGAGCTCCCTAAATCGTGGATGATTCGCAACGGTGTTCGCGTTCTGGTCAAGGGATGCGGCATGGACGACCAACGGCCCTTTAACGAGGCGGTTGCAACGGCTCTGCATCGTCGCTTGCTGTCGGAGGGCGAGTTTGTTCCTTATACGGTTGAGCGGATGTTCGATGGCCCTGCGTGCCTGTGCGAGGATTTTCTTGACGGCCGCGAGGAATACGTTCCGGCTGTTTACGTTAAGGGCGCACTTGGTGGCCAGCGGGGAAACTCGACATACGATCGATACTGTCGCTGCCTTGGCAAGCATGGTGCCGATGAGGCCGCTGTGAGAAAGTCTATGTCGCAGATGATTGTCTGCGATGCCCTTTTGGCCAACAGCGACCGCCATTGGCGAAACTTCGGCATCATCCGCAATGTCGACACCCTGGAGATAAAACCTGCTCCGCTGTTCGATAGCGGCAACTGCCTGTGGTACAACGTACCAACTGCCGTGCTCGCAGCTGGGGAGTTTGGGTTTTCCGCTAAGCCGTTTGGGCCCGACCCTTCCGTCCAGCTGGCGCTTGCGGATTTGCTCGATTGGTTCGATTCATCGCGGCTCAACGGATTTGTTGATGAGGCGATCGAGATTCTTTCGCAGAGCAAATGGGCCACGGCGGAGGGTCGACTCGAGGCCATCCGTCGCGGCCTCGAGCGTCGCGTAATCGAGGTTGGTGCCGCTGTTGAGGTACTTCGACACGTGCAGCGATAAACCCGCGGCTACTTAAGTGCGCCGGTCACGGTGCCGCCGCCCAGGACGATGTCGCCGCGATAGACGACGACGGCCTGTCCGGGGGCGATGGCGCGCTGCGGCTCGTCAAAGGTCAGCAACATTTGCCCGTCTTCGCCGCGCGTAAGGGTCGCTGCCTGGTCTTTCTGTCGGTAGCGGTACTTGGCGCCCACGCGAATGCCGCCGGCATCGAGCTCGGCCTCCATGCGCTCTGCCGGCGCGCTCCAGATCCACTCATTGGCAGTTAGCGCCGCGGCGGTTAGGTCCTCGGCTTCGCCCAGATGCACGGTGTTGTTGGCGGCGTCGACACCCGTTACGTACACGGGATGTGCCATCGCGACGCCCAGGCCCTTGCGCTGGCCGATGGTATAGCGCAGCGCGCCGTTGTGGCGTCCGACCACGCTGCCGTCGCGCCATACGATATCGCCCGGTGTAGCGGGATGTCCGCACCGACGCTCGATATAGCCCGCATAGTCGCCATCCGCGATGAAGCAGATGTCCTCGCTTTCGGCCTTCTTGGCGTTGGCAAAGCCCTGCTCGGCGGCAATGCGGCGCACGTCGCGCTCCTTGTCCAGACCCGCCAGCGGAAAAATCGTGCGCGCCAGACGCTCCTGCGTAAGCGAATACAAAAAGTAACTCTGGTCCTTTTTGGGGTCCTCGCCGCGATGCAGCTGCCAGGTGCCGTCGGACGCCTGGCTCGTTTTGGCGTAGTGACCTGTGGCGATGTAGTCGCAGCTCATATCCAGCGCCGCATCCAGCAGCGCGCCAAACTTAATATGGCGGTTGCAGATGATGCACGGGTTGGGTGTCAGCCCCTCCCGGTAGGCGGTAACAAATCGCTCGATAACATTGCGGTCGAAGGTCTGCTGCAGGTCGAGCACATGATGGGGTATCCCCAGGCGCTCGGCGACGGCCTTTGCATCGGCGATATCGCGGTCGACCTTACTCATGCCTGTTGCGGGATCGGGTGCGGGGCAGGTGAGGCGCATGGTGGCGCCGACGCATTCGTAGCCCTGGCTTTTGAGCAGGTACGCGGTCACGCTGGAATCGACGCCGCCGCTCATGGCGACGAGCACGCGCTTGTTGTGCATGGGGAGGTTCTCCTTGGTGGCTTGTGGCCAAAAAAGAAAAGCGGCGCGGGAGGCTGGTTCCGCGCCGCAGACATTGTAGCAAGTTCGGGCGTCCTGTGGGACACCCTGTTGGGATGAGCTCAGGCTGCCAGAAGAGAGGGGAGACCGGCGTGCCTTGGACTCGTTCTAAGAACGAGAGCTCTAGTCCTGGAAGAGTGCCGTGGACAGGTAGCGCTCGCCGGTGTCGGCGAGCAGCGCCACGATGGTCTTGCCCTCGTTCTCGGGGCGCTTGGCCAGCTGCAGGGCGGCCCACACGGCGGCGCCGGACGAAATGCCCACGAGCACGCCCTCCTTGTGGCCCACGGCGCGGCCGGTGGCAAAGGCGTCGTCGTTCTCGACGGGGATGATCTCGTCGTAGACCTGGGTGTCGAGGACGTCGGGCACAAAGCCGGCACCGATACCCTGGATCTTATGCGGGCCTGCCTGGCCCTTAGAGAGCACCGGGGAGGTGGCGGGCTCGACGGCGACGACCTTAATCTCGGGGTTCTGCTCCTTGAGGAACTCGCCCACGCCGGTCACGGTGCCGCCGGTGCCAACGCCGGCGACGAAGATGTCGACCTGGCCGTCGGTGTCATCCCAGATCTCGGGGCCGGTCGTGGCCTTGTGGATGGCGGGGTTGGCGGGGTTCACAAACTGGCCGGCGAGTATGCTGTTGGGGGTCTCCTTCTGCAGCTCCTCGGCCTTGGCGATAGCGCCCTTCATACCCTTGGAGCCGTCGGTGAGCACGAGCTGTGCGCCGTATGCCTGCATAAGCTTGCGGCGCTCGACGGACATGGTCTCGGGCATGGTGATGATCACCTTGTAGCCGCGGGCCGCTGCCACCGAGGCGATGCCGACGCCGGTGTTGCCGCTCGTGGGTTCGATGATGGTGTAGTCGCCGCCGCGCACGAGCTTGCCGGCCTTCTCGGCCTCGTCAATCATGTTCTTGGCGACGCGGTCTTTAACTGACCCGGCGGGGTTGAAGTATTCGAGTTTGACGAGCACACGAGCCTTGAGGTCCTCGTCGGCCTCAAAGTGGGTGAGCTCCAGGAGCGGGGTGTGGCCGATAAGCTGATCGATGGACGTGTAAACCTTGCTCATGGTGAACCTCCAAAGTGTTCAAGTTGCTGGTTGCCGTGTGGTTTCACGGTGCGTATGGCAGCTAAACCCATAAACCTTATAGGTTGTTCGTTTAGCTGTTGGCAAGCATAGTAGACAGTAAAGCCTAGTAACGCAATAGGAAATAGAAGATTATTACGAGTCGATTAACCATCTTGACCGGAACGGGTATTTTCAAAGCCAATTTTTCGGCTAGAATTTCAACGGACTAAAAGACCGAAAGGCAGCACTATATATGTTGGTTTCTACTAAGGGCAGGTACGCCCTGCGCGTTATGGTCGATCTGGCCGAGCACCAGGCGGCCGGTCGCATCCCGCTCAAAGAGATCGCGGCGCGACAGGGGATTTCCGAGAAATATCTCGAGAACATCTTGGCTACGCTCGTGCGCGCCAACATGCTTTCGGGCATGCGCGGCAAGGGCGGTGGCTACGTGCTCACGCGCCCGCCCGAGCAGTACACGGTGGGCGAGATCCTGCGCCTGACCGAGGGTAGTCTGGCGCCGGTCGCCTGCCTGGATGGCGACTGCAAGGGCTGCTCGCGTTCGGATGAGTGCCCCACGCTCGACGTGTGGAAGAACCTGGACAAGCTCATCAACGACTACCTCGACGGTGTGACGCTTGATCAACTTGTCGCTCCCAGCCATGGCTATGACTACGTCATCTAACCCAAACCTGCCATGTGGGGACGGGGCGGAAATGGTAGATTCTCTCGTCCTTTGAGACCTGACAAATAAGAAGGCCGCCCATTTTTGCGATGGGCGGCCTTCGTTTTGGGCTGTTGAGACGGGCGCGGCCGGAATGGCCTTTTAGTCCTCGGCGATGCTGTCGAGAATGCTGCGCATGATGGACACCAGGATGCTGCCCATAAAGGCCGAGCCAAAGCTTGCGATGGAGATGCCGACGCCCAGCAGGTTGACCGACAGGTAACTTGCGAGCTCGAGCATAAAGCTGTTGACGACAAGTTGGAAAATGCCCAGTGTAATGATCGTGAGCGGCAGCGAGATGACCGTCAGGATCGGCTTGACGAACGAATCGACGATGTTCAGGAACAGTCCCACGAAGGCGAAGCAGACCCAGGCCTCGGTAAAACCGAAGGGCTGGATGCCGGGGACGAGGAACGTGGCAATCGCGATGGCGATTGAGGTGAAGAGCCAGTTAAGCATAAAGCGCATGGTGTGAATCCTTTCTTGCGCAGGGTGCGTTGGTGACGCGTGAAACGGCTTGCTGCGGCAGCCTGGACGGACGCGCGGGTGTGCCGCCTTGTTCGGCCGCTCATTGTCTCAGATATTCGTGGAGCTTGCGTGCGCATTCGGTTTCAAAACGGCGTTCGTCCTAAAAAACGTGCCGCTGGCAGAGAGTCTTGTCGCTTTAGTTTGGTGGTGTGCTACACTGCTACGGGCAAATGGCCCATGCATAGTTTTATTGCATATTACGGGTGAACGATGCCCGATGTCAGTATCAACTTCGATGCCTTTTGGCGGGTTTGGCGGTGATCGATGAACATCGAGAACATGTTTGACAAGCCTGATGTCAAGCAGCTAGTCCACGCATTTAGTCTTTTGGATGACGAGAAGGATATCCAGGCGTTTTTAACCGATATCTGCACGCCGCGCGAGATTTGCGATCTTTCGCAGCGCTTGCAGGTCGCGCGTTATCTGGATGAGGGCGAGCCCTATGTTGAGGTTCAGGCCCGCACGGGCGCTTCGTCCACCACGGTGAGTCGTGTTTCCAAGGCGCTCAACGGCGAGTACGGTGGCTATCGCAAGATCCTCATCAAGCTGGAGGATGGCGAGTAGGCCAACGGCAACAAACGAATCAGCTGGAGCCGCCCCTTCGGGGGCGGTTTTTGTGTGTCGAAATTGATCCCTTGGGGACGGAGGAAAACGGATCATCGAGGGGATCTGGTGCATTGGGGTCAGGTTGTCCGTGCAGGCGGGTAGGATAGATGCGTTGAATATTGCGAACGGTTTGAGTGGAGGACCATGCCTGTTCGAATCTATACCACTAATGCCGGCACGGATTTGAGCGATGCCGAGGCGGCGCTGCTGGCCGACCTGGTTGCCCGCCACGGGCGCGCTGTTCTGTTGGCGCCAACATTTGCCGAGCTCGACCTGTGCCGTCATGATGCGGCAGAAGTCGGGGCTTCGCTGGGCATCGACTACAAGACGCCCACATCGTGGCTCCGCTCGCTGTGGGAGCTTATGGGCGATGGCCGCAGCTTTGTGGATAACCTTCAGCGCCAGATGCTGTTCTCGGACATGATCGACCGTCGCGACGACGCTGCTCTGCAGCCGCTCTCGCGCAGCCAAGGCACGGTACGCATGCTTGCGCGTATGGCCCGCGACGTGTTGCCGGGCGTGGCGGGGACGGGCGACGAACGCCGTCGCGATGCCGCCGCTCGGCCCGAGCCCAAAAGCGACGCCGAGGCCCGCGTGTTCGAGCTGTTGAGCGCCTATGCGAGCGGCTTGGATCGTCGAGATATGGTCGAGCCCTGTGAAGCCGCCGATATGATGGCAGAAGCCCTGGTGAACAGCCTGCCGGGGTGCATCCGCGCCGTCTGCGTGCGTGGTGTCACGTCGTTTACGCATAGCCTGCTCGAGCTGTTGTCGGCCGTGGCGAATAGCGGGGGAGAGGTTGTCGTGCTGCTGGCTTGCGAGCAGGCGGCGATGCGCGAGGACCTGGCTACCGCCTTTGATGCCCGCGGTGTGCTGTTTGAGGCCGCCCCGTTGGGGGAGGACACCGGCGCGTCCGAGACCGCTTCTGCACCTGCTGCTCAGCCTATTTTTATAGAGGTGGCCGGCCCCCATGCCCGCGCCCGCGCTTATGTGGATGCTCTCGAGAACCTGGTCGCGGCATGTGAGGAGTCCGTGTCGCGCGACGGCGCCGCGACGAACGCCGACCCCGCGCGCGTGCTCGTGGTTTCTGCCCGGGCGCCCCAGCTGTTCGGTGAACTCGCTGCCCGTTTGGCGGCGCGTCACATTGCGGCCGAGACGACTGAGTTCACGGCGTTTTCCCAATCCATCGCGGGCAGGCAGTTCACGGCGCTCGCCAATCTGATCGAGCGCATGAAAGCCGCCGACGAGGGCGCCGCTTCCAAGACCGAGTGGTGGCCCGCTCCAGAGCTTACCGACTGGATTTACAGTCCGCTTTCGGGTGCCGACGCCGCGAGTGCCCGCGGCTTCGACAAGAACATGCGCCTGTCGCGCAGCAAGACCACTGCGGGCGTCAAGAGCCTGCTGCAGAGCGTGCAGGGCCAGGTGAGGGGCGCCCGCAAGGCCGCCAGCGAAGAAAACTGGTTTAAGAACGTGCCGTGCGTGGTCTCGGACGTGTTTCAGGCGCTGTGGCGCGACAAGCCCGTGACGGCGCTCAAGGCCATGCTCGCCGTCGCCGAGGCGCTGCCCGATCGCGCTCTAGGCTGCCTTGACGGCCAGGCCCGTCGCCAGGCAGAGACGGCTCTGCTGCGCCATGCCATCGACATCCTTATGAACGATGCTCGCGCGCTCGACGTGTCGCAGGCCGCGACCGTGCCGGTTCTCGACGGCGTTCGAACCAAGGTGGACAAGCGCAGTACCGCTTACGATTACGAGACCTACGAGGTCGATCGCACGCCACGGGCACAAGTGCGCTTTGTGTCGCTTCCCGATGCGTCGGTCCTGCGTCCCGGCGACTACGATGCCGTGCTGTTTGCCGATGTCGACCTGGGCAGCTACCCGCTTTCGCACGAAGAGGGCCCGCTTGCCACGTTGACGGCCGAGCTGCGTCGCGACGGCGTGTCTTTGGAGCCCGCCGCCCTGCTGCGCGTGCGCTTTGGCCGTGCAATGCAGGCGGCGAGCGGTCCGGTCGCGCTCGCCCGCGTGACGCACGATCGCCAGGCGCGCGAGTGCTACCCGGCAGCCGTATGGACCGAGCTGCGGGCGCATGCCGAGGCCGCTGGCGCCGTCAAGGTTGCGTGCGTGGGCGAGGGCGGTATCGTCGCCGATTTTGATCCCGCGGCAGGCGAAGGTCTTAGGCGCGAGCGCGTGACCTGCGAAGCTCCTCAGCATCTGAGCGATGAAGCCATTCCGTATCTGGTCCTGCGCCGTCGCGATGGCGAGGGCGAGGATGCGCCGCTGGTGCCGCGCCTGACGTCTGCCTCGCAGATCGAGGCCTATTCGACCTGCCCGCTATGCTGGTTCGTCTCGTACCGCGTGAAACCCCAGTCGATCGACGCCGGCTTTGGCAATATGGAGAAGGGCAACTTTGTCCACGACGTGCTGGAACACCTGCACGCCCGTCTGCCCCAGGAGGGCATGGAACGCGTGACACCCGAGAACCTGCCACGTGCCCAGGAGCTGCTGCGCGAGGTCTTTGACGAGACTTTGGCCGAGCATGCTTCCAAGCGTGGCAACGAGGGCCCGCTCGTGCCGCTCTCTCCGGTGGAGGAGCGCCAGGTGGCCGAGATTCTGCCGCAGCTGGAGGGCGTGCTTGCCTATGAAGCCGAGGCGCTGACTCCTTTTGCTCCGCGCTACCTTGAGTTTGCCTTTAACGATCTTAACGTTGAGTATGCCGGCTGGCCGCTCGGCGGGCGCATCGACCGCGTGGATGTGGATGCCGAGAACCGCGCCGTCGTGATCGACTACAAGCACCGCACGGGCGTTGAGGAGTTTAAGCTCGCCGACCCTACGGTGCGCGACGAGGAATCGGGCACGGCGCCCATCGACGATCCGCGGTGGCTGCCGCCCCATACCCAGACGCTTATCTATGCGCAGGCCATGCGCCGGACGCTGGATTTGGACACCCGCGCGGCGCTCTACTTTTCGACCAAGGGCGGCAAGCCGGCGTTGCGCGGTGCCGCGAGCGCCGAGCTACTCGAGGAAGAGCGCGGCGACGGTCGCATCCCGGGCCTTAAGAAAGGTTTCCCCGGCGAGGGCGGCAACATGGACTTCGATGCGCTGCTCGACCGCGTGGAGGCCGGCATCGCCGAGCGCCTGCGCGAGCTCGAGGCGGGCAACGTCGCTGCTGTCGACCCGGCGTCGACGCAGGCCGCGCATGCCCGCTGCTCGTATAACCACGAAGGAACGTTTGTAAGGAGGGACGTGTAGACCATGGATCTTTCGACTTTGATGCCGCAACAGCTGCAGATCGTCAAAACGCTCGACCGTCCGCTGTTTGTCTCGGCGGGCGCCGGTTCGGGCAAGACCTTTACCCTCACGCGCCGCATCGTCTACGCGCTCTCGCCCGAGTCCGGTCCGTTCGTCGAGCATCTGGACCAGGTGCTCGCCATCACCTTTACCAAGGATGCCGCGGCCGAGATTCGCGACCGCGTGCGCCGTGCGCTTATCGACGAGGGCATGGACGAGGAAGCCCTGACCGTCGACGACGCGTGGATCTCGACCATTCACGGCATGTGCTCGCGTATCCTGCGCGCGCACGCGCTGGAGCTGGGCATCGACCCCGAGTTCACGGTGCTCACCGATACCGACGAGCTCATGGATCAGGCTGTTGAGCATGTGCTGGGTCGCGCGACGGCACCCGATGCCGCCCCCGAGCTCGCGGCATCGCTCAAGGCCCTCTATGCCTGGTATCCCATGGCGGGCGAGGGCGGTTCCTTTGGCGGCGGTACGACCATCAAGGGTCTGGTGCGCGACCTGCTGGAGCTGTCGAGCCAGTTGCCGGGCGGTATGGACGACGTGTGCGTGGCGCGCGGCCAGGCTGACACTTCGGCGCTTGCCGACGCCTATCGCGCGGCGTTGGGTGCGAGCAAGGCCGCGACCGAGAAGGCACAAGTGGCACTCGACGCCATCGACGCGTTTGAGGCGAGCGGCAAAACCATGGAGGATGCGGCGCGGCTCATGATGTCGTGCACCATGCCGCGGGCGAGCAAGGCGTTCCCCAAGGAGCAGGTCGAACTGCTCAAGGCGGAGGCTGCCGATGCATTTATCAATATCGTGCTTGCCTGCGGTGGCCCGGCACTCGATGCACTGGTGGGCTTGGCCCGCTCTGTAGAGGCTGAGTACCGCGCACTGAAGGCTACCCAGTCTGCCCTCGACAACAACGACCTGCTGCGCATGGCCTACGAGGCGCTGCGCGACTACCCGGCTATTCGAGCGGCCTACGAGGGCCGCTTTAAGATGGTCATGATCGATGAGTTTCAGGATACCGACCAGATGCAGGTCGATCTGATCCGCTACCTGACGGGTGCGGGGGAGCGCGCGCTGTGCACCGTGGGCGATGCGCAGCAGTCCATCTATCGCTTCCGTGGCGCCGAGGTCGAGGTGTTCCGTCGCCAGGAGCGCAAGGTGGGCCTGTCTGCCGCGTCCGAGGCGACGGCCGTGGCCGACGCCCCTGCTGGCGAGCTCGTCAAGCTCGTGCGCAACTTCCGCAGCCATGACGAGGTGCTGCGTTACGTGGCACGCGTCTTTGATGGCGACGACGGCGGCCTGATGCAGGGCTTTTTGGATCTTGAGGCGAGCGACGGCCGCAAGGACACGCTGGTGGCAGACGCCTCGCGTCGCCAAGCGCTCTTTGTTGCCGGCGGCAGTACGCAGGAGCGCACACAGGCCAAGGCCCGTGCGATCGCCGAGCGATTCCGCGCGCTTGCCGATGCTGGCCAGCCCCAGGGCGGCATGGTGCTGCTGCTGGGCCGCATGACCAACGCCGACGTCTACGCCCAGGCCTTCCGCGACCAGGGGCTCGACTGCGTCATCACGGGCGGCTCGGTCTTTGCCCAAGCGGCCGAGGTGCAGACGGTGCGCGCCCTGGTTTGTGCGCTCGCCAATCCGGCCGATACGGCGCAAGGTCTTATGCCACTGCTGGCCTCGCCGATGTTTGCCCTGGGCGCCCAAGAGTTTTTGGCGCTGGCGACCAAGCTCGATAGCGAGACGGGGGAGACCTCGCGCCGCAACATCGATGCGGGCATCATGAGTGATTCCGATGTGCCGGGCCTGCAAGACCTGCCGCTGGTGACGCGCGCCCGCGAGGTGCTGCGCTATGCGCTTCGTCGCGTGGGCCGCGATTCGTTCGCCGCCATCGCGCGCGATACTGTCAACGCCTCCGGCTGGTTTGTGCGTCTGGCACAGCGTGGTCCCGAGGGCAAGGCCATTGCCGCCAACGTGCTTAAGGCGCTCGATGCCGTGGCCGAGGCGGAGGCCGAGTTCGGTAACTCGCCGCGTTCCATCGCGCTGGCCTTCGACCGCTTCTTGGCGGGCAAGGAGGCCCCAGGCGCCCTCAACGAGGAGGGCGACGGCGCGGTGCGCATCATGACGGTGCATGCCTCCAAGGGCCTGGAGTATCCGGTCGTGGCGGTTGCGGAGTGCTTTGGCGTGCGTAAGTCCTCGGGTGCGGCTCAGATGGGGCGTGTCGAGGGCGGAGCGCAGGTCGTGGCGCTGCCGGCACGCTTCGACGGCGTTAAACTCGCGGACGGCACGTTCGTAAAGGGCGACGACGTCAAAAAACAGTTTGAGCATGCGTTTAAGGGCAAGGGCACGTCGCTATGGTTGCCGCCGGAGCTCATGGAGGACGTCTGCGCGACGGGCTCTCCCGCCGAGGCATTCGTTCGCCTGCGCAGCGACGACCTGCAGCTTTCGCTCGAGGAGCGGGCTCGTTTGCTCTACGTTGCCATGACGCGTGCGCGCGAGCTGGTGATCTTGGCGATGGATGCCGGCGTGAGCCGTGGCAAGGTGTGCGCGCCGACCTTCGACGTCGAGACCGATCTGACCTATGACGTGCTGCGCCGTATTTTGCCGACCGACGCTCTGGACATGCCGCAGCTCGATGCCGACCGCCTGGTGTTCGACAACTCTCAGCCGGGTGATTACGAGCTCATTTCGCTTTCGGACTTTACCTTTGGCGAGCAGGCGTTTGAGGCCAACGCTTCACTGGATGCCGAGGGCAGGCTTGTCCGCGGCGATGCGGAGCCGGAGGGTGCCGGTGCAGATGCCCGAGCCGCCGTTCCCGGTCCTGCCGACTCCAAGCCCGATTCGTTTGAACTCGTATATCCCCAGGCGGCGGGCGTGCGCATGGGCACGTGTCCGTTCCCGGCACGTGATTCGTACAGCTATTCGTCGATTGCCGCGGCGCTGCATGCCGAGGCCGAAGACCGTGCCGCCGAGACGCGCGTGCCCATGGACGAGGCTGGCGATGATGCGGAGTCGGATGGCTCGGAGACGACGGATGCGGACGTGGCTGCTGTCGAGCCCGCCGGCAATCCCATGGCGCTGGGCTCGGCCTTCCACGCTGCCTGCCAGTGGCTCATCGAGATGGGTGCCGATGCTCTGCCCGCTGAGCGTGCCGACGCCCTGGCTCGCCTGTGGCGCCTGACGCCAGAACAGCGCGAGCGCTTCGATGTCGCCCTGAATCGTTGGCTCAGGTCGTCGGTTCGTGCCGAGCTGCTCGCGTGGCCGTGCATCCGTGCCGAGGTGCCGTTCTTCTCGCTGGGCTGCGAGGACGAGGACATCGCCCGCTACGGCGCCTATGCCGAGGGCGCTATCGATGCCTTGGCAACCGACCCTGCCGATTCGTCGCGCGCACTGGTCATCGACTACAAGACGGGCGGCACGCCGGATGAGACGCCGGAACAGCTGCAGGGGAAGCACGCCCTGCAGGCGCGCGTCTACGCCGATGTTCTGCACAAGGCGGGCTTTGAGGCCGTGACCGTCAAGTTCGTCCGCGTGGAGCAGCCGGATCCAGCCATCTTCGTCGAACCCGCCGAACCTCAAGTAGTCACCTACAATCTCTAACCCTCAATAACTTGCGGTGGAATACGGACTGTTTTGGCCAAAAAAGCCGCCAAACAGTCCGTATTTCACCGCAACTGCAAGAGGAGCCGTGTGGGTTTGGCTAGGTTCGGGTGCTATCCGCGCCGTGCGGTAAAATCGTTCAGTCAGAACACGAACCCGCATCGGAGCTCATCACATGGCATTCGTCCATCTGCACAACCACACCGTTTTCTCCATGCTCGACGGCGCAACCCGTATCCAGGATATGGTCAATCGCGCCGTAGAGCTGGGCATGCCCGCCGTCGCCATTACCGACCACGGCTACATGTATGGCGTGCCCGACCTGGCGCTGGCCTGCGACGCCGTCAACCACAACACGCCTGAGTACAAAACCTGGAGTCACGACAAGGCCTTTTTGGAAAAGGATCGCCGCGACGAGCTGGTGGAGCCCGATCCCGAGGAAAACCCGCGCGAGCATGCCCAGTATGTGAAGGACATGGCCATGTGGGACGAGAAGGGCAACATCGACGAGCTCAAGCCGCCTCTGGTCATCAAGCCCATCTTTGGCTGCGAGGTCTACTTTACGCCGGACGAGACCCTTGCTCGCGACCATAAGCCCGAGCTCTACCACATGATCCTTCTGGCCAAGGACCAGGAGGGCTACGTCAACCTGATGCAGACGGTCTCCGAGGCAGCCGTGCAAGGCTTTTACTACAAGCCCCGCGTGACGCTCGACAACCTGCGCCGCCACGCCAAGGGCATGATCTGCACCAGCGCCTGCATCGCGGGCATCATTCCCAAATACATCGACCGCGGTGACATGGAGGGCGCCATCAAGTGGGCCGAGACCTTCCGCGATACCTTTGAACCTGGCGACTTTTATATCGAGATCCAGGAACACGGCATCACCACCGACAACGGCCTGACCGATGAGCAGATGGACCGCACGCTCATCGACATCGCCAAGCAGGTAGGCGTCAAGGTCATCGCCACCAACGACTTCCACTACCTGCGCCGCGAGGACGCTCCCGTGCAGGACGTCATCATGTGCATCGGCATGAACGCCAAGGTCGACGACCCCAACCGCATGCGCATGACCGGCTCGGAGTTTTACATGAAGACCGAGGAGGAGATGCGGGCGATGTTCCCGTATTGCCCCGAGGCCTGCGACAACACGCTCGAGATTGCCGACAAGTGCTACGTTGAGCTGGACTGGGACTCCATCATCCTGCCGCGCTTCCCGTTGCTCGATCCCGGCGAGACGCACGAGAGCCAGTTCCGCCGCGAGTGCGAGAAGGGCCTGCGCCAGCACTACGGTGACGACTGGGCCACGCGCGAGATCGGTGGCGTCAACATCAAAGAGCGCTTCGAGTACGAATACAAGGTCATCTGCGACAAGGGCTTCGCTGCCTACTTCTTGATCGTTGCCGAGTACGTGCAATGGGCCAAGGACAACGGCATCGGCGTCGGCCCCGGCCGTGGCTCGGCCGCCGGCGCTATCGTCGCCTACGCAATGAACATCACCGCGTTCGACCCGCTCGAGAACGGCCTGATGTTCGAGAGGTTCCTGTCACCACAGCGTACCGAGATGCCCGATATCGATATGGACTTCGACGATGAGCGGCGCCTCGAGGTCGTGGAGCACGTTCGCCAGCTCTACGGCCCCGAGAAGGTCACCCACGTCATCACCTACTCGACCATTAAGGCCAAGCAGGCCATCAACGATGCCGCGCGCGTTCTGGACTACCCGGTCTACATGGGCCAGCGCCTGTCCAAGATGGTCTCGAGCGACCCCAAGGTCAAGCTCAAGCAGGTACTCGAAAAACAACCCGGCAAAGAGGATCTGTTTAACCCCGACTTTGCCGAGGCCTATAAAAAGGACGACGACGCCCGCCGCATCATCGACACGGCGCTCTCAATCGAGGGCCTCACCCGTGGCGAGGGCGTGCACGCGTGTGCCGTTCTGATCTGCCGCGACCCCGTCAACGAGCACGTGCCCACCAAGCTCGACACCAAGGGCGGCGTCGAGATTACCCAGTACGAGGGTCACACCGTTGCCGACATGGGCCTGCTCAAGATGGACTTCTTGGGCCTGCGCACGCTGACGGTTATCTCCAAGGCCAAGGCAAACATCAAGAAGAACTTCGGCATCGACATCAAAGAGGAAGAGATCCCCTTTGACGACCCCGAGATCTTTAAGCTCATGGGCTCCGGTCACACCGCCGGCGTCTTCCAGGTCGAGTCCGCCGGCATGACGGCCACGATCAAGAACATGAAGCCCACCGAGTACAAGCACGTCGTGGCATTGATCGCTCTGTACCGCCCGGGCCCGCTGGGTGCCGGCATGGTTTCGTCCTACATCAACCGTATGAACGGCAAGGAGCCGGCCGTCTCCTACGACGACCGTCTGGACGACATCCTGGGCGAAACCTACGGCACCATGGTCTACCAGGAGCAGGTTATGCTCATCTCCGTCGAGATGTGCGGTTTCTCCAAGGGCGAATCGGACTCGCGTATCCGTAAACCCGTGGCTAAGAAAAAGATCAAGCTGCTCACGTCGACGGTGCTCCACTGGGAGGATGGCTCGGACGAGACCACCTACGACCACTGGATGAACGGCGCTATCAAGAACAACTACACGCGCGAGGTCGCCCAGAAGATTTGGGACGATGTTCTCGAGTTCGCATCCTACGCCTTTAACAAGTCGCACTCCGCCGGCTACGCCATCCTGGTTATGCAGACGGCGTGGCTCAAGGCGCACTATCCGCACGAGTACATGGCGGCCGTTCTGACGTCCTATACGGGCAAGACCGACAAGATCGTGCACTACGTCTCGGCATGCCGTCACGACGGCATCCCCGTGCTTTCGCCAGATGTCAACGAGTCCGGTACCGAGTTCACGGCTACCAAGGAGGGCGTGCGCTTTGGTCTGGCCGGCATCCGCGGCGTGGGCACCGGCGTGGCGCAAGCGATTATCGCCGAGCGCGAGGCGGGCGGTCCGTTTAAGACGCTGCACGACTTTGTCGAGCGCGTGGACTCGAGCCAGGCCAACCGTCGCGTGATCGAATCGCTCATCAAGGCAGGCGCCTTCGACTCCACGGGGTATCCGCGTCGCCAGATGATGCACTTTGTGGATAAGAACAACCCCGAGAACATCATCGATGCCGCGGTAAAGCGCCAGAAGGACCGCGCGAGCGGCCAGACCTCGTTCTTCGATATGTTTGGTGACGTTGAGGGCTCGGGCTTTGAGGTGAGCGTGCCCGATCCGGATGGCCAGGAATGGGACCGCCACCTTAAGCTGAGCCAGGAGAAGGAGGTTCTGGGCATCTATGTCTCGGACCACCCGCTGCGCCCGTTTGAGTATGCGCTCAGCAAAGCGCGCGACTTCTCGTTCTCGCAGATCGATACCGGCTACGAAGTGCAGAACCCCACGGGCGGCACCATCAACCAGGAGATTCCCGAGGGCAAGGCGCTGTGGTGGGCCGGCATGGTCTCGAGCGTGTCCAAGCGCGTGACCAAAAACGGCGACCCCATGGGCATCGTGCAGCTCGAGGATATGGAAGGCGAGGCCACCGTCGTGGTGTTCCCCAAGACCTACAAGGAGGCCGAGGGGTATCTGTACGGCGAGGTCGATCCCGAGACCGGCGTGCAGCTGTCCGACGCGTTTGTGCGCATTAAGGGCAAACTCGAGCGCTCGGACCGCGGCGACCAGATCATCGCGCAGGAGATCGTGCCGCTCGAGCTCAACGAGGAGAACAACAAGCCCAAGGTGTTTGAGGTTATGGTGCCCAACAGCCGCTTTAGCCAGGGCAACATGGCGCGTCTTGCCACGGTGCTCACCACCAACCCGGGCGGCGACCGTGTGGAGATCTTTATCGAGCAGGTGGACGGGCGCGTGCTGCGTGCCGAGGTACCTGCTAAGGTCAACGCGCGCTCGATTCCGCTGCTGGCCGAGGCCAAGGCCATCGTGGGTAACCAAGGCAGAGTGACGGTTATCTAAGGGCGACCTTGCTGGTCCGTGCGAGATTGGAGGAAGTGATGGCACAGGGGACGTTTGTGCAGGCGCTCCGGAAGGAGGCGGCGCTGAGCGGTACCTTTATGAAGGGCCGCTCGCTCATGCTCAACGGCGCCGTGCTGTCGATTGAGGACAGCGGCTCGCGCTTCTCCAAAGACGTGACGGTCGATGGCTCGGTGCGCGGTTCGCGCGGCGACCTGTACAAGACGCACGTGGCGCTCGACATGGACGAGCACGAGGTGATTGACTACGACTGCGATTGCCCCGCTGCCTATCGCTACCCCGGTATGTGTAAGCACGCTATTGCCACGGCGCTGGCGTATTTGGATGCCAGCGGCGCCGAGCCCGTCGAAGGTTTGCGCACGCCGGTTCGCACGTTTACGGCGCAGCCGAAACAGCCCGCGCGCGCCGCGTCCGCCGCGCCGGCCGTCAACCCCAACTTTCCCTTCCCGGCGCCCGTCCCCACGAGCCCGAGCCTTGTGGCGGCGCTTTCCGATCTTTCGGACGCGCGCATGGATGAGCTGGCGAGCATGCGCCGCAAGCTCGCCGGCACAGTCGACCCCGATGCCCCCAAGGCGGTATTGGAGCCCTCGCTGGTGCCGTACTACAATCCGCTGTTTGCCGACCGCTTTAGCTGGGCGCTCGAGCTTCGCATCCGCTGTGGCTCGGTGTCCTACGTGGTCAAGGATATCGACGGCATGGCCGATGCCTACGTGCGCGGCGGCACGTTCTCCTATGGCAAGAAGCTCACGTTTGTCCATTCACCTGAGGCCTTTGACGAAACATCGGCAAAGCTGCTCAACCTTGTTGCGACGACAGTTGCCTATCTCGATGACATCACAAGCTCGCGTTCGGCGTCGTACGACTTTGCCCGCAGCGGTTTTGTTGCCGAGCGTCAGTTGCCGCTGTCCGAGCATAGCATCGTATATGTGCTGGACCTGCTGCGCGGCCAGACCATCTCCTTTGAGCCCGCCTGGTCGCGGGGGGTGACGACGCATCGCACCTACGACGTGGCGGTTGAGCTGTCTCCGCAAGGGGAGGACGAGGCATCCGCTAAGCGCCCACCGCTGCTTGCCGCCAAAATCGCGCCGGCGGCCGGTGGCAGCTACGACCTGCGCCTGCCTGCCGATATGTACTGCTTTGCCTCGGGCGACGTTGCCTATCTGGTCGACACGCACCGCGCGCGCCGCGCCGATGCGGCGTTTGCCCAGCATGCCGCACCGTTTCTGTCGCGTCTGTTGCCCTGTCGCACGCCGGTCCATATCGCCGCCGAGCAGGTGGGCGAATTCTGTCGCATGGCGCTGCCCATTTTGCGCGACTACACCGACCTTACCGCGCCCGCTGCGCTCGATACCGTGGCGCCCGAGCCGAGCTTTGCCATGGCGATTGGCGTCGACGATAGGCTCGTGACCTGCAAGATTACGGTTAGCTACGGCGACTGGTCGGCAGATCTCTTTAGCCTGGGTGCTCCGGGAAGCCCCTTCGAAGACCAGCGCCCGGGCGTGCCGCCGCGCGATGAGGTGGCAGAGTTTCGCGTTATGGACACGGCGGCCCTGTATTTCGACTTTTTCGAGGGCGGCCTGGCGTTTGAGGAGCGCGACGACGAGAGCCTGTTCCACTTGCTGACCGAGGGCCTGTCTGCCCTGTCCGAGCTGGGTGAGGTCATGCTCAGCGACCGCCTGCGCCAGATCTCGGTGCGCCCTGCTCCCAAGCTTTCGGTGCGCGCGACTGTCAAGAGCAACCTGCTCGATGTCGAACTGGGCGCGAGCGGTCTTTCGGCGGCAGATCTTGCCGTCTATCTGGACTCGTACAAGCGCCACCAGACGTTTGCGCGTCTGACGTCCGGCGACATCGTACGCCTGGACGAGGGTGCCCGCGCCGCGTTTGGCCTTGCCGAGGATTTGGGGGTCGATGCCGTCGACCTGCTCGACGGCGTGTCGCTTCCCGCGTCGAGTACCCTGTTCGTCGACAGCATGCTTGCGCGCACGCCCGCGCTCGAAGCCGATCGTGACGCTGCATTCCGTCGCACCGTCGAGCGCCTGGATACGCTCGGCAAGATGGACTTTACGGTGCCGGCATCTCTCAAGGCCACGCTACGTGGCTACCAGGTCGATGGCTACCAGTGGCTCGGCTCGCTCGAGCACCTGGGCCTCGGCGGCATCTTGGCCGACGACATGGGCCTGGGCAAAACGCTGCAGATGATCGCACATATTTTGGCGCGCGTGGAGGCGGGAGACACCAAACCCACGCTCGTGGTATGCCCCGCGTCGCTCGTGTACAACTGGACCGCCGAGCTGGAGCGCTTTGCGCCTTCGCTCGACGTGTGCGCCATTGTGGACGCCAAGGCTCAACGCCGCGTGCAGATCGCCGGCGTGGCCGAGCATAACGTGGTCGTGACGTCGTACGACCTCATGCGCCGCGATATCGACGAGTATGCCGAGCAGGACTTTGCCCGCGTCGTGCTCGACGAGGCCCAGTACATTAAAAACCCGCTCACGCAGGTGGCGCGCGCCGCCAAGCGCCTGCCGGCCGGCGTGCGCTTTGCCCTGACGGGCACGCCCATCGAAAACCGCCTGTCCGAGCTCTGGAGCATCTTCGACTTCTTGATGCCGGGCCTTTTGGGGACGCGCGAGTCGTTTGCCAAGCGCTTTGAGAGCCCCGTCGAGCATGCCGAGGGCGATAGCGCCGCGCGCCTACAGTCGCTCGTGTCGCCGTTTGTGCTGCGCCGTGTTAAGGAAGACGTGGTGGCAGACCTGCCCGAGAAGATCGAGGACACCGTCATGGCACAGCTCACCGGCGAGCAGCGCAAGCTCTACCTGGCCAACCAGGACCGCATCGCCCGGCAGGTGCAGCATCGTGAGGCATCCGAGTTTAAGAAGGACAAGCTCAAGGTGCTCGCCGAGCTCACCAAACTGCGCCAGATCTGCTGTGACCCACACCTGCACTACGAGGACTACAAGGCGGGGAGCGCCAAGCTCGACGCTTGTATGGAGCTCGTGCACGGTGCGCTCGACGGCGGGCACCACATTCTGCTGTTCAGCCAGTTTACGGGCATGCTCGATATTATCGGCAAGCGCTTGGCCAAGGAGGACATCGGCTTTCTTAAGCTCACGGGCGCTTCGTCTAAGGAGAGCCGCGCCAAGATGGTCGCGCAGTTCCAAGCGGGCGAGGTGCCGGTGTTCTTGATTTCGCTCAAGGCGGGTGGCGTGGGCCTTAACCTGACGGCGGCCGACGTGGTCATCCACTACGACCCGTGGTGGAACGTGGCCGCGCAGGACCAGGCGACCGACCGCGCGCATCGTATTGGCCAGCAACATACCGTGACCGTGTACAAGCTCATCGCTAAGGACACGATCGAGGAGCGCATCATGCAGATGCAGGAGTCCAAACGCGATCTGGTCAACAGCGTGCTTGGCGGCGACGGCATCTCGTCGGCGCTGTTTACCCGCGAGGATGTTCTGGCGCTGCTCGGCGGCGACGGGCGCTAACCCGCTCGGGTGGGGCCGCCGGGGTGGATGGCACACGCTGTCTCATCGTCTCCGCTCGTTATGTGTTCATTTGCCATGCCGTGGATGGTTCGCCTGCCTTTGGGCATAAGAAGCATCGAGAACATCGGCACATCAGCAAAGGAGAGCATCATGGCGAAATTCTTTAAGGACCCCGACGGCAAGCTCATTGCCGCCCTTGGCAACGACGTTGCAACCCCTGCCGGCTGCACGGAGCTGACCGCGAACACCGAGGACGCGGCGCACGAGAAGCACGTGCCCGTCGTCGAGAGCGAGCGCGACGGTCACGTGATCCGTGCGCGCGTGGGCTCGGTCGAGCATCCTATGGTGCCCGAGCACTACATCGAGTGGATTGCCCTTGAGGCCGAGGGCCGTCTGGAGGTCCATTACCTTGAGCCCGGCATGAAACCCGCGACGTTTTTTGCCGGCGGCTCCAAGACCGGTACCGTCTATGCCTATTGCAACCTGCACGGGCTGTGGTCCGCGACGTTCTAGGAGCGCGCCCCCCGCTCGGGGTATCATAGCTAGCATATGCACATGCAAGCGCCGACTGCATCTTGCGGCCGGCGCTTTTACTACGACAACGATGGTTTACGACGGAAAGGGCTGAGCCATGAAGCTCGCACTTGCACAGATCGATATGCGCCTGGGTGATATTGAGGGTATCTGCAGTCGCATCGAGGACCAGGCGCGCCTGGCCCACGAGCGCGGTGCGCGCGTGCTGTGCGTGCCGGCTCCGCTCTTTATGGGAGCCCTGCCTGGCGGCCTGGTGGGCGCTGCCGACTTTGAGCACGACATGCTGACGGGTCTGACCGGTGTTGCCGAGCGTATCCAAGAACTCGATATGACCTGCATCGTGCCCGCGGCGGTTTCGTTTGAGGGCCAGCCCCTGCTCGACTACATGATGCTCAAGGACGGCCATGTGGTGCCGGCCCGTTCGAGCATTGCCCTGCAGCGCGGTGGGAACGGCGATGCCCGTTGGGCCCCGCCGGTCTTCGACGTGGACGGCGTGCGTATCGCCGTGATCTTCGACTTGGACCGCGAGCTCGAGATGTTGCCGACTGGCGTCGACCTCATTGCCTATTTCCAGTTCAACGCGTTTGATATGACCGACCGCGAGACGGCCGCCATTGCCGCCGTTCGCAGCGGTGCCTACCGCAAGATCGCGTCTAAGCGCAGCGTATGGTTTGCCTGCATGGCGCCGGTCGGTGCCTATGACGAGTCGGTGTATACCGGCGGATCGTTTGTGCTCGACGATTGCGGGCGCGTGGTGGCCCAGGCGCCGTGTTTTGAAGAGAGCCTGCTGGTTCAGGAGATCCAGCGCGGTGTGATGCTCGATGCCTTGGAGGACCACGAGCTGCCCGAGTTTCGTTCCGAGGAGTGGTTGTGGCAGGCGCTGGTGCTCGCTGTGCGCGATAACGCCCGTGCCCATGGTACGTCGCGCGCCGTGGTAGCGCTCGAGGGCGATCTGCCGTCGTCTTTGCTTGCGGCGCTGGCTGTCGATGCATTGGGCTCGCGCAACGTGATCGGCCTGGTGTTGGACCGCAACCGCATCTTTACGCCGGCGCAGGAAGAGGCCGAGGCCGCCCGTTGCGCCGCCGTTCGCGCGATTGCCGAGCGCCTGCATATTCGCACGGTTGAGCGCGATGCGCCGGATGCGGCGCGCGTACTCGACCGTGATGTGTCGGCGGGCGATGCCGAGCGCCTGCGTTCGCGTACGCTGGGCCTCATGTTGGAGGACACGGCGCTCGAGCTGGGCGCGATGGCTCTGAGCCCGCTTTCCAAGACCGAATACGCGTTGGCGGCACCGGCGCTTTGCGGTGGCTACCAGGGCGATTACGCGCCCTTTGGCGATGTGTATCTGTCGACCCTCGAGTTTGTGGCGCGCGTGCGCAACCGCACGTCTGCCGTGGTGCCGCAGGAGCTCGTGACGCTCAACGCGGTGGAAGATTGCACGGAGCGCGTGCTGGCGCGGGCGCTCTCGACGCTCGACGGCCCGGTCGACATGCTTGATCGCGCGGCGCAGCTGCTCGGTGGGCTCGAGCCGGGCGAGGTCGATGGCACGCTCGAGGCGCACGTGGACCGCAACCGACCCTTCGACGACATCCCAATGGCTGCCGGCAAGCCCGAGGCTTGCTCGCTGCTGCTGATGCTCGTACGTCAGAGCGAGGCCGCCCGCCGCATGCTGCCGCCGGCGCCGATCGTCTCGGCTCGTTCGTTTGTCGAGCGCGCCTGGCCGTACATGCTCGCGTGGTCCGACCTGGGGCTGAGCGGCAAGGAACGCATGACGGTCGATTCGCTGGCGCGCGCTGAGGTGCGTCGTTTTGCCGACGAGGATACAAGCGAGCGCATGCGTGGCGAGATGATGGGCATACTGGGTGACCTGTTGGGCATTTCGCCCGAGCAGATGGAAGAGCTGCGCTCCGAGGATGGCCAGCGTCGCCTGCATGAGGGCATGAAAAAGTTTGAGGGCGAGGTCCAGGACGCCATCGAAAAGATGATGGGCGGCCAGGGCGGGCCCCAGGGCACGCCGATGCCGCAGCCGCCGGTTGATCCGAGGCAGTTCCCGTTCTTTAGTCAGAACTAAAATGATACGCGGTTTTGCCAAACCGCGTAACGAGTCGACGCTGCGCGAGCCCCTGCCGGGCAATCTGCCGCTCAAACCGTCGCTTGCGTACAAAAGTACGCGGCGCTCCTCTTCCGCGGCACCTTGCCGCGGAAGGGACTCGCTCGCTGACTTATGCTCAACCTATGGTTCAACCTTGCTTGCTAGATACGGCCGCTGTTGTGTTATTCTAGAACAGACGTTCGTGAATAGTGCGCGGGGCCTTGTCTTGCGCCGTACTTGTGGCGAGGGGAGGTTGGCTTGGTCATTTTGGGTATCGACCCCGGTTTGGCCCATACGGGTTGGGGGATTATCGAGGAGCGGCGCGGCGAGGTTCGCTGCCGTGCCTACGGTTGTATCGAGACCAGCGCGGGCAGTCCGCTCGCGGTGCGCCTGTCGCATATCGCCCACGACCTCAAGGGCGTTGTCGAACGTTATCGACCCGATACTGCTGCTATCGAGAGTATCTACTTTGGCGCCAACGTTCGCTCGGCCATCCCAACGGCGCATGCCCGCGGTGCTGCGCTCGTGGCGCTTTCGGAATGCGCGCTCGAGATTGGCGAGTACACGCCTATGCAGATTAAGCAGGCTGTTGTGGGCACCGGCGCCGCGGACAAACGGCAGGTCGCGTATATGGTTCGTACGCTCACACAGCTCGATCACGACCCGCATCCCGACCATGCCGCCGATGCCCTGGCCTGCGCCATCTGCCACGTTAACCTCAGCCGCACCCGGGCGCTTACCGGCGGCGAGTTCTATCAACAGAGAGGAACCGGATACTGATGATCTCCCAGCTCCATGGAACGCTTGTCGAGGCCACGATGAGCTCGGCCGTTGTCGATGTATCGGGCGTGGGCTTTGAGCTCGGTATTTCGGGCAGCACTGCCGCCACGCTGCCTACGCCCGGCGGCGAGGTGCGCCTTTATACCCGTATGCAGGTGCGCGAGGACGCCATGACGCTCTTTGGCTTTGCCTCCAAGGACGAACGCACGATGTTCGATCGGCTCGTGTCCGTCTCGGGTGTCGGTCCGCGCCTGGCGCTTGCCGTGCTCTCCACCTATACCGTGGGCCAGCTGTATTCTCTGGTAATGGCCGAGGACGACAAGGGCATGGCCAAGGTTCCCGGTGTGGGCAAAAAGACCGCGCAGCGTCTGATCCTGGAGCTCAAGAGCACCTTTGCCAAGGACAAGGGCTTTGTGCCGGTCGACGTGATTCCCGGCCAGGTTGCGATGCCGGTACCCGCCGCCGCTCCTTCGGCGATCGATGACGCTCGTGCGGCGCTCCTTTCCATGGGCTTTAGCCCGCAGGAGACCGATGTTGCCCTGAGCGGGTATGATGGGCAGGATATGCGTGTCGAGGATCTGCTCGGCGCGGCGCTTAAGCGACTCGGAATGGATGCGTGATGTGGGAAGCCGATGACTCTCAGGACCTGTGGGCGACGCCCGGCAACTCGCCGGCGGCATCCATGGCGCACGGCGAGCGCATGGTGGGCTCGGAGCTGACGGCCGAGGACCTCGATGTCGACCGCACCCTGCGTCCCCAGCGCTTGGACGACTATTGCGGTCAGGAGCATATCAAGCAGAGCCTGCGCGTGCTCATCGAGGCGGCGCAGAGCCGTGGCGAGACGCTCGACCACGTTATCTTTTCGGGCCCTCCGGGTCTGGGTAAGACCACGCTGGCCACGGTTATCGCCAACGAGCTGGGCGCTCAGATTAAGACGACGAGCGGCCCCGCTATTGCGCGTACCGGCGACCTGGCGGCTATCCTGACTAACTTGCAGCCGGGTGACGTGCTGTTTATCGACGAGATTCACCGCCTCAACCGCTCGGTCGAGGAGGTCCTGTATCCTGCGATGGAGGACTTTGCCCTCGATATCGTGATCGGCAAGGGTCCGGCTGCACGCTCGATTCGCCTGGATATCCCCAAGTTCACGCTGGTGGCGGCAACGACTCGCTCGGGCATGTTGACCGGCCCGCTACGCGACCGTTTTGGCATTTCGTATCGCCTGGATTACTACACCGTCGAGGAGCTTGCCCAGATTGTGACGCGCTCGGCGACCATCCTGGGCGTGACAATAGACCATCCGAGCGCGCTCGAGATCGGCTCACGCTCGCGTGGCACGCCGCGCCTGGCCAACCGTCTGCTCAAGCGCGTGCGCGACTACGCGCAGGTGCGCGGCAACGGTCCTATTGAGCTTGATATTTGCCGTCAGGCGCTCGAGTTCTTCGAGATTGATGAGCTTGGTTTGGACTGGATGGACATTCGTATCTTGGAGACACTCGCCAAGACGTTCTCCGGCCGTGCCGTTGGCTTGACCACGCTTGCCAGTGCGGTGGGCGAGGACCCGGGTACGCTTGAGGACGTCTACGAGCCCTATCTGCTGCAGTGCGGATTGATGATTCGCACACCGCAGGGTCGCCAGGCAACGCCTCGCACCTTTGAGCATTTGGGAATTGAGCCGACCGTTTAGGACGGGTTTGTAGGCTATCGCTGAGCATTGGATAAACATATCGCCGTTTGTCGGTTGCGGGTGCTTTACTATTGCGCGCCCGTGCTATGCTGAATTGGTCTTTTTCTCATCCGGTAACGAAAGGACCGTCCATGCCTACTGACATCGAAATCGCACGTTCCGTCACGCCGCTGCCCATTACCGAGGTGGCTAAGAACGCCGGCGTCGACGTAAAGCACCTGATTCCGTACGGCTTCGACAAGGCTAAGGTCGACTACTCTCTGCTCAATGAGCCAACTGATCACCAGGCTAAGCTCGTCCTCGTGACCGCCATCAACCCCACGCCTGCGGGCGAGGGTAAGACCACCACGACCATCGGTCTGGCCGATGGCCTGCGCCGTCGCGGCGTCAAGAGCGCTGTGGCCCTGCGTGAGCCTTCGCTCGGCCCCGTCTTTGGCGTCAAGGGCGGTGCCGCTGGCGGCGGCTGGGCTCAGGTCATCCCCATGGAGGACATCAACCTGCACTTTACCGGCGACTTCCATGCCATTGGTGCCGCCAACAATCTGCTGGCAGCCATGCTCGACAACCATATTCAGCAGGGCAACCAGCTCGGCATCGACGTTAAGCGCATCACCTGGAAGCGCGTCGTCGACATGAACGACCGTCAGCTGCGCCATGTTATCGACGGCATTGGCGGCAAGGCCCAGGGAGTGCCGCGCGAGGACGGCTTCGATATCACCGTTGCCTCCGAGGTCATGGCAATCCTGTGCCTGTCCACGAGCATCAATGACCTCAAGGAGCGCTTGGGCGAGATCGTTGTCGGCTACAGCTATGCCGGCGAGCCCGTCCGCGCACGCGACCTTAAGGCCCAGGGAGCTATGGCCGCACTGCTCAAGGACGCGCTCAAACCCAACCTGGTCCAGACGCTCGAGGGTACGCCTGCGTTTGTTCACGGCGGTCCCTTCGCCAATATTGCCCACGGCTGCAACTCCATCATGGCCACCCGCATGGCCATGCGCTTCGGCGACGTCGCGATTACCGAGGCCGGTTTCGGTGCCGACCTGGGTGCCGAGAAGTTCCTCGACATCAAGTGCCGCATGACGGGCGTTCGCCCCAGCGCTGTCGTGGTCGTCGCCACTGCCCGCGCGCTTAAGTACAACGGCGGTGTTGCCAAGGCCGACCTCAACGAGGAGAACCTCGAGGCCCTCAAGGCTGGCATGCCCAACCTGCTGCGCCACGTCGACAACATTCAGAATGTCTACGGTCTGCCCTGCGTGGTCGCCATCAACCGCTTCCCGACGGACACCGAGGCCGAGCTCGAGCTCATCGAGTCCGAATGCCAGAAACTCGGTGTTAACGTTAAGCTGTCCGAGGTTTGGGCCAAGGGTGGCGAGGGCGCGCTCGACCTGGCCGATGAGGTCATGCGCCTGATTGAGCAGCCGAGCGAGCTCAAGTTTGCCTACGAGGACGGTGCCGATGTGGCCGACGCCCTCGAGGCCGTTGCTACCAAGGTCTACCGCGCCGACGGCGTCGACTTTACGCCGGCTGCCAGGCGCCAGCTCGCCGAGCTGCGCGAGAACGGCTTTGGCAACCTGCCGGTGTGCGTGGCCAAGACCCAGTACAGCTTTAGCGACAACGCCAAGGCGCTGGGCGCTCCCGAGGGCTTCCGCATCACGGTGCGCGAGCTCAAGGTTTCCGCCGGTGCCCACTTTGTGGTCGCGCTGACCGGTAGCGTTCTGACCATGCCGGGCCTGCCCAAGGTTCCCGCGGCCGAGAACATCGACGTCGACAACGACGGCAACATCACCGGCCTGTTCTAAGCCTGCTGCTCATAGCCGCTTGCCCGCCCCGCCGTGCCCACCAAGGCTCGGCGGGGCTTTTTGATTCCAAGGGGACGGAAGGATCATTTTGGGACGGCGGCAATGTTGCGCAACAAGAATGGGGATTTCTCTCGTACGGTGTAGTTGGAAGAATTGCGCGGGCGCATTGCGGCTGCGACGAGAGACGGGAGATGCGATGTATTGCACCAAGTGCGGAGCTCAGATACCCGATGGCTCCACGTTTTGCACGAGCTGCGGCGCTCGCGTGGGTGGCGCCGAGGACCAGGCGGAGCCCGTGGCGTTTCCGGTAGGGGATAGCGCGCTGGCGGGCGACCCTGCTGCGCCCGCGCCGTCATCAGCTCCTGCGGGGCGGCAGGCCACGCAGGGTGCTCCGGCTCACATGGCGGCACAGCCTCAATATGAGCAGCCGTTCGCCGAGCCCGCCGAGTCGTTCGACCTGACGCCTCAGCCCAAGAAGCCCAAGCACAGGGGCCGTATCGTCGCGGCCGTTATCGGAGGCGTGGCCGTTGTCGCCATTGTCGCCGCTATCGTGATCGTGCCGCGTATCGGCACATCTTCCGAGGTGACCTCGGGCGGCAAGGGCTATGTTGTTTGCGCGTGCGAGACCAAGATTCTGCCCAAAAACAGCAAGGGCAAAAAGCTCAAGAGCTATACCGTCGAGCTGGTGCCGGTATCCGGCAAGGGCAAGAGCTACACCATCAAAGTGGACGGCGAGGACGGCTTTGCCATGGAGGACTTTGGCGAGCTGCCCGATCAGAAGTACCAGATGACCATTACCTCGGGCAAGGGCAAAAAGAAGAGCACGACCACCATGAAGGTGGACTACGCCAAGGAAGGCTCGGACGCCCCTAAGAACGTTGAGCTCACGCAGTCCAAGAAGGAGGCCAAGGCCTCTGCCAAGGCAGCGGTCAAGACGGCAAACGAGCTGTTCACCGACAAGATCCTCGAGTACCAAAAGAAGTACGGCGAGGGCGAGGCTGTCGAGTTCGATGAATACACGTATGGAGCCCAGGGTGTTGCTTACGCCAAACTTGTTGACTTTGATGGCGACGGCCAAGACGAGCTGCTGATAGAGTATTCCGATGAGCCGGTTGATTTTGAGGACAAGGCTGCCTCTGCGAATCTTGAGGTCTGGGCGTATAAGAACGGCGAGATTGAGAAGGTCTACACGCCTGAGGTGGTTGTGGGGGTTGATTTCCGATCTCAGCCGAACACATTGAGCAAATAGGCCGTTCCCGCACCTAGCCGAACGCCCCCGCTGCCC
>CAKTWK010000025.1 GCA_934630735.1 uncultured Collinsella sp. | reverse complement strand
ACGAAAAAGCTCAAGCCGCTCACGTACATCAAGTATGCCGTGCTGCTGTTTGCCGTGGTGCTGCTGCCTGTCTTGGTGGTCAACGATGTGGGCATGGGCGACCCGTTCTTTTGCAAGTACATCTGCCCACAGGGCGTGCTCGAGGGTGCGATTCCGCTGTCCATCATGAATACGGGAATCCGCTCCGCGCTGGGAAAGCTCTTTACCTGGAAGCTCGCGATTCTCATTGCGGTTGCGGTGCTGAGCGTGTTGTTCTACCGCCCCTTCTGCAAATGGATCTGCCCCCTCGGTGCGTTTTATGCGCTCATGAACAAGGTGTCGTTGTTGGGGATTCAGGTTGACCAGTGCAAATGCGTTTCGTGCGGCAAGTGCGCCAAGGTGTGTCTGATGGACGTGGACGTTACGCGTACGCCCGACCATGCCGAGTGCATTCGTTGCGGCAAATGCGTGGGTGCGTGCCCCGTCGATGCCATTAGCTTTCGCTACGGGCTGGGCGTGACGGGCGACAAGACCGCGCAGTCCGCGCAGGACTGCGAAAACAAATAGGTACCTATTAAGCTTCGATACAACGGAGGAACCATGAAACTGTCGAAAATTGCGGCCCTGTTGATGCTGCCCGTGCTGGCGCTGACTCTCGCGGCGTGCTCTGCCCCCAAGGGCGACGCGAAGGATGCCACGAGCGGCGATGCGCAGATTGCCGAGCTTGTGGCACAAAAGCCGTCGAGCGCCGAGGAGGCGGCCGAGCTGTACCAGCAGCTGCTGCAAAAGGAAAACGAGATCTTTGCGAGCGATAACGCCCTGTGGGAAAAGGTATTCAATGCGGCAAATAAAGACTCGGCAATGATTGAGGACGGTAGCAATTACGGCGACTTTTTGCTTGATACCATCGAGGGCGCCAAGGATCAGTTTACGGCTGACGAGCTCAAGACGCTTAAGGCCGGCGCACAGCAGGTCAAGGAGATCGAGGATAAGCTCATGGCGCTGGAGAAGGAGTTTCCCGGATGCGGCAGCACGCCCGGCGAGGGGGAGAGCGTCGATGCCTCGACCGCAGGCATGACCAACGGCGAGAGCGGGGAGACGAAGTTCCCCAGCTTTAAGGGCAAGGACTTGGACGGCAACGATGTAAACAGCGACGAGCTGTTCTCCAAGAACAAGGTCACCGTCATGAACTTCTGGTTTACCACCTGCAAGCCGTGCGTGGGAGAGCTGGGCGATCTGGAGAAGCTCAACAAGGAGCTTGCCGAGAAGGGCGGCCAGGTCGTGGGCGTCAATTCCTTTACGCTCGATGGCAACAAAGACGAGGTGGCAGACGCCAAGGACGTACTTTCCAAGAAGGGCGTGACGTACAAGAACATCTGGTTCAAGTCGGATAGCGAGGCCGGCAAGTTCACCTCCAACTTGTACTCGTTCCCGACCACCTACGTGATCGACCAGAACGGCAACATCGTGGGAGAGCCAATCATGGGCGGCATCAACTCCGCCGAGCAGCGAGAGGCGCTCAACAAGCTGATCGATCAGGCGCTTGCTAAGAGCGAGCAGTAAGTCCGAATGTGACAAAGGGACAGTCCCTTTGTCACATCGTCGATGTTATGTGCGGGATGGTGCGCCACGTGGCGTGCCGTCCCGTTCGTTATTTGGGGCGGTTCGTTACATTTCTCACTGGCTCCGGCAAAAAATGGGGATAGAGTAGGACAAACGCGTCGAATACGAACGGCGGGGGAGAGCGGGCAGGGTGCCTGCGCGGGAGAGGTTGCCGTCCATGCTGGAGCTCAAAGGAATTTGCAAAAGGTACACTACGCAGTCGTTTACGCAGGTGGCGCTCGATAACGTAAGCCTGTCTTTTCGCGATAACGAGTTCGTGGCCATTCTGGGTCCCTCGGGCTCGGGCAAAACTACGATGCTCAACGTTATCGGCGGGCTCGATCATTTCGATTCCGGCGACCTGCTGATCGACGGTATTTCGACCAAGGATTTTCACGATCGCGATTGGGATGCCTATCGCAATAACCGCATCGGCTTTGTGTTCCAGAGCTATAACCTCATTCCGCATCAGACCATTTTGGAAAACGTGGAGCTGGCGCTTACGCTCACGGGTGTGGGCCATGCCGAGCGCCGCCAGCGTGCGCGCGAGGCGTTGGAGAAAGTCGGCCTGGGCGAGCACGTTAACAAACGCCCGAGCCAGCTATCGGGCGGGCAGATGCAGCGCGTGGCCATCGCCCGCGCCCTAATCAACGATCCCGAGATTGTGCTGGCCGACGAGCCGACCGGCGCCTTGGACTCAACGACATCCGTGCAGGTCATGGATTTGCTCAAAGACGTGGCGCGCGACCGCCTGGTCATCATGGTCACGCACAATCCCGAGTTGGCGTACCAGTACGCCACACGCATCGTCAACCTGGCGGACGGCAAGATCACCGACGATTCCGACCCCTTCGATGCTGCTAATGCTGCGCGTCGCGAGGCTAAGCCTACGCGCAAAACCTCGATGGGCTTTGTGACGGCGCTGGGACTTTCTGCCCGAAACCTTATGACCAAGAAGGGACGTACGGCCATGACGGCCTTTGCGGGCTCGATTGGCATTATCGGTATCGCGGCGATTCTGGCGCTGTCCAACGGCGTAAACGGCTACATCAAAAAGGTCGAGGAGGATACGCTCTCGAGCTACCCGCTCACCATCTCCAAGCAGGATTACGACCTGTCGTCCATGATGGGCGGACAGGGGGCCACGGATGACGATACGTCCAAGAACGAGGGTTCGTCCGACGACGGCACCGACGGCAAGGCTCAGGGAACCGATAAGATTCCCGTGGTCACGGCCGTAAAGGACATGTTTGCGAGCGTTAAGTCCAACGACATGACGAGCTTTAAGGCATGGCTCGATGCCGGTGGCGACGGCATCGATAAAGAGGTCAATGCCATTCAGTACGGCTACGGTGTATCGCCGGTTGTCTATCGTGCCGGCAAGGGCGATGAGAAGCCTGTCCGGCTGGTGCCCAACGCCATGACCGAGGCCATGAGCGGAGGCGCGAGCTCAGCGGCAACGGTGAGCATGGAATCCATGGGAACCTCGGTCTTTAACGAGATGATTGACGACCAGAGCCTGCTCGACAGCCAGTACGATGTCGTCGCCGGTCATTGGCCCACGTCTGCCAACGAAGCCGTGATGGTGCTTTCGAGTCGCGGTACGGTGGGCGACTATACGCTCTACAGCATCGGTGCGCTGGATATCGATGAGCTCAACGACCTGGTTAACAGCGCCATGGCGGCCGACGGCAAGGTCGAAACGTCCGAGACCGGCACCGACTTTACCTACGACGATGCGCTGTCCACGACGTTCAAGGTGCTGTCGCCGGCCGATGCCTATCGCAAAAACGAAGAGACCGGCATGTGGACTGACATGTCTGGCGACGTCGACTTTATGACGGCCAAGGTTGCCGACGGTATTGACGTGCGCATTGTGGGCGTGGTGCGACCTAACGAGACGGCCAATGCGAGCGCGTTGTCCCCAGGCATTGCCTATACGCATGCGCTGACTTGCCAGCTTATGGAGCGCGCCGCCGATTCGCAGATTGTGCAGGAGCAGCTCGCCCACCCCGAGACGGATGTCTTTACGGGCAAGTCTTTCGATGAGCTGCAAGGCGAGGCCAAACAAGGAGTGGATCTGGGCAGCATGTTCAGTGTGGATGAGGCGGCGCTCAAGAGCGCGTTCTCGTTCGATACCTCCGCGCTCTCGGGTGTTGTCGGCGGTATGGACCTGTCGGGTCTTGACTTGTCCGGGCTGGACATTGACCTTTCGGGCGTAGGTAAGGATATCGACTTCAGCGACATCATGGCAAAAGCACCGGCCCCAGATTTCTCGGGCATCTTTGACGGTCTGGAACTCACACCCGAGCAAATGAAGCAGGTGGGAACACTAGCCAACCAGCTGTTTGAGGGCTTTTTGCGGTCTGATCAGTTTAAGGCGCTGACACCCGATGATCTTAAGGACACGTCAAAGCTTACCGCCGCGTTCTCGACGTATCTTGAGAGTGATACGGCAGCTCAGCAAATCCTGGCCCAGCTCAAGGCGCTCGGCGGCGATGCCCTGGCCGAGCGCCTGCAGCAGGCGATGACCGACTATGTGCAAAAGCAGCTGGCTCCGTATCTGCAGCAGGCTATGGATCAGGTCATGAAGGCGATCAGCGAGCAGATTGCGACGACCGTATCGTCCCAGCTCAAAACAGGCGCGGCAGGGCTTATGGACCAGATGGCGACGCAGATGTCTTCGAGTTTTGCTAACCTGGCGAGCGCCATGCGCGTGGACGCGAGCGCCTTTGCTCGCGCCATCCATTTCAACATGGACGCCGAGGATCTGAGTTCGCTCATGATGAGCTATGCCAAGGCGTCGAAGCTCACCTACGACAACAATCTGACCACGTTGGGTTATGCGGACGAGGCAGACCCCATCTCGGTCAAGATTTTCCCGCGCGACTTTGAGGCCAAGGAGCGCGTGCTCGATCACATCGACGCGTACAACAAGCAGGTCAAAACCGCTGGCCACGATGAACAGGCAATCTCGTACACCGACTACATGGGTATCATCATGGGCTCGGTAACCGACATCGTGAACACCATCAGCTTGGTGCTCATCGCATTTGTGAGCATCAGCTTGGTGGTGAGCTCCATCATGATCGGCATCATCACGTATATCAGCGTGCTGGAGCGTAAAAAGGAGATTGGCATCCTGCGCGCGATCGGCGCGTCGAAGCGCAACGTGGCCAACGTATTCAATGCCGAGACCTTTATCGAGGGCCTCATTGCCGGCGTCTTTGCTATTGTCGTCGTGGTGGCCGTGAGCTTTCCGGTCAATGCCTGGGCGCTTGCGGCCAAACAGGTCCCCAACCTGATGAGCCTGCCCGTGCAGGATGCGCTGGTGCTCATCGCGATTTCGGTGCTGCTGACGGTTGTCGCCGGCCTGCTGCCGGCCCGTAGCGCATCCAAGAAAGACCCCGTGGAAGCCCTACGCTCCGAATAATGTGACAAAGGGACAGTCCCTTTGTCAAATTGGGGACCCAATTACCGTTCGGCACGTTAAGGGCCCCCGCTCCCCGCTTAACACTTGACGAAGAATCTCCATCTTTATATACCTATCGGTAGGCATATAGGTTGCATTGCCGATAGAAACGGAGTAACCATGACTCTCATCGCACCAGCCGAAAAGGACCGCCCCCGTGAGAGCGGCGCATTTGCTTGGAGTGTCGTTATTGCGCTCGGTTTAATGTCTGCGGGAACAACCGGCACCTACAGCATCATTGCCGGCTCATTCATCGCTCCTGTATGTGAAGACCTGGGTTTTGACTACACTTCTTTCTCTTTCTATTTCACCGCGATTCTTCTTGGCCTTGCGCTTGGGCTTCCACTTTTGAGTCGTTTCATTCCAAAAGTAATCGGCAAACCATGGCATATTTGCGTTGAACTCGTCCTTATTGCCGCCGGCGCCGCAATGGCGTTCTACACCGAGGTCTGGATGTTCATCGTCTCCGCCGCAGTGATCGGCATCTGCTTTTCGTTCACAACGGGTGTCTGCATGTCCGATGTCATTGACCAATGGTTCAGTAAATCGTCTGGTCTTGCCATCGGCCTTGCGTGGGGCGTTAATTCTCTCTGCACGCTGCTATTGAGTCCTGTCATTACACTGGTCATCGAGCAGCAAGGCTGGCGTACGGGTTACATCGTACTTGCGGCCGTTTCTGCAGCCATGATATTGCCCACAAGCGCATTTATCATTCGCCTTAAGCCCTCTGATCGCAATATGCTTCCGTACGGAGAGACCACCTCCGAAACCCATGAGAGCTACAGCGCCGATGAACAGGAAGATGTCCCTTCGGGCATGGCGCTCCGCGATGCCGCGAAAACGCCGTCTTTTATTCTCTGCGCCCTTCTGCTCTGCGTGGCGCAACTCACCTGCTGCATGAACCAGCTGTTCCCGACCTATGCAAGCGAGGTCGGCTTCAATCCCATCGTGGGAAGCCTAATGGTTTCGGCGGCTTCGCTCTCCGATATTTTCCTAAATCCCTTCGTAGGTAAAACATGCGACAAGCTCGGTGCTATTAAAGCAACGGTCGCATGGACGGGAGTCAGCATTCTTTCATTCCTGCTTCTCATCTTTGGCGGAAGCAACGAGACCGTTTCCATCATCGCGGCCGGCGTAAACGACGTCATGTTCGCCATCGTTGGAACTGCAATGCCGATGATTCTCCTCTCGCTCTTCGGATCACGCGATTTTGGAAGGATCTATTCGATTATTTGCTCAGCGGGCTATGTTGTCGGAGCTTTCGGAATGCCAGTCATGATGAAGGTTTACGGTATGGCGGGGTCTTTCCAAGGAGTATTCGTCTTCTGTATCATCTGCAACCTTCTGATTGCGACATTTGCTTTAGTTTCCGGTCTCCTCAATAAGACTACCGCGAAATAACCTGACCAACGAACTGCCCTTCAGCCCTGTCATTTGTCTCTACAAGTTACAACGAAATTGGGGCCGATTCCAACATAGCTGGAATCGGCCCCAATTTCTATTCAACAACTTTTTGCAATCATCGCGAACACGGGTTTCGAACCATTCTGCGACCCCGCAAGTCGTCGCATCGCGCTTGCCAAGGTGCCTCTGTTATTACGCGCCTATTTAAACATGAGTTCGACGATCCCTGCCCAAACAGCCTTTTCATCGATGTCTTCATCTTGGGCAACGGTATTGCTCGCTCCCTCAAGTACGGTGTAAAGAATCTGCACGTACAGCATGACGTCTGTTTCATCGGAAAACGCGCCAATTTCTAGGCCATGGAGAAGGATGTCTTTAAGCGCGTCCATAGTTCGGTTGATCGCCGTTGCCTGACGTTCCTGAACTGCAGGGATTCGATTTGCCTGAATACTGACCTCGGCCAGCACGCGACGGCGCTTTTCATCACTACGATAGCCACCTATAACCGAATTGCCGAGCTCGATAAGCGCCGCCTTGAATCCGTCCCTATCGACTATTAGCGAGTAGTCGCGCTGATAGTCGATAGTCGGAAACATACTATCTAAGAGCGTGGTGAAAATATCCTCTTTAGAGGGAAAGTAGTAGTACACCGATGGCTTGGATATGCCGACACGGTCGCAGATTTTTCCAATGGACGCCTTGTCGTAACCGACTTCTGCCACAAGATCATACATTGCATCCAATATTTTTCCCTTTGTGCTCACGCTTCACTTCTCCATTGCAAATCACTTCCGCATTGCCAACATCATTAAGAATGGCAACGGAACATCAATTCGTGTCCAAACACGACCACTATAAACGGTGAACGGTAGGTATCGACAGGCGAATGGCAATTATACAAAATTACCTACCGAACGGTAGGTATAGTAGTACTATAGCTGGTGTAACCCCGCTATTGTCGCGGCCGGACAGCATTGCGGGAAACCCGACGGAAGGACCAACCATGTACGAGAACTATCGTATGCCGGGCGAGTTTGAGAAGCGCTCCAACGTCTATGTGACATGGCTTCCCGATTACATTCGCGCAGAGGGCTTCGATAATCGCCAGCCCTGCGTTGACGTAATTAAAGCTTTGCTTGAGTATGGCGACGTTACGGTCAACCTCAACTGTGGCACCCCCGGCTCCTACGAGGAAGCCTGCTCGCGCCTTAAAGAGGAAGGGGTGGATTTCGACCGTATCCAGATTACGCAGTTCGAAGACTCCAACTTCTACGTTCGCGACAACGGCCCCAGCATCATGGTCGACGACAAAGGCCATTCTTATATGGTCAACCCCGCTTGGACCTATTACGGCGTGTGGGACAAGAACTCCCCGGAGTGTCAGTCCGCACGTAAGGCAGCCGTTCACATGGCGGTTGCGCTCGGTTGCTTCGATATCGTCAATTCCGAAATGGTTTCGGAGGGCGGCGACCGCGAGTTTGACGGTCACGGCACTCTGATCGCCATCGAGGACACGGAATGCCGCAAGCGTAATCCCGAGTTCACGAAAGAGGAAGTAGAGGCCGAGTATAAGCGCATCTACAACCTCAACAAGGTTATCTGGCTTCCGCAGCCTATGCTCGAGGACGACGACTATCGACTGGGCATCCTCGACGAGAAGGAAGACGGAACTCCCGTCTTTGGCATGAGCTTTGCAGCTCACATTGATGAGATGTGTCGCTTTATCACTCCGAACAAGATTCTTCTTGCCGAGGTGTCCGATGAAGAGGCAGCCTCGAGCAAGGCTGGCGCAGAGTCTCGTCGCCGCATTGAGGCGGCCTACGAGATCCTGAGCAACGAAACGGACTGGGAGGGCAAGCCCTTCGAGATCGTTCGTATGCCCACCGCCGAGCCGATTGAAGTCGTTATCGCCCCTGGCGATGAGGATTACGAGCTCTATAAGGGCTTCATCGACGAAATGGGCGGCAAGTTTATGGATGGCACCCCCTGGCCCGAGGGCCCCGTCCACTTCTACGCCGCAGCGAGCTACTGCAACTTCCTGATCTGCAACGGCGTCGTTCTTGGCCAGCGTTATTACCACGAGGGCATGAGCGAGGTCGTGAAAGAGAAGGACGAGCAGGCCAAGGCGGTTCTTGAGAGCTGCTTCCCCGATCGCAGGGTCATCATGATTGATTCCCTCGCGCTTAACCTGTCCGGCGGCGGCGTGCACTGCTGGACTAAGGACGTGGCGGCCAGTCGTTAGTGAGCCTTAGAGCCTGCGCTCTTTGGCTTAGGCGCCACATGTACCGCTCCCCGAGGGATATCCGTGTTTCCTTCGGGGACACATTTAGCAATAATTTTGATAATAATTCGAAAGGAAAATAGGCATGAACAACAGCCTCCGCGGTCGCGACTACATCAACATCCATGATCTCTCCTCCGAGGATTTCCGCTATCTCATCGATCTTGCCTGGAACCTTAAGGCTCAGAAGAAGTCTGGTGTCGACCAGCGCTACTTCCCCGGCAAAAACGTCCTCGCCAACTTTGAGTGGGGCTCGACCCGTACTCGTTGCGCATTCGAGACCTCCTGCAACGATTTGGGCATGGGCTTCACTTATCTGACCAACTCCCACATGGGTGACTGCGAGACCGTCAAGGATGCCATGCGCGTCTTTAACGGCATGTATGATCTCATCGTCTACCGCGCACAGAAGGACGAGCAGTTCCTCTATGACGTCGCCGACCTGGTTGACATCCCGGTCATCAATGCCCTTACCCTCGGCGATCACCCGACTCAGATGCTCGCTGACGCTCTTACGATGGAAGAGCAATGGGGCGGTCTGCGTACGAGCCGCGGCAAGAAGATGGCTTTCGTTGGCAACTGCGCCGGCGCCCCGGTGTGGTATGGCCGTCTGTGCGCTATGCTCGACATGGACTTCCTCGCCATCGGTCCCGACGACCTTCGTCATCAGATGTGCAAGGAAATGGTCGAAGAGGTGGAGGCCTGCTACGCCAAGTATGCTCCCAATAGGACCTTTACCATCACCTCTGACCTCGATGCCTTGGATGGCGTTGACGTTATCGTTACCGAGGAGTGGCGCTACATCAACCCCGAGTGCGGCGAAGAGGTTCTGGATCCCGACGACTACAACTCCTGGCTGGGCGATGCCGAGTCTCTGTACCCCTATCGCGTCACCAGCGAGCTGTGCAAGCGCACCAACAATCCCGACATCTTCTGCATGCATGAGCTTCCTTCTGTCCACAACGCAGATCACCGTGTTGGCAAGATGCTCCTCGACCAGTGCAAGAACGACCTCCATCGCGAGATCATCACCGAGGGTTTCGAGATTGCCGACGAGTGCTTTGAGGCCAACGCTTCGGTCATCTTCCGTGAGGCAGAGAACCGTCAGCACACTATCAAGGCCGTTATGTGTGCCCTTCTAGGTCTCTAGGAGTTGTATCAATGGAAAATGCAAAGTTAAAGAGCAGCAAGGTCTACGCATGGGTTCTCGTAATCGCGCTTGGCCTCATGTCTGCTGGTACGACTGGATCCTATAGCGTAATCGCCGGCTCCTTCGTCGCGCCCGTGTGCGAGGAGTTCGGATTTGACTACTCCATCTTCTCGTATTACTTCACTGCAACGCTCATTGGTCTTGCGGCAGCTCTTCCGTTTGTCGGAAAACTCATCCCCAAGGTTGTTGGCAAGTTTTGGCTCCCCGTCGTCGAGCTTATTCTGCTCGCCGCTGGCGCAGGCATGGCCTTCTACACCGAAGTCTGGATGTTCATCGCAGCTGGTGCCTTGATTGGCGTTTGCTTCGCCTTCACTACCGGCGTCGCCATGTCCGATGTTATTGACCAGTGGTTCAAAAAATCTGGCGGCCTGGCAATTGGTCTCGCTTGGGCAGTGAACTCGATTTACATGCTCATCATGAGCCCCGTCATCACCTCTGTCATTGAGGCTGCTGGCTGGAGGACTGGTTATCTGGTGCTCGCTGGCGTCTCCGCCGTGCTCATTCTTCCCGCTTCCATCCTGATTATCCGCTATAAGCCCCAGGACAAGGGCATGCTGCCCTATGGCTATGTCGAAGGCGAGACGGTCGCCGAGACCGAGGAAACGACCGAGGATAGTGCACGTGGCGTTAGCTACGCACACGCTATTAAGTCGCCTGCATTCTTTTTCTGCATCGGCTTCCTCTGCCTCGTTCAGCTTACTTGCTGCATGAACCAGCTGTTCCCCACCTATGCCGCCGAGGTCGGCTTTAGCCCCATGGTGGGTGGCTTCATGGTTTCCGCCGCATCGCTGTTCGACCTGTTCCTCAACCCGATCGTCGGTACCACTTGCGATAAGTTTGGCAGCACCAAGGCCATTCTGAGCTGGCTCGCCGTCTCGATTCTCTCCTTTGTCATGCTCATGATGAGCAGCGGCAACTCGACGCTCAGCATTCTTGCTGCCGGTGTTAACGACGTCATGTACGTCATTGCCGGCACCGCTCTGACCGTTTTGGTGATGGACGTCTTTGGCTCCCGTGACTTTGGTCGCATCTTCGCGCTCATCTGCTCCGTGGGCTATATCGTCGGCGCCTTTGGCATGCCCGTCATGATGAAGGTATACGAGCTCGTTGGCTCCTTCCAGGGCGTCTTCATCTTCTGCATTGCATGCAACGTCATCATCGGTCTGTTTTTGCTGCTGGCAAAGAAGACTGGCAAGAATCTCTCCTGGGATGAATAATTCGATTCGTCTTAGACATGCGCTGTAGGACTTAACATGCAGTAACCTTAGGGCATCGACTAATGTCGGTGCCCTTTGTCACATTCTGCGCCTAGCTCGTTTTGCCCATCAGCGTGATGCGGATGGTTGGATGGGTGTACTCGTCAAACTCGTCCTTGGGATCCGTATCAAACGAGTAATACGCTTTGACGGGGCCGTCACTCGTCCTGATAGAGATTCTCTCGTAGAGTGAGCCGTTCAAAAAAGCTTGCCTAAACTCTTCGGGGAGCTTCTGCGGTGCTAGGAGCTCGGGGCTTGCGGTCTTGATGTCTATGGTTTGGACGGCAGAGGAAAGCTCGTCAAGGTCGAGCTCGATACGGGCGAGGTTGTCCTCGAGGCTCGCGCCGGGGTCGACCTCTGCCGCGTAGCTCACTTCCGTGAGCGTCCCCTTGTTGTCAAAATCCAGGTACGTATAGGTCTTCTGGGCATCGGAGTCGCCGTCGTGCAGATAGCCGCGGACGTGATAGCCGTAGTCTTGATATCGCTCGTAGGGGTCATCGGCGGACACGTACTCGCATGAGGGCTCTAATGCCTTGCGTGCGATGGCGATCTGCTCAGCCGCGGCCGCGGCGTTCTCCTGCATCTCGATGTTTCCCTGCGCCAGCTGCGGGATATAGGCGCCGCATACGATCGCGAGGGGCAGCGCCACAAGCGCGATGACCCACTTCTTTGCACGGGGGACAGGCACGCCACAGGCCTCTGCCATGGCCTTTGCGTTGGCGAAGCTTTCGGCAAGCACGTCTGCCGCTGTGGCGACGGCGCCTGCGGCAGCGGCGACTTCTGCCGCGCCGCCCAGGCTGCGTGCGGCCTCGTTGTCGCTGTTCTTGAGCAGGCGTGCGGCGGCCTGCGTGCCAGCAACGCCTGCGATCTGTGCCGAGCGGTCTTTTTCGCTCTGCTCGACGGCGAGCCGGTACTGCATTTCCTTCCACTGTTTGCCGCGCATGCCAAAGCGCGGCGCGAGGGCGCAGTAGCAGAATATGACGAGCTCAATGACGGTAAGCGCCAAGGCGGTCATCATGCCCGTCTCTTGGAAGCCTTCGTGATGAAAGACGATGTCGTCGATCATTTCGAAGGGAATGATCGATAAGGGCAGCACGAATGCCATGGCAAGCGCCGCGCCGGCAACCTTGGGGCAGATGCAGTATCGCTGGATGCGCTTGCGTTCTTGTTCGGAGAGTGCTGCCATGGCGGGTCCTTGGTGTCGTGGCGGTCGTTGTGGCGCGATGCCGTCATATGTGACTCAGTATAGAGAATCCCGCCATCGATGAGCGCATGGTCATACGGCAAAAGTGCCACGGCAGCCCTGGTTTAGAGCGGCTGCTCCTGTGCCCACGCGATGATGCCGCCCGATACGTATGTGTGCCAAAATAAACAGCCGAATGATGATTTGCAAATGTGACAAAGGGACAGTCCCTTTGTCACATTGATGTGAGAATGGATGTCGATGTATTTATCGCTGGCCCCTATGGAGGGGATTACCGGGCATGTGTTCCGTCGCGTGCACGCGGAGTGCTTCGGCGCACTCGATTGTTATTACACGCCGTTTTTGCCGCCGCCGCGCGTGGGCAACCGCTTTGGCGGTAAGGCGTTTAAAGAGGTCGATCCCGCCAATAACCAGGGGCTCAACGTGGTGCCTCAGCTGATGTCCAAGAACGCGGACGAGTTTGTGTGGGCGGCGCAGGTGCTCGCCGACATGGGTTACCGCGAGGTCAATCTCAACCTTGGCTGCCCCTCGGGCACGGTTGTTGCCAAGGGGAAGGGTTCGGGCTTTCTGCGCAACCTGGATGAGCTCGAGGTGTTCTTGGGTGACGTGTGCGAACGTTCGCCGTTGCCGGTGTCGGTAAAAACCAGGCTGGGGTTGGAGAGTGACGAGGAGTACGAGCGTGTGCTCGATCTATATTGCTGCATGCCGCTAGCAGAGCTAATCGTGCATCCGCGCGTGCAAAAGGACCGCTATACGGGCTCGCCGCGCAAGGAGTTTTACGGCGAGACACTGGAGCGGGCGCCGTTTCCCGTGGCCTACAACGGTGACATCTTTGATCTTGAGGACATGGATGAGCTGGTAGAGGCCTATCCCGGAACGCGCCACGTAATGTTGGGACGCGGCCTGCTTGCGAACCCCGCGCTGGCTCGCATGGTTGCCGGCGGCCCTGCTGCTACGGCAGCTGAGCTGCAGCGCTTCCACGACACGCTGTTCGCAGCCTATGCGGACGAGATTGGCGGCAACGCGGTCTTCCGCATGAAGGAGTGGTGGTTCTACGCCAAGTGCGCTTTCGCCGACCCCACTACCGTTCACAAGCTCGTACGTAAGACCAAAAAGGCCGACGAATACCGCGCCGCCGTCGATCGCGTCTTTCGCGAGCAGCCGCTCGCGTCAACCGCTCGCTTTTGCGGCTAGTTAGTCATTGGGGACGTTCTTTAACGGCTAGTCATTCAAGAACGTCCCCAACGACTATGTTGAGCATCGGCTTCGTCATCTGACGGCTTGGACGGCAAGTGCGTCCAGCACGCGCCCTGCGTCGGCGTCAATCAGGATGCTGCGATCGGCGATTTCTGCCGGAGCGACTGCCTCGCCAAAATTGACGCATGCGTACGTTGCGCGCTCGTTTTTGGCGGTCATCTGCCAAAACGGGTACTTGATGATGACGGGCGTGTTGCCGCCTACGCCAAGCTCCAAGAACAGGATGCGCATATTGTTGTGGCGGCGCAGGAAATCTTGGTAACGGTCGGCTGCGGCATACCAGCCCTTATCCTGCACAAATGTATCGTCGGCGCGCAGGTTCATCGTGAGCGGGGAGCCACAATGGGGGCAACGGGGCACTAGCGCAGACGGAATGCGGAGGTCTTCTTGGGCGGCGACCATGTAATGTACGAGCCCTTCGTTGTCCCAAGTTTCCTGACAGCAGGGCTTGCTGCACTGGAATAGACCATAGTCACCCTGCGTGTAAAAGAGCCGCTGTTTATCGAAACCGGCGCGTTGGAAGCAATGGTCTACGTTTGTGGTCAGCACAAAGTAATCTCGGTCGCGCAGCAGGCCCAAAAGCTGTTCGTAGATGGGCTTGGGTATGGGGTCATATCGGTTGCACATGATATAGCGGCTCCAAAATGCCCAGTATTCCTCGAGGGAGTCATAGGGGTAGAAACCGCCGGAGTACATGTCGGTAAAGCCGTAGCGTGCGGCGAAGTCGCCAAAGAGTTTCTCGAAGCGCTCTCCCGCGTAGGCGTAGCCAGCCGCGGTGGAAAGACCCGCGCCGGCGCCGATTATCACGGCGTCGGATGCGTCGAGTGCGGCTCGGAGCTTAGCGATCTGCTTGGAGAAGGTCGCGGTAGATTGACTCGTCAGACGCGAGAAAAACATTGAAGATCACCTTAAGGTTGTGGTCGTTATGGTCTAGATGATGACGAACGGCATCGATGGCAACGCACGCGGCAGCTTGTTGGGGATAACCAAAGACGCCCGTCGAAATGCAGCAGAATGCAAGCGTGTCGAGCTTTCGACGTGTCGCTTCTTCCAGGCAGCTGGTGTAGCAACGGCGTAGCAGTAATTCCTCGCGCGGGCCAGGCTTATGGCTGGGCACGATGGGACCGACGGTGTGGAAGATATGGCTGCTCGGCAGGTTAAACGCTGGCGTGACCTTAACGCGTGCGGTCGGTTCCTCGTGCCCTTGTTTGCACATGAGGCCGGCGCATATTAGGCGCAGCTGCATGCCGGCGTATGTGTGGATGGCATTGTCGATGCAGCGGTGTCCCGGCACAAAACAGCCGAGCATTTGGCTGTTGGCGGCGTTGACGATGGCGTCGGCCTTAAGCAATGTGATGTCGCCACGCCAGACGGCAATGCGATTTCGGTAGGGGAGCGTGCGGGCATCGGTCGCTCCGCCACGCTCGACAAGCCGCTGCTGCAGGTAGGCATCCTGGACGTTGAGCACCTCTGCCGCGAGCGCTTCGAGCGGCCGCACGTTCATGAGGGCCCTGAGCAAATCGCGCTGCTCGCTGGCTCCGGCGGGAACAGCAACGCCGCGCCCGTCCGGTCGCTCGTTGAGCAATGCGTCGATAAGCCAAATACGACGCTCGGCTTGATTCATGGCTGACCTCCTGTCCAATTGAGTTGGGCGTGTTTGACAGCAGTGTGCAACCCGGACCGCTTCTTCAAAAGAAGGCACAAAAAGGTAAGCGCCGTGGAGCGGTATGCCCCACGGCGCTCAATTTGCAAAAGCCCGTAGCTGCTAGGAGCTTCGCACAAGCTGCTGGTAGTCGGTGCCCCATTCCACAAGAGAATCGATGATGGGCATAAGGCTTTGACCCAGCTCGCTCAGCGCGTATTCGGTACGGATGGGCGTTTCGGGAATGACGGTGCGCGTAATAAGTCCCGCGGCATCCATTTCCTTTAGGTTTGACGAGAGCACCTTTTGACTGATGCCGGGAATAGAGCGATGTAGCGCGTTGAAGCCCAGGGGCTGCTCAATGAGCTGCTGGATGATATAGATTTTCCACTTGTTGCCAAAGAGCTGAAAGCACGTAGCGACAGGGCAGGGAGGCAGTTCTTCTTTGGTGAGCATGGTAACCTCGCAATCGGGTAGGTTGCTTGCATTATCGCAGCTGCTGACGCTCGCGGCTACAACTTACTTTTTGGTAACTGGCTAATAGATTAGTGCCTTCTTTTGGGTGGGGTGCATTCCTCGCATGATGTGCTTAGGCGCAAAAGCGTCTACGTCCGGGCAGCTTCGCCCAGCCGCCCCCAATCGAAAGGAATTGCCATGTCCGAGAATCTCGAGAACGTTGCCGCCTTCGCTTCTTGCGGTACCGCCGATCCCGCCCCCGCCTGCGGCTCCGCAGATCCCAAGGCCGCGCCTGCCTGCGGCACCGCTTGCGGCTCTGCCGACCCCGCGGCCGCCCCTGCTTGCGGCTCCGCCGATCCCAAGGCTGCTCCGGCCTGCGGCACCGCTTGCGGCGCTGCGGACGCTCGGTAGGCAATCGCTAGGAGGGGACTCGTAATGGATGCTCAGACTTGTCTCAAGAAGATGCAGCTTGCTGGGACGCTCTCGCTGGCGACTGTGGACGAAAACGGCGCGCCGCAAATTCGCTGTGTGAGCGCTGTGCATTACGAGTCCCGCGCCATCTACTTCCTCACGGCGCGCGGCAAAGAGATGGCCCGCCAGCTTATGGCCGATGGGCGTGTCCAAACGCTCGTCCACACGCGGTTTAACGAAATGATTCGCATGTCCGGCGTTGCCACTCCCGCCTTGGATTCCGAGCAAGTTTACTTGCGTGACGTTATTTATGCCGAGCAGCCGTATCTTGCCAACGTTTATCCCGGTGATACGCGTGATATCAACATTATCTTTAAGGTCGAAAACATCGTGCTCGACTACTTTAACCTGGGGGTTCGTCCTATTGAGCGCGCTGTCTTTACCCTAGACGAGGACATGGCGCCCGCGCCCGTTAAGGGTTTTCGTATTGATTCCGATGCGTGTATCGGTTGCGGTACCTGTCTTGAGCACTGTCCGCAGAAGTGCATCGAGCCGGGAGACTCGTATCGCATAGAGCCTGAGCACTGCCTGCACTGCGGTGCCTGCGAAGAGAATTGCCCCGTCGGCGCCGTTGAGCGCCTGTAGCCAAATACCGTCATCAGTTTGAACATCGACTAAGGGAGTCCCACGATGCAAAAGCCTGCGTTTGCCTTCCAGTGGCATATTACGGATGAATGCGATCAGCGTTGCAAACATTGCTATATCTTCGCCAACGGTGCCTGCGCTGGTTTTAAGCGCATGCCGTGGGAGCAGATGGTCGAGGTCGTCGATCAGGCCCAGGCCCTCTGCGAACGCATCGGTCGTCAGCCGTACTTTTACGTTACGGGCGGTGACCCCATTCTCCATCCCGATTTTTGGCGCCTTGCCGAGCTTTTGCACGAGCGGGGTTTTATGTGGTGCGTGATGGGCAATCCGTTCCACCTAACCGACGAGTTCTGCGCCCGCATGAAAGAGTTGGGGTGCCGCAAATACCAGCTTTCGCTCGATGGACTCGAGAAAACGCACGATTACTTTCGTAAGCCCGGTTCGTTTGCCGAGACCTTACGTGCGATTGGATGCCTTAAGCGCGCGGGTATCTGGGTTGGCGTTATGAACACGGTTTCGAGCATGAATGCCGTCGAGCTGCCGCAGCTCATCGACCTTGTGGCAAGCCTCGAAGTCGACGTGTTCGCTTTCGGACGATACTGCCCCACCTCGGGTCAAAAGCGTGATGAGTTCCATCTGGAGCCGCTGGAATATCGCGACGTGCTGCTGGCTGCGCAAGAGCGCATGGAGTTTCATCAGACTGCGGGCTGCAAAACGTTCTTTCAGCTCAAAGATCACCTGTGGACGCTTCTTTTGTGGGAGCAGGGCAAATTCACCATCCCCAAGAGCGCCAAGTCCGGCATGATTTACGACGGCTGCCATTGCGGTACGGGCCATATGACGGTGCTGCCTACGGGCGACGTCTATGCGTGCCGTCGCATGGAGAGCAAGGTGGGCAACGTTGCCGAGAACTCGCTCGAGGAGCTGTTCTTTTCGCCGCAGATGGAAGCAAAGCGCGACTTTAAAAAGTTCAAGAAGTGCTCCAAATGCGAACTTTTTGGCTGGTGCCGCGGCTGCCCCGCTGTGACGTATGGTTACACAGGCGATATGTACGAAGCCGATCCTCAGTGCTGGAAAGAGATCGAGGAATAGGATTACCGCGCCATCGGGGACGTTCTTAAACGACTGGTCATTTAAGAACGTCCCCGATGAGTACTCATTTAAGTGCGTCCCCAATGAGTGCTAGGCAATCATTGCATCGAGTGTGATGAGCTCCCTGAGTCGCTCCGTGCGTGTTTGCCCATTGCGCTTTGCTTTTGCGTCAAACGCTTCAAGAACCGACTCACCCACACGTGCCGATAAAACAACGCTTGGCTCATCGGAAATCAACGGCCTTCCCAGCTTGATGGTGCGGCCCTTCGGCCACTCATCTTTTTCGTATGCCTCCGCGGCTTTCTCCAACTCTCCGGGGGCAAACCCCATCATCTTTTCGAGCTGCTTAGCGTCCATAGCGCCTCCTATCGATCGACCCCGATTTCCCTGAGCACTTTGCGCGTAGGAGGGACAAGGGCATGGTAAATGATGTAACCATCTCGATTGGGGCAATATCGAGCGATGAGCTCCATGAGACGGTTTCTTCCATCAAGTCCAACGAGAACGTAATCGATACCTCCGTTTTCAAGATCACGCCTGAACCATGCAAAAGCGGAGTTCCAGGCACAGGTAATATCCGTCTCCGTCAGCCCGTGTTTGAGGGCGTGGGGGTGGATTGCGATGAGCTCCATAAGGGCCTCTCTTTTTGTATACAGTTTTGTAGACAAAAATGCAAGCAGTTAATAGGCTTAAGCGGCTTGTTTTGATTGGACTTCTCGATGTAAAGCCGACACCGGGGGCTCCACCACTCCTTCGCTTTTTAGCTCGGTATGTGAACGTCCGTTGAACTCCCAGAGGGGAGCGTCTTCATAGATTATCGAGAGGAGCTTGGAGACCTCGGCTGTTTTATTGCGTTCGTAAAACTCGGGCCGTACGACAATCAATAAGAAAGCCGCGTCTTCGGTTATTTGCTGTGCTGTCGGCATACCGTTGAGTCCAACGGAACGCAAAAGCTTTGTCATGATGAAATCGAACTCATCTTCTCTTGCATGGAGATCAGATGCCTTGAGCTCAGGGTCTCTCAGGACGTACTGCTTGAGTCGTTCGGCAGATCGACTGCACTTTATATGCCCGCAGATGACTTCGTCATAGCTGAGCCTTTTGATTGGAAGACGTTCGTGACCGGCGAAGATGGCTGCTGCTCTGATGCCAACGCGCCGTTCGCGCAGCGCGCGCATCTCACCGGTGTATTCGCTGCGCCGTTCATATTTTCGATAGGAGTATCCGTAGTCATCATAGTAATAAGGGGCTTCATCGACAGCGTCATCGAGCTCAGGCGCTATGAGATAGAGTTTTCTATCTCTGGATATGATGCAGGGATTGTCGATTTGCCCCGATTCGTTCCTGATTTGCCAAATAGTCTCATTTATCTCAAATCTCGAGACTGGATTGGGGGCACAGGAGTTGTAGAGCCCAATAAGTTCATCGAGCGAAATGATCCCGCAGGCATCTGTGTAGGCGCGGGCGAAGCGTCGCACTTCTTGATTTGATTCAAGCGTACGGCGCTCCCAAGCATCCAAAACGTCCTGCGGGCTTCGATAACGGGCATGACGATCGATGCGCAACGCGCTCCAATGGTTATCCGCGGCAACGTTCATCAGATCTAAGCGCAGATCTTTGTCGGCGATGTGAGCGAGCGACTGATAGTGTTCTAGATCAAGCTCCGGTCGAAAACCCATGTCTTCCGGAACAATTCGTGCGAGCTTTATGCAACGCTTGAGATAGGTCGGGCCCAGGCTTGGGCTAAAGTGCTGCTTGAGGTGGCAAGCGATGGGCGAGAGTAGGCCATTTAGATTGGAAATGGGGTATCCGGCAATCTCTTGCTCGAGACGGCGCCCGATGAGCAGAGCCCCTTCCGAAGAGGCCTCATGGTCGATGCCTTTCTGGCCGAGGTGTTTGGCCTCGACAATCCTGCTGATATCCGAGCAGGTGTTTGAAATAATGTCGGGTGAAAGGGTTGGTATCTTTTTTGCCATAGCGATGCACTCCTGTGTGACTCACGGAAAAGAAACAGTCTGATTGTGAGTGCCGTTCTTTGATGGCGACGGCGAACAGGAGCGCAGCCTGTCTGAGATGGGCGAGTGCGGTAACCACCGATCTTACTTACCGAGCTCGCTCCAGCGTGTCATTGGGGACCTCCGCAGGAGCTCTCGACCAGTCTCATGCCTTGGGATGAGTATAACACAGAGAGCAAACATATGTTCTATAAATTTAAGAAACCGAATCCCTATCCACTCATTTAAGTGCGTCCCCAATGAGTGCTAGAGCAGGTGCTCTTGTGCCCAGGTGATGATGTCGCTCGATTCGTAGAGCGGCTTTCCGTCGATGAACAGGCAGGGAACCTGGCGTTTTCCGCCGACGGCGATGAGTGTCTGCTCGGCATCGGAATCGGTCGAGATATTGCGCTCGGGAATGGTCACGCCGTTATCGGCCAGGAAGCGCTTGACCTTTATGCAATACGGGCAGCCGGTCATAACGTACAGCGCGAGCTCGTGATCAGTAGTCATGGGTCTCCAATCGGTTGAGGTTTCGATTGAAATACCCAAAGCCGCTGCAGTCTATGCGTGAGCCGACGACGACTCGATCGCCTGGGCCAGAAAAGCCGTGGCGCCGGTGCCGCAGGGCTTGTCGTAGTAGTCGATAAAGCGCTGATCGGCAAGATAGCCGTGGGCGAGGCCCAGGTATGCTTCGTCTTGGGGCTCGTGTCCCCAATTAAGGCCAATCCAGCGACGATGCATCGCGACAAGCTTGCGAGCCTCGCTTCCATTCGGATCGCCGTCGCCCATGGCAATCGAGAGTTGACCCAGAATAGCGCGTTCAAGTTCCTTCATGTCGCTCCATGTCTGAGGATCCATGTCCAGTAACGTTTCGTTTGCTGCATCGATCGCCTCGTCTCCGTAGCGCGCCCGGGCCTCGGCACCGTAGCGCTCCTCGTTTTCCTGCACGGTGCGCCAGCGCTCCAGCTGCGGCAGCACAGCGCCCATGAGCGAGACGGCTTCGTCGAGCGACATACCGGTGTTTTGTGCCAGCCGCGGGGCACAATCCTCGATCATTGCCTCCATTGTGGTGTCGTAGGTGTACTTGCCGTGGTCGTAGCACCACTTGCAGTAATGGTCGGTCGTGGCGCCGTGAGCATCGGTACCGCAGTCGTCGGGCGTGAGTATCATGCCGCAGCTCTGGCAATAGTGCTCGGGCATTTCGAGCAGATGAGACAGTGGCTCGCCGGTCACGGCGGCGACGAGCTTCATCATGTCGATGCCAGGGGTGACTTCGCCGCGTTCCCAACGGCTGATGGCCTGGCGTGTGACGAAGAGCTTGGCGGCGAGCTGCTCCTGGGTAAGGTGATGGGCACGGCGGATGGCGATGAGCTTTTCTGCAAAGGCCATAACGGCTCCTTTCTGCTGGTTGATGGCTTAAGCATAAGCGGCGGCGGGCGCCCTTCCAAGCAACCGTTGGTTGCACGACGGGGGACCGCGGCGAAGAATTGCGCGCAACGCCCTACACCTCCATGCCGTACAATGACCGGCATGGAACCTATTGCACACATACATACCGATCTGCCGCAGAAGTTCGGCATCCCACGCAACAGCTTTTTGGCGCCCCATCTGCAGGGACGCATCGTCTTTGAGCCGGAATTTGCCTCCAACGCAGCGGTTGAGGGCCTGGACTCTTTCTCTCACCTATGGCTGCTGTGGCGCTTCGAAAACGGAACGCCCGGCGGCACGGCTAAGGACATAGCCGCCGATGCCAAGTCGCAGGACAGGTCCGGCACCAACGCAAAATGGTCGAAAACCGTGCGCCCGCCGCGTCTGGGCGGAGCCGAGCGTGTGGGCGTGTTTGCCACACGCAGTCCGTTTCGCCCTAATCCCATCGGGCTCACCTGTGTCAAGCTCGATCGTGTCGAGCTCACTGACGATGGTCCCATCATTCATGTGCTGGGGGCCGATCTGCGCGACGGCACGCCCATCTACGATGTCAAGCCCTACATTCCATTTGCCGACTGTCACCCGGATGCGACGGGCGGCTGGATTGAGGACGCGCCGTGGCAAGAGCTCGATGTTGAGTTCCCGCAAGCGCTTCAAGACATGGTCCCGCCTGCAAAGATTCCTGGCTTGGTTGAGGTTCTTCACCAGGATCCGCGCCGTGCGGGCAGCAAACACGAGCCAAACCGCGTTTACCATTTGGCTTACGCTGGGCTTGACATATCGTTTACGGTCGACGGAACCAGGTTGACGATAACCGCCGTCAACGACGCGCAGGACTAGCCGGCTATTCGTCCGCACCCGTCAAATTAAGCGCCAAACCCCATGCCAAAACCGCCCGCGCTGGTGGACAATAACGCCTACCGAAACAATTCGCTTTGCACGGGAGCTCAGCATGAAATACGACTTTACTTCGCTTATCGACCGCCACGGCATGGACTCTATCGCTGTTGACTCTTGGGGTGAGATTCCCGGTATGGCTCCGAACGCACCCGACGAGGGCTTCGACCGCATCCCCATGTGGGTAGCGGACATGAACTTTGCCACGGTGCCCATGGTCCAGGAGTACATCATTCAGCGCGCCCAGCATCCCATGTTTGGCTATTTCAATCCGCGTGACGAGTACTTCGACCGCATCATCGAATGGCAAAGCCGTCGCAACGGCGTTGAGGGCTTGGCGCCGGAGCATATCGGCTATGAAAACGGTGTGCTGGGCGGCGTTGTATCGACGTTGCGCGCGTATGTGCAGCCCGGTGACGCGGTGCTGGTCCACAGTCCCACCTATATCGGCTTTACCAAGTCCATCGAGGCCGCGGGCTACCGTATTGTTCACAGCCCACTTAAGCTCGACGAACAGGGCGTGTGGCGCATGGACTTTGAGGACATGGAGCGCAAGCTCGCGCAAAACCGCATCCATGCCGCCGTCTTCTGCTCGCCGCACAATCCCTGCGGTCGCGTGTGGGAACGCGACGAGATCGAACGCGCCATGGGCGTCTATCGCCAGCACGATTGCGTGGTGATCTCGGATGAGATTTGGTCCGATATCATCCGTCCCGGGTACAAGCACATTCCGACGCAGTCGGTGAGCGAGGATGCCCGCATGCGCACGGTCGCCCTCTACGCGCCCAGCAAGACCTTTAACCTCGCGGGTCTGGTCGGCAGCTTCCACATCATCTACAACGAGACGCTGCGCGACCGCGTGTGCGCCGTGTCCAACAAGACCCACTACAACGAGATGAACGTCCTCTCGATGCATGCGCTCATTGGCGCCTATCAGCCGCAGGGCTACGAGTGGGTTGATGAGCTCAACCAGGTGCTTGCCGGCAATATCGAGTACTTCTGCAATTACGTGGACGAGCATTTTGAGGGCGTGTCCTATTCGCGTCCACAGGGTACGTACATGGTGTTTCTGGACTGCACCGAGTGGTGTCGCGAGCATGGCCGCGATATTCAGTGGTTGCTCGACGAGGGGGCGCGCGTGGGCGTGGGGTATCAGGACGGCCGTCCGTTCCACGGGCCCTGCCACATTCGCGTGAATCTGGCGCTGCCGCTTTCGCGCGTGAGGGAAGCGTGCGACCGCCTGGACCGTTACGTTTTTAACGCACGGTAAGTGTGCGCTGCATGCGGGGCCTTCTGCCAAGTCGGCTAGAAGGCCCCGCATGGTAAAGCGTCTGTAACCATTGGGCACTCGTGTGGTTTCGTTTGCTATTATTTTTTAACCATTTCAGTCTGTAAACAGGATCTTCTGGAGCTCGATGAAAAGACCCCGTCGCTCGGTTGCCATTTCGTTGTTTGTTGCGCTTGCAGTGGCGAGCGCCTTTGTCGTAGCGATAGCTGGCTGTTCTGGGTCGAATGACGGAGCCTCGACGTCTGCATTAGAAGAACTGGACGCCTCGCAAGTCAAAGACGACGACCTTAAGACGCTCAACGTCGGCAGCGACCTCTACCCACCGTTTGTGTATAGCGACGAGTACGGCGATATCGTTGGCCTGGATGTCGAGATTTTGACCGAGGCGCTGGCCCGCATTGGTTACAAGCCAAAATACCAGCTAATCGACTGGGAAAAGAAGAAAGAGCTGCTGGCGAGCGGTGAGCTCGATTGCGTCATGGGTAGCTTTAGCATGACGGGTCGCGAAAGCGAGTATCGCTGGGCCGGTCCGTATCTGACGAGCCGGCAGGTGGTTGCGGTCGATCCCGAGAGCGATATCTACACGCTTGCCGATCTTGAGGGTAAGGTCGTGGCGGTCCAGTCCACCACCAAGCCCGAGGGCATTTTGCTCAACCGCACCAATGAAAACGTTCCGCAGATCAAGGAGCTCTACAGCTTCTCGGACCGCTCGTACCTGAACCCGGCGCTTGTCGAGGGTTTGGTCGACGCTATCGCCGCGCATGAGTCCTCGCTGCTCACCTACGAAAAAGACTATGGCGTGACGTATCGCATTCTGAAAGAGCCGCTGCTAGAGGTTGGTTTGGGTACCGCGTTCGATATCAACGATACGCGCGGTATCGACGCTAAACTCACCCATGCCTACCAAGAAATGCTTGCCGATGGCACCATGGAACGCCTGGTGTCAAAGTACTTTGATGATCCTTCGCCATTTTTGAATATGGAGGGCCTGTCGTGATTGATGCGCCCGACCACACCGCTCAGGAGCGGGGCAATCATTCGTCCCAGGTATGGCTCCTTGCCGCCCTGTTGGGGATAGCGCTCTCGGTCGTAGCCGGCATGATGAGCTTCGGCTACACGACAGCCCAGGCCGAGCAGCGCTTTGCCGACGTTGTCGATTACGTGGCGACGCAGAGCCTTTCCTACGATGCGTTCAACAGCGCCTATGCGACCAAAAACCTGATTCGCGTTATGGAGATTGCCGGAGAGGCTGCGCGCGATATGGAGCGCGATGGCTCGGTGGATAACGCAACGCTGGAGCAATATGCCGACCAGTTCAATGTGACAGCGCTGATCGTGACGGACGCATTGGGCAACTTGGTGTCCGAGTCCTCGACGGATGACGTGGGCTACGAGTCGCTCGCCACGTATCTCAAAGAAGAGCCCGTGCTGGAGGTGGCGGCCCATCCGCTTAAGTCCTATACCGCCCGCATTACGCTTGCGGACGATTCGGTCGCAGACATTGGCTGCGTGGCTCGACAGGATGGCGAGGGTATCGTTGTCGCAGTGAGGCACCAGAGCGCCAAGGCGGTCGCGAGCAACACGCTCAAGTTGCAGAGCTTGCTCGAAGGTTATGAGACCATCGATAGCGGCAATATCGTGATTGAAAACGATGGCAAGGTCGTTGCGACCAATGCCGTTGAACCCGCCACGTCCGGCGCATTCGTTTTGCCTGTGACAGATACCACCATAGTTGACGGTATTAAGGAACGCTGCCTGGCCGGTAAGGTTAGTTTGGTCAACGCCAACGGCGAGTGGTATCTGGGCACTTTTGGTAAAGCACGCCAATTCTACGTGTACACCTACACTTCCGCGCGGCGTTACTTTGAAACCGTCGCAGTTGTAGTTGCCAGCGTGTTGGTGCTCTACGGCGGCGCTATAGCCGCAACTGCGTTGGTGCGCCGCCATGCAGAGCGCCAACGCCTGACCGACCTGTTGGTGCAGGAGCGCAGCTATGGCGACAAGCTGGCAAAGGCAGCGCGTGAGGCCTCGTCTGCCAACTCTGCAAAGACGGAGTTTCTGCGTCGCATGAGCCACGACCTGCGCACGCCCATCAACGGCATTCGCGGTATGGTCGAAGTGGGCAATGCCAACGCAGGCGACTTGGAAAAGCAGACTGAGTGCCGCTCAAAGATCTGGACGGCATCGGGATTGCTGCTCGACCTTGCGAACGAGGCACTCGATATGAGCCGCTTGGAGAGCGGGCAGGTCGACCTGAATCTCGTGCCTACAAATATGGTGGCCCTCAACCGTGAGGTGTGTGATATTCTGGAGCGCCAGGCCGAGGAGCGTCTGGTGACAATTATCTGCGACCAACGGACTCTTGATCACCCCTATGCCCGGGTGAGCGTGACGCACCTCAAGCGCCTGTTGCTCAATATTGCCGGCAATGCCGTCAAGTACAACCGCCAGGACGGCTATGTTCGCCTGACATGCCGCGAGGTAGAGCCGGTGGATGGCGTCCCCGTCTATGAATACACGATCGTCGATAACGGCATTGGCATGAGCGAGGAGTTTCAACAGCACCTCTACGAGCCGTTTTGCCGCGAGGAACAACAGGTGGAAGGTGCCTCGTCGGGAACTGGCCTGGGTGCGCCTATTGCCAAGCAGTTGGTCGAGCTTATGGGCGGAACCATGAGCTTTACGAGCATCTTGGGACAGGGGACGACGTTTACCATCCGTCTGCCGTTTGAGAAGTGCAAGCGCTCCGAGATCCCTCAGGCAGTTCACGTGGATGCAGGTGACGACGATGCACTCCAGGGCTTGCGCGTTTTGCTCGTAGAGGATAACGACCTGAATGCCGAGATTGCACAGTTTACGCTCGCCCGTGCCGGTGCCGTCGTGACGCATGCTAAGGATGGTGAGTCTGCCGTCGAGATGTTTGCCGCGAGCGCGCCGCACGAGTACGACGTGGTGTTGATGGATATCATGATGCCCGGTATCGATGGCCTTGAGGCCACGCGTCGGATTCGAGCGCTCGATCGCGAGGATGCCGCGACTACACCGATTATCGCCGTGAGCGCCAACGCCTTTGCCGACGACCGTAGACTTTCGCGCGAGGCAGGCATGGACGCGCACCTGAGCAAGCCCGTGAGCTCGCAAGAGCTCGTTGAGGCGCTTGCGCACATAGCCGCCGACGCTTCATAAGCATATGGCCCGGTTCCAAGGTGGGTTGGAACCGGGCCATATTGCTATTGATGAGGCCTGCTGAGGGGTTTACTTTTCTTGAATCTGCTTACCGCAAAGATGTTCAATCGTAATCTCGTAGAGTTGGACGCCCTTTATGTCTTTGGCGATCTCCTCCTCGACTTCTTCGGCAGAAGGGTAGTACTTAAGCGCGAGCTGACGGACTTTGTCCTCGATAAACGCGGGCGTTTCATCTACCAGGCGACAACGACCAAAGACAACGGTACTCATAACGTAGGGAGCCCAGTCGCCGTCCTTGTACCACTCGTTGCCGTAAACGGTAAAGCAGACTTTGTCATCACGCTTGAGTGAATCGACCTTGTGACCAGCCTTGGCGCCATGGAAATAAATCTTGTCGTGCTCGGTGTCAAAGAAGTAGTTGACGGGAATGGCATAAGGGTAGCCGTCATCGCCGTTGACGGCAAAGACGCCGCGCTTGCAAGTGACCAGCAGCTCGCGCGCCTCCTCGTCAGTGATGGCGCGTTTCTTTCGACGTAAGGGCCTAAACATCGTTAGCTTCCTTTCTGCGGTGCATGGTGGTTGAGCACAAACTATAGCGAAACGGCTCCGTTTTTCTTGATACGGGCGAGCATGTTTTTGAGCTTGTTAAAGTCGAGCGGCTTGGGCAGGTGAGCGTTCATGCCGGCATCGTGTGCCGCCTTGGCGTCTTCGGCAAAGGCGTTGGCGGTGAACGCGATGATGGGGATGTCGGCCGCATCGGCCTTCTCGCTCAGGCGAATCGCGCGGGTTGCCTCGTAGCCATCCATGCCCGGCATCATGATGTCCATCAGGATCGCATCGAAGCTGCCGGCAGGACGCCCCATGTATAGGTCGACCGTTTCGTTGCCGTCGGCGGCACGAGTAACGACGATGCCTTCGCTTTCGAGTAGAGCTTGGGCAATTTCGGCATTGAGCTCGTTATCTTCTGCCAAAAGGATGTTCATCCCGGTAAGCGAGCAGTTGTATGCCTGCTTGTCCGCACGTTCTCTTGCCTGAGGGTTCTTGTCGATATCGAGCGGAATCTCCACGTAGAACGAGGTGCCCACATGGAGCTCACTGGTGACTTCGATGGTGCCGCCCATCAGGTCAATAAGCGACTTGACGATTGGCATGCCCATGCCAGTTCCTTGGAACTTGCTGCGCGCATCGTCACCTTCTTGGGCAAACGGCTCATAGATATGCTTTAAAAACTGGGGAGCCATGCCAATGCCGGTATCCGAAACGCTAAAGCAAAAGAGCGCGCGCCCATCATCGAGTGGTTTGGTCTTTGAACTAAAGGTGACGGAGCCGCCGTGCTTGTTGTACTTAATGCTGTTGTCTAACAGGTTGATCATGATCTGTCGGATATGGGTGGGGCTGCCGATCATGTATGGCCCCGTGGCGTATGGCAGACTATTGTCCTGCATTGTGATGCCGTTGTCGGATGCGCGGAGCTTGCACAGCACCAGCGCATCGTCACAGAGCTCTTTGAGGTTAAAAGGAGCATGTTCCAGTGTTAGCTTGCGGTCTTCGATTTTGCCCATCTCGAGGATATCGTTGATCAGCGAGAGCAGGTGATTGGCGGCAACTCGCGCCTTGGCACGGCTCTCGCGGGCGACCTGCATATCGCCTTCTTTCAATTCCTCAATTTCGATAAGGCCCAAGATGCCGTTGAGCGGCGTGCGGATGTCGTGGCTCATGCGCGTGAGGAAAGCAGTTTTGGCGGCGTTGGCGGCATCGGCTTTCTGGCGCTCCTGCCGTGCGCGCTGAAGCGACCAGATAAGGATGACGATGCCGGCGAGCAAAATGAAGATGATAGCGGTCGCAACGGCGATGCGGTTGCGGTAGATAAACCGGAACGTGTCCGATTCTTGCGCCGAGTACGATGCAGGCGAATAGCTGCTTGCAGAGAGCGATTCGCCTGCATTGATGATGCCCTTATTAATGATTCCCAACAGCTCGGGTTTGCCGCGCGAAATCAAGCACGATAGTTGCGCCGTGTTGGTGAGTTCCTGTGTCTTGAAATCCGCGATGTCGTGGGCATCGCGGATGGTTTCCAGGCGCGTGCTGGGGACAATGATGCAGCGCGACTTCCCCTCATTGAGGGCTTTGAGCGCCTCATCGTTATTCGGATATTCGGTTACCGTTGCGTCGGGGAACAGGCTTTCGAGTTCAAAACGGTTGACGAACGAGCTCTCTGTACAAGCGATATTCTTAAGGTCGCTGTTCAGGTCGTTGCTGCTGTGAATGGCGGTCAGTGAAACCGTTCCCATCGGGTTTGACTGGATGACCCCTTGCTGTTCGGCAAGCCAGTAGTCGCGAAAGATCGGTAGGGCGACATCGATGGTTCCATCGGAAAGGGCTTTGATCATCTGCTTGTTGTTCGAGATCGCGACGGTTGTGACCGTAATGCCAAACTTGTCGTGCAGCGTCGTTGCAAGCGAGGCGAGCGACCCTTCCATCTCGCCGTCGTCGTTTTGCGTGCAGTAGGGAAGTTGGTTTTTAAGATAGCCGAGCGTGATGGTGTTGCCGTTTGCTTTGAGCCAGGAAGCCTCGGGGCCGGTGAGCGATGACGAGCCGCTGTTTTGGGTGGAGTAGCTCGACTTGACCTCGTCGTTGTAGCGCGGGTTGACGCGGGCGATTGATGTCATGGCGGCATTGATGTCGTTCATCAAATCGGGGCGGCTTTTGGGAACGGCAAAATAGTAGTCGCTCGAGCCAACGTAGAACATGGGCGACGCATCGGGCGACGAGATGGTGTCGTTCATGATGACGGCGTCGACCTCGCCGTCTGCAAGCGCCTCAAAGAGGGCGCCGCCGGTGTCGTTTTCTTTATAGGTGCAGGTGATGCCTTCGTCGGCCAGCCACTGCTGGCCGACGAAGGTTTGCATAACGCCAGAGTTGCAGCCGATGGTAAGGCCCTGGAGCGCTTGGGGG
>CAKTWK010000024.1 GCA_934630735.1 uncultured Collinsella sp. | reverse complement strand
GGGCAGCGGGGGCGTTCGGCTAGGTGCGGGAACGGCCTATTTGCTCAATGTGTTCGGCTGAGATCGGAAATCAACCCAAATCAAGGTGGATCAAATCAAAGGATTGTCACGCCACTTCTAGAATAAAACTAGATTGGCTATAATAAGAATATATTATCGTATATCTGAAAGAGGTATTCGGTGCTTGAACGGATCGGATCATCGGACGCTATTCGCTATATGGTGCAAGATTGCGGCATGACGCTGCAGGATGCATCCGTTAAAACCGGCAAGCAGAAGGGCAGTCTGTCGACGCGCCTGCACAACAATACGCGATTCACCATAGATGAATTCGTCAAGATCTGCGATGCGTGCGGCTGGCAGCTCGTGCTTAAACGTGGAAGCAGACAGTTCGACCTGCGCGGGATTGATGAAAACAAACCGCGTGAAGATGTGAAAACGCGGCGCTAGGATTAGTCGTCGGTCTGCTTCTTCCAATAATTGCATCGGTTCGAATGGGCAGTTTCGAATTCATGGCAATCCCTGCGGTGGCATAGATACTCGACTGTAGTGTCTTCAGGACGGTGCAAATCATCTCGAACGTTACCGTTGCAAGTGCAGTAAAGACAGTTCGCGCAATTGCGTTTTGCCTTTTCAGATTGCTCCAAAGTCCTCAACTCAGCTCGAATCATCCCATCGCTTATGGTCATAGCAAGATCACTTTCATCCATTCAGTCACTTTGATGTATCGATATGCTTCGCCTTAAGCTTTTCCGATGGGCTCCAATTGTCTAAAGCCCTCCAGCAAAACTAGACGTATGCGAAATCGACAACGGTTTCACCGTCGCTCATGATTTGCTCTGAAGCCGCCAAGGCCGCAAGGTTATCGATTCGGTCTTGCTTGGGCAACGACCCCAAACGAGTCATGGGATGGTACGGCATCGGATTGGGCTTGCTTGCGAGCAGCTCGGAGGTGCGGGCCTCAATCTCGTCGGCGTAATCATCTAGGAAGTCCCATGCATCGTCTACCGGCAGCATCCTCTCGCGCTTTGGGTTCTTCCAGTCTTTGACAGACCGACCCGTAATGCCCAAAGCCGTTGCGATATCGGACGTCGGCACTCCCAAGATATCAGCCTGGGCGGTAAACTCGGCCTTCGGATCGATATCGGGGAAGGAGTCCAGATTCAGCTCAATCCATTCATCATCACGGCACGCATAGACAAACGAATACTCCAAATCCTTCGCATCGAGCTGATCGGCGACCAGACGGATTGCGAGATTGTAAAGGCCCACCGGTTCGGTCTCAGGCAGATCTTCGTCGCGATACCACGGGAGAATGTATTGACCGAACTTCTCGTAAGATCCGTTCGCCTCATTCAGGCATTGCATCGTAAGGTCACCGAGCTTCTCGGTCTGACCGTATACCCAATCAAAGGCATCCCTGACCGGCACGCAATCGAGCTCGGGATCGAGCCACTTACGCACGCTGGACACGCGGATATCTAGACCGCGGGCGAGATCTTCCGGCTTGAGCCATAGGTTATCGAGCTGGGCCTGCATCGAGCATTTGGGATCGAGCATGATCATTCCTTCCTGTAACGGGGTTGCACGACTCATTGCAGTCATGCATTTGGCCAAATTCTATCAGTGTGACGGTAAACCGACTCCACTCGAATAGGCGTTATAGATCAAATCAAATGGATAATCCCACGGGGGAACCGTACTTGCCGCCTTCTCTCATTCGTCGGTGAATGGTTGAAACAACGGCGCTTCCCCGCGCTCCTCATACCCGCGTTCAAGCTTCCTCCCAAGCTCCGCGGCATTGCGCTTCGTTTCCTCGGCAAACAGGTCATCGATTGCCCTGTCAATCCGCACGCAGGTCTCGAAATGCTCGTCCTTCCAGGGCAGATCAAGGCCCAGGCTCGTAGGCCAATAGCCGCCGAGTTTTGCGTTGATTACTTCCTCGGGGTACAGCACGTCTTGGCGAACACCTTCGATCACCTCATCCTCGTCCATGTCACAGGTTGCATCGTCCTTCTTGAGACACTTGCGCAACTCCTTTTGCTCGCGGATGCGATGCAGCGCGCTGGCGCACACCACAGCCAAAAAGCGGTAACGTTCGCATAGGTCCCATTCGCCGCCGAGCCACACGCGATAGCCCAGAACGACGCTTGCGGGCTCCTCGTTCAGTAGGAACAGTTCCCACGGGTACACCTCAGCACACGCGTCCTCCCCTGACTTTTGCGCGCCACTGCGCGTAAAGGCGCACGGCTCTACGTCGTAATAGTCAAAACCGTGGCCCGCATCGCGACGATTGATGACGTGCTTGGGCAACAGGACAGTCTTGTCGCTGGGCTCGGGGTCGATTTTGCGCAGCTTTTTGACCTTGCGGCGGACACGCTTTAGGTTGCGCTCGCTATCGACACGGCCACGGTAGTCCGTCTTGCCGCCGAATCGCAGGGCAACCTCGCGTGCAAGGATCTTTGTGTCCGCAGCGCACAGCAGGTCGCTCACGGTGGGCAGATCTTCCCACTCAATACCGTCGACATCCCAAATCCTGCTCATGTTCAACCTCTTTCTGGCTGTTCAACTACGTGCTCATTTGCCCTGTTTAACGTGCTTGTAAGGCATGCGCCCCACTAGAGCGCTTTCTTGCTGGGCGCAATTACCTCGTCCACCAGGCCCAGCTCCAAGGCGCGCTTGGCGTTGCACCAGCAGTCGCGCTCGGTGAGCTCGTGGAACTCCTGGGCGCTCAGGTTGCCGTGCTCGGCCAGCAGCTCGTCCAGCTCGGTGCGCATGGCCGCTGTATGCTGGGCCACAATCTCGATATCGGTCTGCTGCGCCATGCCCGTGCCGCCCATCAGCTGGTGGATGAGCATCTGCGTGTGGCGGTACACCTGGCGGTGGTCGCCGCAGGCCAGGATCACTGCGGCCATCGAGGCCACGACGCCCTCGCCCACCGTGATCACGGGGCAATCGAGCGACTGCATGGTGTCGATGAGCGCCAGTCCCGCCGTAACGCTGCCACCCGGGCTGTCGATGATGAGGGTGATGGGCTCGGTCGCACTTTGATGCTCCAGCACCAACATGGACTTAATAAGGCCGTTGCAGATCACATCATTGACCTCGCCCTCCAGCAGCAGCACGCGGCTGTTAAGCAGCTCGCTTGCCATATCGACGGCGGCAACGCGGCCGTCCTTGGACTTCTTGATGATGCTGGGTTCACGATACATAACGGACATGGCAATTCCCTTCTAAACGGAATCGGTAAGGAGGCAAAAACTGGACCGCACGGCTTACGGCCAACGGAAGCCGTGCGACAAAACATGCAAGATGGGATACACAAAGCTGCAGGGACTAATCCCTTAGCCACTTAGCCGCATTGGGATGGTCGTCGCAAAAGTACTTCTTGGCGCGGAAGGGACGCATGCCGGTCACCTTAACCAGGCAATCGGTGCGAGGCATAAGCCCAACCTCGCCTGGGGTCATCACGCAACCGCGCACATCTACGGCAGTGCGCTCGGCGCCCACGTACTTGGTGCCCAAAACCGACTCGCCGCACAGTTCGCTTATGTAGTTCTGCGTCGCGATGTTGCTGCCGCCACCCATATAGACCAAGCAATCGCAGTTATCGAGAATGGTAAGCGCCGTGGATTCGCCATACACGCCATCGAGCTGGCTCAGCGATTGCGCGCACATCAAAAAGCTAATGCCACGGCTGCGCACGGTTGCAATGCTGCGCTCAAAATCGGGGATGCGTCCCACATTGGGAAACTCATCGAGCACAAACTGCACGCGACGCTGCAAATGACCGCTGGGGCTGGCATCGGCACGGCGCTGGGCAAGGTTAAACAGCTGCTTAAGGGCAACGTTCGCAAGCCATGCATTGGCCGAATCGTTGTCGCTCACCTTAAGATCGATCACGCGCTTACCCTCGTCAATACGATCAAGACGCATCTCGTCATTCTCAAAAACGCGCATGAGCTGAGGCGTCTTAAGCCGCGAGATAGTTGCATTAAGCGTGATCAGAATACTCTTAAGCGTCCTATCTGCCGCACCTCGAAAATCGCGATACTGCTCAACGCCGTACAGGTCTGCGTTCACAGCCCCATACTTATCGAGAAACTCCTTGGACTCCACCTCTTCTACAAGGTAGTCCAACGGGAACCGACCCTCGCCATCCCCCGTGACCTTGATGAGCGCCGCCAGCTTAAAGACGTTGTTCATCTTAAGGTAGCGGCGCGGAGCATTGGGGTCCTCGCCCGGCGCAAGAGTGCCGGCAAGACACTCCAGGAGATACAGGATTCCAACAATTGCTCGAAGCAGCAGATCGTTTGCGTTATCCCAGAACGGATCATACCTACGGCTACGACCGTCGGGATCGACCCCCTCCATGATTGCCGCCACTGTGGTGGGGATATCCTCGACATCCATCACGTAACGCAGAGGGTCGTATCCGGCCGACTGCTCGGGATTAACAGTATCGAGAACCGTTACCTCGTAGCCGTCCTCTTCAAAGCCTTTCCCCGTACGGCGCAGCAGCTCACCCTTGGTGTCTGTGACCACATAACAGCATTCATGGTGATTGAGCAGGTTGGGCAAAATGAAACTCGCCGTTTTGCCGCTGCCGGTACCTCCAAAGGCAAAGACATTGTTGGACACACTCGTCTCCCAATGCTTGTCGTCCTCGTAGAACGCCACCGTGGCACCCTGCGCCAGGATCACGTCGCGCTGCTCATCGCCGGACGACAGCGCCCGCATCTCCTCCTTAGTCGCCCACTTCTTGGTCTGATACTCCGTTTGCTGCGCTGCCTCGTAGCCGAACATCTTGATGACTGACATGGCGTGGCTCCTTTCTTGTCCGCGGCGTTAGTGGTTGTTAAGCAATGCGATCGTCGCCGTCGTCCTCATTGAGCTGCGCCGAGCGCGACGGCTTGGTCGCGTGGCCGATCAGGCGCTCGGCCTGCGCCAGATAACTCTCGCGAGCAGCAGTTGAAACCGTCCCGTCGCGCAGATACGCAAGCAATGCATTAATCATCAGCTCGTCAAGCAGGTCGTAATCTTTATGATGCTTGATATTGAGAAGATAGCGATTTTCGAGTCCGTGTACTTTGTTGGTCAAATTGATTTCCATCTTTTCCTCCATGTAATAAAAAGTGTGTCGTTCGTCCAAAAGTGCCTCAAACGGGCGTTTGACGCATAGCTCAAAGTTGAAACGCGGACTCGTATCGAACACACGTCGTTGCACCTTGAGGTAGCGCTTGTAAAACATGACGGCATCATCTTCATCCGCCGTAAAGCCACGCGATCCATCGCGGTGCAGCCGGTCGCATGGCTTTCTGCCATCGGTGTGGCGCACGAAGGAGGACGGGATATAAGCACCCTGCTTGGTGCTGTACTTCATCCCTGTCGCAACTTCCTCGAACAAGAGAACACCAGCCGATTTATAGCCCGCAGTACGCCCGTGCCTAAACATACTCACCACAGTCGCTACACTGCTTATGCGGCTATCGCGCGGGGGAAAATACAGCGGAAGCAAAGCGAGTGTCGCAGCAGTCAAAAGCTCACGGGCCTCGTGTACATCGGCTCGATACTGCTCGGACACCAGCCCGGGAATATCGGGCGAGCGCTCTTCCAGCACGCCAACGAGCGATTTAGCCAGGCGCTCGATGTTCTTCTCGCCGCAGTACGGACACGGAAGTGGCAGCTCTGCCTTTCCGTTCTCTTCGCACATACCACGGAGATCCTCATCGATCGCACTGAGAAATGCCTCGTAGATACTGTCCCGTTTCTTCATGAATACTTCTTTCTATCCGGTTGCAGATGTTTGTCGATTAGTCTGTTCTAAGTTCTAGAATGTTCTGACGCTAGAATGATGATTATCGATCTAACCTGTAGTTTCATAAGTGAAATTGTCCTGCTCGATTGCTTAGTTTGCCTAAAGGCTACAGAGCGAATGCATCAAGCGATTGCTATTGAGTTGACTTTGGATTGCTTCGAGAATAGCACAGTACGCTGTTCTCGTCATTAGAAATTTTAAATATTTTCTGCTAATATTAACCCACTAAGAAGAAAGGGCTCAATACATGCGTGAAACTACATCATCATTGCCACGCCTCACCGCCGCCGCCCTCTCGCGCGCGCTTAACCTGGAACAAGGCAGTCGCCTGCTCACTGTCCGTCTGCCTGGCGCTGTGGATGCCGAAGATCTCGCTAAGTGCTTTACCCTAAACGGTAGCGGCGTGCCCGATATTTGTGAGCTTGAACCTGGTAAACAGAATGCAAGTAATGGTGAGCTCGCTCCAGTGTTTATCGACGCATCAAACTACTATCGCGCAAACAAGCGCGATGTCGAAAAAGACTGCGCCGCGCTCATCGATTATTTGGAGCCTGGCTACCTTGATTTTTGCGACTGGGGTCCTTTTATTTGGTGCCTGTATGCTCTCGCCCTTTCGGGCCGCACTCAAGCAGCCGTGGTGCTTCCCGCCGATTTACTTGATAAAGCTGAGCAGGCACGCACGATTTTGATACGCGAAGGGCTCATCGAAAGTGTCGTTTATTTGCCACTTTCCGAGCCCAGGCCCTACATGACAAGCGCGCTCCTCATACTGTCTTCAGGAAATCGCAGCGTTGCATTTCGCGGCGCAATTGAGCCCGGACCGCGTTTTCAATATGTGACTAAAACATCGTATTACTCTGATATCACCTTTTCTATCTCTCCTGACTGGGCCCGCATTGATACCGATACGTCAAGATCGACGCCAATCGAAACGTCCACTTTTGCCACGCGCGAGCTGCTCCAACACCACGCCTCTCTCTCAAAAGGCAAAATCAGTCTTCTCAGCCTCACCCGAAACTACAGAGCCACGCTCGGTGACACTTTTACGCGCGTAGCACCTTTTATGCCCCGCGAGAGCACCACGTCGAACGACATTGATGCAGTCGAGGTACGCCGCATCTCGTCTCAGGATTTTCAAGACGGCAACCTTCTGCCTGCAGACGCTGTAGAGAGTGCAAAAGGTTCGGATTCAAGAATCGCGAAGGTGGATCCCAGCGTTCTCGATCGCTATGAGCTCCGTGCTGGAGATATCGTCATGCCACGCATGCTGGGTCGATACGGCGCGTCCAACCTGCTCGTCGTCAGCGCCGATGACGCGAAGCAGCATCTGGTTGCCTCTCATAACACCACCGTCATTCGTCCGTCATTCCAAACGATGACCGAAGATGAGCGCGTGGTGTTTTCGGAGATAATCGTTGGTTACCTCACAGAAGGCCATGGGGCGCAGTTGATTCAGGCATTGACTGAAGCAGCCAGCATCCGTGCCATCCGCCCCTCCGACCTGTTCGAGATTGAAGTCCCGCCGGCGCTCGACCCGCGCACGCGCGAGTACAGTGAATCCATCAATCGCTTTGCCGAGGTCGTAAGGGCAAAGAAACAAGCCGAGGCAGCTGTCGCCCAAGCCCAACGCAACCTCGAAGCCGCAAAGAAAACAATCACCGAGGTGCTCGACCAAATCTGCGAGTAGCACATAGGCAACAACAGCACCCCAAGCCGGCGGCAGGACCAACTCCTGCCGCCGGCTTGTTACCGGATCAACATCAGCCGCTATCGAGCACTAATACTTTTCCGCAAAGTGAACGGCTGTTTTTGGACCCCTGGAACATCCGCATTTTTCAACGGCAAAATCGCAGGATTCCAGCGTCAAAAACCGCAGGAAACAGCACCAGGAAAGTGTCGATGCTTCGGGGGTCCGATTTAGCTCGTTCACTTCTCGGAAAAGTATTAGACCTCGCTGCTAGCCACCTAGAAGGACACCTCTCCCTTCCCCACTGCCACCCAAAAACCCATCCAACATTAATCTTGGCTCAAGAATCGCTTAATCTATAACCTGCACTATAGAGTTCGACCGAGGGCGGGGCGGCACCGCGCGACGCAGGCCGCCGAACGCAACGCTCGCGCCCGGGCAGATCGCCCGGCGTCGCGCCCATCGAACGAAAGGACAGGTCATGGACGACCTCGAAAAAGTTGAAACCATCCGCACCAAGTGCAACGTGAGCTACACCGATGCCAAGGCTGCGCTCGACGCCGCCGACGGTAACGTCCTGGACGCCATCATCTGGCTCGAGTCGCAGGGCAAGACCCAGACCACGTCGGCGCATGCCGCCACCGAGTCCGAGCCGGTCGATGAGCCCTCGGCCGAGATGGTCGCCGCACAGGCCGCCTACGAGAAGTCGAGCGAAAAGACCGACTTTTCCAAGAAGATGGACAGCGTGTGGGAGTACCTCAAAAAGCTCTTCCGCCTGAGCCTGGACACCAAGTTTATCGCCACGCGCCGCGATGCGATCATCCTCAACATCCCCATCCTGATTCCCATCGTCGCGCTGTTTGCCTGGGGCGCCACGATTTGGCTGATGCTGCTTGGCCTGTTCTTTGGCATGCGCTACCGCATCGATAGCGACGGCGACGTGCCCGGCAGCATCAACAACCTGATGGACAGCGCTGCCAATGCCGCGGACGACATCAAGCAAAATCTGAACGACGACAAGTAATCGCAGACGGGGGCACGTATGGCACGAATCCTGATCGTAGAGGACGAGGAGAAAATCGCCCGCTTTGTGACACTCGAGCTGGAGCACGAGGGCTACCAGGTGGAGCACGCCGCCGACGGACGCACCGCCGTTGACCTGGCGCTGGAGCGCGACTACGATCTGATTCTGCTCGATGTGCTGTTGCCGCAGCTCAACGGCAGGGAGGTGCTGCGGCGCATACGCAAGCACAAGGATGTGCCGGTGATCATGGTCACCGCGCGCGACGCCGTGATGGACAAGGTGGCCGGGCTCGATGCCGGCGCCGACGATTACCTGACCAAGCCATTTGCGATTGAGGAGCTGTTCGCACGGATCCGCGTGGCGCTGAAGCGCTCGGAGGCCGCGCGGACGGCTTCGGGCGTTGGCGGCGCCGATACTGAGGCAGGCGGCGCGGGCGTCGGCGCCACTGCGATACCCCCGGCCAGCGACTCGACCCAGGCTTCTGCCTCGCCCTCCCCCGCCACGCTCACCGTGGGCTCGGTTGCGCTCGACCCCAGCCGCCGCGAAGTCACGGTCGGCGGCTCGCCCATCGCGCTCACGGCCCGCGAGTTCGACGTCCTCGCCCTGCTTATGGCGCATGCCGAAACCGTGCTCACGCGCGAGCGCATCGCGCACGATGCGCTGGGCTACGAATACGTGGGCGACACCAACAACGTCGACGTGCACATCGCGCACCTGCGCGCCAAGATCGAAGACGCCGGTGGCGCCCGCATCATCCAGACCGTGCGCGGGGTGGGCTATGTCTGCCGTGCGTAACGCCGAGGCCAAACGCGTCACCTCCATCGCCCGCGCCATCAACTGGAGCTATATGTGGCGCCGCCTGATGAGCTACGTCTGGCTCGATCTGTTGCTGATGGTGATTGTGGCGGCGATCCTCGTCTATGGATACAACCAGACGCTGCCCGACAGCGCGTTTACCGCAGGCTGGATTCCCGGCGCCGCCGTTCACGGCATGTCGCTGACGCCCGCGCGCGACTGGGACCTGACCACGCTCACCTATACCGTCGAGCTTGCGCATACCACCAAGACTTTCCCCCTCGCGCAGGACCTCGCCACGCTATGGCCTCTCTACCTTGTCGTTGTAGGCTGGCAGGTCATCAGCGTGCTCGATATGCTCGGCGGCGCCCGCCGCGTGCGCCGCACTATGGCGCCGCTCAACGACCTGGCCTTGCGCGTGGACGAGCTCGGCCGCATGCAGCTCGCCGGCGGCAAGATGGAAACGCTGGAGCAGGCCATCGAGCGCGCAAGCGTCGACTCGCCGAGCGTCACCACCGGCGACGCCGATCTGGCGAGTATCGAGGTCGCGCTCAACCGCCTACTGCGTCAGATGCAGGAGGCAAAGCTGCAGCAGATGCGCTTTGTCAACGATGCGAGTCACGAGCTGCGCACGCCCATCGCGGTGATTCAAGGCTACGTGAACATGCTCGACCGCTGGGGCAAAGACGACCCGGACGTGCTGGCAGAGTCCATCGCCTCGCTCAAAGCCGAAAGCGAGCATATGCAGGAGCTCGTGGAGCAGCTGCTGTTTTTGGCGCGCGGCGATGCCGGTCGCACCGTGCTGCGGCGCGCAAATACCAACCTGGCTGCACTGGTCGGCGAGGTTTGCGGAGAATCGCAGATGATCGATGCCGGGCACACATATCGGCTGGCGTACGATGCCGCACTTACCCGCGACCCGCGCTGCAACGCATCGGTTGACGTGGCGCTCGTGAAGCAGGCGCTGCGCGTGATCGTGCAAAACGCCGCCAAGTATTCGGACGCGGGCACGACCGTAACGTTTGCCATAACGCCCGATGCGGGCACGGGCGCGATTGACATAAGCGTTGAGGACGAGGGCATCGGCATGAACCAGGAATCCGCAGCTCACGCGTTCGAGCGGTTCTACCGTGCCGACAACGCGCGCGATGCCGGCGCACAGGGTTCGGGTCTGGGGCTCGCCATTGCCAAGTGGATTGTCGACAGCCACGGCGGCGTCATCGGTGTGACCTCGGTCGAAGGGGTCGGCAGCCGCTTTACGATTCGCCTGCCGCGGTAGGGGCGTCTCTCACGAATCGAAGGTGAATGCTTTTCCGCGAAGTGAACGACCTATTTTGGACCCCCGAAGCATCCACACTTTTTGGCGCCAAAACCGCAGGAAAAAACCTGACAAAACCGCAGGAAACGGCGCCTCCAAAGTGTCGATGCTCCAGGGGTTCGATTTCACTCGTTCACTTCGCGGAAAGCTATTCACCTTCGATTTACGGCAGCCCGTCAGTCACCCTCTCGGCATTAAAATGGGGCAAGGCCACGCGCCTTACCCCATTTTTCGTTAGCTGTAGCAGCTTGTGCGCTACTCGCGGCACAGGTGCACGGCGAAGCCGGCGAACTCGCGCTTAAAGTACACGAGCTTGGTGCCGCCGTCGGGCAGCAGCACGCGCGACTCCTCGTTGACCTCGAGTCCGCGCTCGGCAAACCACTTCTCGGCCGCATCGATGTCGTTGACGGCAAAGCCAATGTGGCCCTTGGTGCCACGACCGTTCTGCTTCATGATCTCGACCAGCGAATCGTTAAAGTACGAAACCGGGGTCTCGATAACGGGCAGGCCCATCATCGTCGAGAACAGCTCCGCGATCTCCAGGGCGTCTGCCGGGTCGGTGGCGTTGATGCCCACGTGGGCGATGCGCATGCCAAAGAGCTCGACCGGGTTGGCGTTCTGCTCACTCATACAGTTAGCGCCTACTGAGCCATGACGTCGAGGACGGCCTTCTCGGCAGTGACGCGGTTCATGCCGGTCATGAAGGGCACGCCGCTCACGTACGGGCAGGTGAGGCCCTCGGGGGCAACGGTGGTGGCGATCAGCAGGTCGGCGCCCTCGTCGCAGCAGTCCTTAGCCTCGGAGATGGCGCACTGCACGATCTCGTACTTGTCGGCGTAACCGTTGGCGTCGAGCAGGGTGGCGACCTTCTGGGCAACAAGCGTGGAAGTGGCAGCGCCAGCACCGCAAGCCAAAACGATCTTCTTCATAGGTAGTGTCTCCCTTCATGGTTTACTTTAGGTAAGTGTACCGCAGCGAGCGATGGCGCTCGGCCTCGATACGCTTTTATGCCAGTTTGCTTGCGCGCTGCGTATAATACGTCTAGTACGTGTTGTCATACCGCTTGTTTACGAGCGACTAAGGACTCTGAAATGCCCGATTCCCGCACCCTCTGGACCGCCGTCGTTATCATCTGTATCGCCGTGTCGGTATTCTTTAGCGTCAAAAAACGCACCACGTTTAAGCGCCTGCAGCAGCTTATGGCTGCCAAGCAGTGGGACGAGTTCGATCGCTTGCTCGACAGCAAGCTCACCAGCATGCTGTACCCGCGCTACAACCGCGACTACCTGCGTCTGAACTCCTATCTGCTGCGCGAGGACCACAAGCGCGCCGACGAGATGTTCGATTTGCTGCTGGGACTCAATCTGCCCAAGATGCAGCGCGTCGACCTGGTGATTAAGGCCTTTAACTACTACGTTGGCCAGGAGGACCGCAAAAAATCCAAGGAGCTCCTGCACGAGATCAAGGGCTTTGAGGGCGGTCAGGCCGAGGCAGTCGCACACGAATGCCAGCTGATGTACGACACGATGATCCTCAAGCGCCACAACGACATTCCCGAGCTGGAGCGCATGCTCAAGGAGGCCGGCGACGACAAGGTCAAGAGCTGCCGCCTGGAATACCTGCTGGCCCTGCAGTACAAGAACAAGGGCGACGAAGCCAAGTTCCAGGAGTTCCTGGAGAAGTCGGGGCAACACTCGATGGCCGTCAACGCGTAACGGACGGCTTGTGCTAGACTTCTAGTCTCACGGGGGCGTGGCGGAATTGGCATACGCAGGAGACTTAAAATCTCTCGCCGCAAGGATTGTGGGTTCGAGTCCCACCGCCCCTACCATATGGAGCTTTCGAGCCCGTGTCCCCCAGGGATGCGGGCTCGTTTCTTTTGGACGCCGGTGGAGCTCGAACCCGCGAGGGGGCGAGCGTCAAGCGGACGCGCAGCGTCCGCAGCGAGCCGGCGAGGGCGCCGGCAGGCGGCCGAAGCCGGTGCGGATTTGCGCAGCAAATACGCGGACGTCCCGCCGCCCCTACCATTTGGTTTTTACGGGCCCGTGTCCCCTCAGGGATGCGGGCCCGTTTCTTGTGGATGCCGACACGGATGATAAGTTGCGGTGGAATAGTTCCTGTTTTGGCCGTTTACCAGCTCGTTTAAGAACTATTTCACCGCAACTTAGATTGGAGCTCCCACATTTTTCGATGGAAAAATGTGGTTGTCTCACACATTTTCCGATGGAAAAACGTGGTTGTCTCGCACATTTTCCAAAGGAAACGCCCAAATGGCCTTATACTAGCCAAGAGAGTTGGGAGGCAATATGCGGCGACAGCTTATGAGTGAACTTATCGCTTGGAAATCAAGAGCGAATCGCAAGCCCCTCTTGCTTAAGGGTGCCCGCCAGACAGGAAAGACTTGGCTTCTTAACGAATTCGCGAGTCAGCAGTATCGAAACATCATTCGTTTCGACTTTATGCTCGAGCCGAGCGCACGCTCGCTGTTCGATGGAGACCTCGACCCCAAGCGCATCATCTCCCAGATAGAGCTTCTTCGCGGGCGAACCGTAACGCCGGCAGACACGCTCATCATCTTTGACGAGATCCAAGAGGCGCCGCGCGGCATCACCTCGCTCAAGTACTTCAACGAGCTTGCGCCCGAATACCATATCGTCGCAGCCGGCTCCTATATGGGCCTCGCGCTCCGGCGCGAAAACGAGTCATTTCCCGTCGGCAAAATCGACCAGCTCACCATGCGTCCCATGGGGTTTACCGAGTTCGTTCGCGCCGTCGATGGCGACCCGCTCGCCGACGCCATCCTTGCCGCAGACATGAATCTTCTGGCAAACGTTACCGAAAAGCTCGAGCACTTGCTCAAGGAATACCTCGTTGTCGGCGGCATGCCCGAAGTCGTCTCCGCCTTTGCCGCGACCCGCGATTTCATCGAAGCCCGCAGGCTTCAGCAACAAATCATCGAGGCTTACGAATCCGATTTTGGCAAACATGCGCCCGCCCGCATCGTCGAGCGCATGAGGCTGGTTTGGAAATCCCTCCCCGGCCAGCTTGCAAAGGAAAATAAAAAGTTCATCTACGGAGCCCTTCGCCCCGGGGCGCGCGCACGCGATTTCGAAGAGAGTCTCCAGTGGCTCATGGATTACGGAATCGTTCATAAGGTGCCGCGCGTTTCCGCTCTCAGGGCACCGCTTTCGAGCTATGAGGACCTCTCGGGCTTCAAGCTGTTTTGCATCGACACTGGCATCCTCGGCGCGCTCTCCAACCTCCCACCGACCATCGTCCTAAACGGATCCGCTGTTTTCACTGAGTTTAAGGGCTCGCTCACCGAGCAATACGTCACACAGGAACTCTTGCTGCAAGGCAAAATCCCCGCGTACTGGTCATCTAGCTCTGGCAATGCCGAAACCGATTTTGCTATCGATCACATGGGGACTGTACTTCCGCTTGAGGTCAAGGCGGCGGAGAACCTTAAAGCGAAGAGTCTGAAAATAGCCTGCGAAAAATTCAAACTCATGCGCTGCGTGAGGACCTCCCTGGCGGCATATAGAGACGAGGACATGCTCGTCAATATTCCGCTTTGGGAGATTGGACAGATCGACAAGCTGACAAAGTAGCCCCGTCCCAAAAAGACTAGTTTTGGAGAGGGCTGAGGCTGGGGGTCCAGGCGATGGTGGGGGTTTTACCGTCGAGGGTCTCGTTGATGGTGGCGGCCATGCCGGCGAGCAGACTGTTCTCACTCACGGTAAGCGCCCTGTAGCCGCCGGCTCGCATGAGCTCGCGAATTACCACGGCACCTGCCAAGATCACGCCCGCGCGTTTGGGCTGCACGCCTGGCAGCGCGGCAATGCCTGCAACATCCAGCGTAGACATGCGCTCGATAGCGGCCGAAACCTGATCCAGCGAAAGCTCGCGCAGGTGCACAAAGCTCGAATCGTACGGTTCCAGCTCATGAACGAGCGCCACAAGCGTGGTGACGGTGCCACCCACGGCGACCAGGCGCTCGGCACGCTCAAAATTGCTCGGCAGGCCTTCAAAATAGGCAGCGAACTGCTCGCCCGCCCAGTTGGCGGCGGCAGCAAGCTCGCCGTCCGCAGGCGGCAGCACCGAGAAAAAGCGCTCCGTCACGCGGCGACAACCGATGTCCAGCGAGCGCGTTCCCTCCAGCGCAAAGACGCCGCGCTCCGGCGCATAGACGCCCGTCGCGAGCTCCGTGGATCCGCCGCCCGAATCGGCAACAATGATGCGCTCGCCGGCAAAGTCGTGCGCCACGCCAAAAAACGTCAGGCGCGCCTCGACCTCACCCGGAATCACCTGTGGCTCAAGCCCCAGATCGCGCAGGCCGTCCAACAGCAGCGCGGCATTGGACGCATCGCGCGCGGCGCTCGTACACGTGGTGCAAATACACGCGGCCCCAAAGGCACGTGCCTCGTCCACAAACATGCGGCATGCGGCAAGCACACGCTCAACGGCCGCCTCGCAAAAGCGGCCCGTCGCGTCGACGCCCTCGCCCAGATCGGTAATCTCGGTATGCTTGGACGATTCCACGATCGCCCCGGCCTCGACCTGTGCCAGCACCAGTCGCGACGACACCGTTCCCAGGTCGATCGCCGCCACCTTATATCGTTTGTCGCAATGCGTCATTGCAGGCTCCCCTCCGGGCGCTATTCGCCGCTGGACGCGACCGTCTGACCCTCGACGCCGTTAAAACCAAACAGCAGGTCGAGCGTCTGGATGTACCACGGTGCGTCCTTGCCGACTTCCTCAATCTCCTTGGCCACTTCGCTGGCCTTTTTGGCGTTCGACGACTTCTTGCCCGAAGACGAATCAGAATCGTCGTCCAGGCCCAGAACGTCAATCTTGGTCTCGCCGGGCATCACCAGGCCCAGATCCTCGGTCGCCGCGTCCTTAATGCCCTCCTCAGAGAGCAGTTTGTCGACACTTTTTTGCAGCTCGTCGTTGTATTGCTGGCGAATCTCGACCTGCTTGGCCAAGATATCGCTCGAGCGTTTGGCAACGTAGAGGTCGCGCACGGGAAAGTACAGGCTCACGAGCACCAGGGCGACGACAATACCGATAAACAGCCCACGCTGAGGACCGTGGGTAAAGTCGTAAATTGCCTTGACCACTGCGTTGTCGTTGGCGTAGTGCATAAAGTCCGCGCCGGAAAGACGACTTGAGGGACGGCGCGGCCTGTCGGATGCCTGGGTCGAAGGGCGCGACGCATGCTTGGAACGCGATGGGCGCACCAGACTATCCGAGGAACTATTTGGCTGAGCATTGGGATGCGAAGTCGCCGGCGAGCTATACCTGGAGCGATCAGCACCGGCATAACCGGACCCGCCGAGCCGCACCGTATGCGCGCGGCGAGACGACGGCTCGTGCGAACCGGCGGAATAGTACCTGTTGTCGTAAATCTGATCCATGTGCGCCTTGTGCGGTTGAGGTTTGTTTGCGCTAAGTATTCTAGTTATAGCACGAGCGCGCGCACCGCCTTCGGCAGCCTTTGCTCGACATAAAAAAGGCGCTGAGCCACACGGCCCAGCGCCCACAGCACTTTGCGGCGTCCAGCCAAGGCGGGGCGGAACCGAGGCAGCCGCTCCCTCGCCAAATTCGCCCGTTTAGCGAATGTTGTAGAACGCAGACTTGCCGGCGTAGCGCGCGCTGCCCTCGAGCTCGTCCTCGATGCGGATGAGCTGGTTGTACTTGGCAATACGGTCGCTGCGGCACGGAGCGCCCGACTTAATCTGGCCGGCGTTGACACCCACGACCAGGTCGGCGATCGTGGAATCCTCGGTCTCGCCGGAGCGGTGGCTCACGATGCAAGCATAGCCGGCCTCCTTGGCGGTTTCGATGGCCTCGAGCGACTCGGTGAGCGTACCGATCTGGTTGACCTTGACCAGGATCGCGTTGGCGGCACCCAGCTCGATGCCCTTCTTGAGGCGCTCGGTGTTGGTGACGAACAGGTCGTCGCCCACCAGCTGCACCTTGTTGCCAATGCGCTGGGTGAGCTCGACCCAGCCGTCCCAGTCTTCCTCGGCCATGCCGTCCTCGATGGAGATGATGGGATAGGTGTCGACGAGCTTCTCCCAGTAATCGACCATCTGGGCGCTCGTGTACTCCACGCCCTCGCCCTTGAGCTCGTACATGCCGGTCTCGGCGTTGTAGAACTCGGTCGAGGCCGGATCCATGGCGTACATGAAGTCGACGCCGGGCTTAAAGCCAGCCTTCTCGACGGCCTTGGTAATGTACTCGAACGGCTCGGCATTGGTCTTGAGGTTGGGAGCGAAGCCGCCCTCGTCACCCACGCCACCGCCAAGGCCGGCCTCGTGCAGCACGCCCTTGAGGGTGTGGTAGACCTCGGCGCACCAACGCAGGCCCTCGGCAAAGCTCGGGGCGCCCACCGGCATGATCATGAACTCCTGGAAGTCGACGTTGTTGTCGGCATGCACGCCGCCGTTGAGGATGTTCATCATGGGCGTGGGCAGCAGGTGGGCGTTGACGCCACCCAGGTACTGGTACAGCGACAGGCCCGCCGACTCTGCCGCAGCGCGGGCAACGGCCAGCGACACGCCCAGAATGGCGTTGGCGCCGAGCTTGGTCTTGTTGGGTGTACCGTCCGCAGCGATCAACGCGGCATCGACGGCGCGCTGATCGAAGGCATCGAGGCCCACGACGGCGTTAGCGCACTCGTTGTTGACGTGCTCGACGGCCTGAGAGACGCCCTTGCCCAGATAACGGCCCTTGTCGCCATCGCGCAGCTCACATGCCTCAAAGGCGCCGGTTGAAGCGCCCGAAGGCACCATTGCGCGGCCGAAGCTGCCATCCTCGAGCACGACCTCGACCTCGACAGTGGGATTGCCGCGGCTGTCGAGCACCTCGCGACCGTAGACGTCCAAAATATCGCTCATGTTGTCTCCCTCTCACTTGGAAACGGGTTGAATGCTTGGCGACCGGCTGACCGTGCACCGTCGGTGTGCCTCCGTAAGTTAGCCATGTCGCACTTTTTGCATTATGCCCTAAGTTAGCCGAGGGATACACTTGTTTTTCGAAAAATTTAGCGGGAACGATGCGGCGTGTCAGCCCGTCGTTCCCGCAGTCTTACTCCTCCGCCTTTGCGGCATCCCACAGGTCGTTGAGGCCTTGGGTCGAAAGCTCGGCCAGATCCACATGGGCGTTGGCCGCCATCTGCTCCATCGCAGCCCAACGACGGCGGAACTTTGCCGTGCTGGCGCGCAGAGCGCTCTCGGCGTCGATTCCCTCCTTGCGCGCAACGTTGACCAGGGCAAAGAGCAGGTCGCCAAACTCCATCTCGCGCTCGGGCGAGCCGGGAGCCTCGGCCTCAAACTCGGCACGCTCCTCGGCAACCTCGTCCCACACGTCCTGGACCGTCTCCCACTCAAAACCCACGGCCGCTGCCTTGCGCGACACCTTCTGGGCCTGCATCAGCGCCGGCAGATGCGTGGGCACGCCGTCGAGCAGGCCCTCGGGCGCAGCCTCACCCGCTGCCACGGCCTTGTCCTTGGCAGCCTTCTCGGCAAGCTTGACCTCGTCCCAAATCTTGAGCACCTCGTCGGAGTTATCGGCATCCGCATCGCCAAACACGTGTGGGTGGCGGCGGATGAGCTTGGCGTCGATATCGCGTGCCACATCGGCAAGCGTAAACTCGCCGGCGTCCGCCGCAATCTGCGCATGCAGCACCACCTGCATGAGCACGTCGCCGAGCTCCTCGCGCAGATGCGCCACGTCGTCCGCCTCGATGCAATCGAGCGCCTCGTAGGCCTCCTCGATCATATTCTTGCCAATGCTGCGGTGCGTCTGTTCGCGGTCCCACGGGCAGCCATCGGGCTGACGCAGACGCCAGATGGTCTGCACCAGATGCTGCAGCTCGGCCGACGCGTCGACCAGCGTGGACAGATCGCGCGAGCCCTCGGCATTTTGCTGAGCCATATGCTGCGCCATGGTTATTCCTCCCCCAGGATCACGTGACGGAACGCGCCACCCTCGTAGATGCCGTAGCTGTGCGTACCGTCCTTGGGAATGCTCACGCTGCCGGGGTTGAAGAGCCACAGGGCCGGGTGCGCCTCGCTTGCCTCGTTAACCTTGATGTGCGTGTGGCCGTAGACGAGCGCGGAGCCCTCGGGCAGCACGGGCGCGTGGTCGACGCTGTTGTGCATGCCGGCGCCAAAGACGTGGCCGTGCGTCAGGAACAGCTCGCGGCCGGTCTCGTCGAACAGCGTGGCGTAGTCGGCCATGACGGGGAAGTCGAGGACCATCTGGTCGACCTCGGCGTCGCAGTTGCCGCGCACCGCGATGATGCGGTCGGCCAGGGCGTTGAGCAGCGGAATCACACGCTTGGGGGCATAGTCGCGCGGCAGGTCGTTGCGCGGGCCGTGGTAGAGTAGGTCGCCCAGCAGCACGATGCGGTCGGGCTGCTCGGATTCGATGGCGGTGCAGAGACGCTCGGCCCAGTATGCCGAGCCGTGGATGTCAGAGGCGATGAGGTATTTCATGGGGAGTCCTTTCGGGTGGGGGCTGATGTGGCCGGGCGCGAGATGTCGCCGGCCGCGCTATTCAAATCGCAGTGCCGAGGCTTGTGCCGCCTGCATCACGCGCTGGAGCGGCACGTTATGCTCGCGGGCAAGACGGGCGCAGTCCTCGTACTCGGGCGCCGCACGCTCGCTGCCGTCGGGCAGGGTGGCTACTTTGACGGCCACCTCGCCCCAAGGCGTCGCTACCCGCTCAAAACGACGCGGCAGGCAGACGCGTTCCATCACCTGGCGACGAACGGCGTTGGTCGTGGTCTCCAAAAAGATAATCGTCTGCAGACGGTCAATGTCCTCGCGGGCGCAGATTACCTGTAGCTGCCAGCCGGGGCGACCTTTTTTGCAGTAGAGAGGCAGCCAGTGCACCTCGCGGGCGCCCGCCTCGCGCAGGCGGTCGGCGGCATAGGCGAGCACCTCGGGCGACGCATCGTCGATGTCGCACTCCAGCTTGACGATGGTTTCGGGCGCATCGGTCTCGCGGGACAGCGGAGATTTGCTATCGCATTGCATACGGTCCGGGTCCTTTCCGCACGGGCTCGTTTTATTCACCCAAACGCTAGCACATCGGACGTGGCACAGGCGTGACTTTCGTCCGTCGCCGCCTTCGCCCCTATCCAAACGTGTACGTCAGCCTCCAAACATGTCATTTTTTGTCGGTTTTGGAGGCTGACGTACATGTTTTGAGAGCAAGCGAGGCCGCACCGCGCAGCCTTTCCGATCGATTTCGACACCCCGCGCGCACGACGCGCCAGGGGCCGCGCCATTACAATGGAGCAGATTCGCCGAATGCAAAGGAGTCGCCATGCCCGCATGCCCGCTGGTCGATTGCCATACCCACACCTCGTTCTCGGATGGCCACGCTACGTTTGAGGAAAACGTCCGCGCTGCCGCGGCCGCCGGCTGTCAGGTCATGGTCTCGACCGACCACCTCACCTTGCCCGCCAGCATGGATGCCAACTGCGAGGTGCAGGTCGTCGAGGGCGACTTGCCGGCACATCGTCTGGCCTTTGAGGACGCCCGCAGGCTTGCCGCGCAAATCGCGCCGGAGCTCGAGCTTATCTATGGCTTTGAATGCGATTGGTACGAGGGCTGCGAACCCTTGGTTGAGCGCTGGTCCCGGGGCGCCGTGGTGCGCTTGGGCAGCGTGCATTGGATTGGCGACCCGGGCGATATCATGGCAGGTGCCGCGGGTACGGTGGGAACGGAAAACGTCGCGCGCCCCGATACACCCGATTCCCTTTGCGGCTGGATCGACGACGATACCAACCTGCATGTTTGGGAAAACCTGGGCGTGCGCGGCGTGTGGGAGCGCTACGTCGACGACTGGTGCCGTGCTTGCGAAAGCTCACTCAACTTTGATGTAATGGCCCATCCCGACCTGGTCATGCGCTTTTCGAAGGAAGGCTTTGCGCCCGATTTTGACCCGGCGCCGTTTTGGGGGCAGATAGCCGAATGCGCTCACGACACGGGTCGCCGTGTCGAAGTCTCGACCGCCGCGCCGCGTAAGGGCCTCGACGACTATTACCCCTCGACGGGGCTGTTGCGCTGCTTCGCCCACGCCGAGGTGCCAATCACCTTTGGCTCGGACGCACACCGCGCCTGCGACATCTGTTGGAATATCCGCGAAGCGCAAGCCCACGCCTACGACTGCGGTTATCGAACCTTCGACATCCCCCACGCCACCAGCGAATGGGAGTCCACATCCCTCGCCTAGCCATCCCTTCATGAGTTGCGGTGAAATAGTTCCTGTTTATGGCCCTAAGACCGTCAAACAAGAACTATTCCACCGCAACTTCTATTTCATTGGCAACTCCCGAAAGACTGCCCCAAACGACTAGTCGTTTAAGAACGTCCCCAATGACTAGTGGCGGCGGGCGTTGAGTTCGCCGGCCAGTTCGTCGAGGGTGATGCCGTAGCGCTCGAGCGTCACGAGCAAGTGGTAGATCAGGTCGCCGGCCTCGTAGCGGATGTGATCGTGGTCGTTATCCTTGCAGGCCATGATGACCTCGCTCGCCTCCTCGGCAAGTTTCTTGAGCAGCTCGTCCTCGACATCGCTCAGTAGGCGGGCGGTATAGCTCTCCTCCGCGGACGCATCGCGACGACCGTGAATCACCTCGGCCAGTCCCGTCAGCGTCTCGCCGATATTTCCCGGCTGCACGTTAGCTGTTCTGACTCCCATGGTTATTTCCTCTCGTTACCGCAGCGTAAAGTAGGTACCGGTCTCATCGAACCGAGGCTTTGCGCCCTTTTTCTCAAAGAACTCGACGATGACGGCATGGGCCTCATCGAGCCTTTCCTTCTCGGCCTCGAGCCAAAGCGACTGCGCCCCGCAGGCATCGGTCAGGTGCACGCGGCACGGCACGCCCGCGCGGAGGAGCTCGGCGTTGCAGTCGGCAACTTCGAACGGCGTCACGACTTTCATCGCACTCCCCCTTCCACGCGCTTAAAGAAGCAGGTACGGTTGCCGGTATGGCAGGCCGGACCTGGCGAGTCGACCTTGACCAACAGTGTATCGCTATCGCAGTCGGCCCAGAGCTCCTTGACCTCCTGCATGTTGCCGCTCGTCGCGCCCTTGTTCCAGAGCTCCTGGCGGCTGCGGCTCCAAAACCACGTGGTACCGGTCTTGAGCGTCAGCCCCACCGATTCCTCGTTCATCCAAGCAACCATAAGCACCTCACCGGTGTCATACTGCTGAACCACGCAAGGAATCAGCCCGCGGGCGTCGTACGTAAGTTTTGAAGGATCGGTTATCTCTTCCATTTCTCTCCCCAAATTCAAACTTCGCAGGTCGGCGAGGGTTGTCCAGGTGCCCGAGATTCCGAGCGACAGCCCGACGACGCGTACTTAAAGTACGCGAGGAGGGTTGGAGCCGGAAGGTCGGGCGCCTGGGCAAGCCGCAGCGCTAGAAGTCCAACCTGACAGGGATGCCTTGAGAGGCCATATACTCCTTCACCTGGCGAATGCTGAAGGTTCCAAAGTGAAAGACGCTCGCTGCCAGCACGGCGTCGGCCTCGCCCTCAATCACCCCCTCGGCAAAATGCTCGAGCGTGCCCACGCCGCCGCTCGCGATGACGGGGATCGGCACTGCGCGCGCCACGGCACGGGTGAGTGCCAGGTCGAAGCCGGCCTTGGTGCCGTCGCGATCCATGCTGGTGAGCAAGATCTCACCGGCACCGCGACGAGCCGCTTCCTCGGCCCACGCCACCGCATCGATACCCGTGGCGTTGCGACCGCCCGCCGTGAAGACCTCCCACCTATCGGCACCCGGCTCACCGGGCAGGCCAACGCGCTTGGCATCGATCGCCACGACCACGGCCTGGCTGCCAAACGCCGCGGCAGCCTGGCTAATCAGCGATGGGTCGCGCACGGCGGCAGAGTTGAGCGACACCTTATCGGCGCCGGCGGCAACCATGGTCCGCATGCCCGCCAAGTCACGGAAACCGCCGCCCACGGTATAGGGAATAGCGAGCTCCTCGGCCGCGTGCGCCGCCATCTCGATGGTCGTCGCGCGGTTGTCGCTCGTGGCGGTAATGTCCAGGAAGACGACCTCGTCTGCACCCTCGCGGTCGTAGGCACGGGCAAGCTCCACCGGATCGCCCGCATCGCGCAGGCTCACAAAGTTGACGCCCTTGACCACACGGCCGTCCTTGACGTCTAGACAGGGAATCACGCGCTTGGTAAGCATGGGTTACTCCTCCCCTCGGGCGACGGCCAACGCCTGTACCAGCGTAAAGTTGCCCTCGTAGAGCGCACGGCCGGTGATGGCACCTTCAATCGCGCCCTCGCCCACCGCGGCGAGCGCGCGGATGTCGTCGAGCGTCGAGATGCCGCCCGAAGCCACGACGGGAAAGCCCGCGACCTCGGCCACATGGCGATACGCCGCCACATCGATGCCCGTCTGCATGCCATCGCGCGCGATGTCGGTATACACCAGATGCTTAAAGCCCAGCTCGGAAAGCTGCGCCACGGCATCATCGAGCGCCACGCCCGCGCCGTCGCGCCAGCCATTCACCTTGACCTGGCCGTCGCGCGCGGCAATATCTGCCACCAACAGCTCGCCAAAGCCTTGGGCTGCCACCTCGGCAAAACCCGGCTCAGTCACCAGCACGGTGCCCAGTGCGATGCGGCGAGCACCATAGCCGGCCAGCTCGTCGATGCGCGCGAGCGAGCGGACACCGCCGCCCACGTCCACGGACAGGCCGTCGACGCCGCAGATAGCCTTAATCGCCGCCGAGTTGGCAGCGCACACGTCCTCGTCCTCGCCAAAGGCAGCGGACAGGTCGACGACATGCACCCAGTTCGCGCCCTGCTCGGCAAACGAGCGGGCGACGGCGACGGGGTCGTCGGAATATACCTTGCAGCGGCTGCGGTCGCCGCGCTCCAGGCGCACAACCTTGCCGCCGATCAGATCGATTGCGGGAAACAGGATCATCGGCCAACCTCCTCGACGATGTTGACGAAGTTCTTAAGAATGCGCTGTCCCAGGGCCGAGGATTTCTCGGGATGGAACTGACAGCCCCACACGTTGCCATGACGCGCGATGCACGGGAAGCTCCGCGTGTAGTGCGTGCGCGCCAAAACATCAGCGGCATCGGCGTCGTCGGCCACCGCGTAGCTGTGGGTGAAGTACATGTTGGCGCCCTCGGCAAAACCGGCGAGCAGCGGGTCGGCCGCGCCGGCGGGCGTCATGTGCACCTGGTCCCAGCCCACGTGCGGCACCTTCAGGCGACTCGATTCCAAGCGCGTACACGAACCGCGCATGATGCCCAGGCCATCGACCCAGGGACCGCCAGACTGCTCAGGGGTGCTGCCGTCTGCAGCCATGCCCTCGTCCGCAGGCACGCCCTCGTTGCCGCGCTCAAAAAAGAGCTGAAGACCCAGGCAGATGCCGAGCAGCGGAGTTCCGGCGGCAACGGCATCGAGCACGGCGGCCTCCTCGCCGCTCTGGCGCATAAAGGCGATCGCGTCGTAGAACGCGCCCACGCCCGGGATGACCAGGCCGTCGGCGTTGCGGATCTGTTCCGGATCGTCCGACGTACAGGCGGCGGCACCGGCGCGCGCAAGCCCGCGCACGACGCTCGACAAGTTGCCCTTGCGGTAGTCGACCACCACGATCTTCGGTTCGCCCACGCGACCCTCCCTTTTCTCTTTGTCCAAAACCACCACGAAGGTGCCTGTCCCCTTTGTGGTGGTTTCTGCCTATGTGGCGGTTACAGTGAGCCCTTGGTACTGGGGATGCCCTGCACGCGGGGATCGAGCTCGCAGGCGTGGCGCATCGTGCGGCCCACGGCCTTAAAGGCGGCCTCGATAATGTGATGCGAGTTACCGCCCGCCAGCTCGCGCACATGCAGCGTGAGCTTGGCATCGCGCGCGAAGGCGTAGAAGAACTCGACCGCCAGCTCGGTATCGAAGCTGCCCACGCGCTCGGTCGGCACGGGCAGCTCGCAGTAGGCCTGCCCGCGGCCCGAAATATCAACAGCAGCCATCACAAGCGTCTCGTCCATGGCGATCGCCGCGTCGGCAAAGCGCGTAATGCCCGCCTTGTCGCCCAGAGCCTGGCAAAACGCCTCGCCCAGCACAATGCCCGTGTCCTCGACGGTGTGGTGCGCATCGACCTCCACGTCGCCTACCGCATGCACCGTCAAATCAAACAGGCCATGGCGGCCAAAGGCGTTGAGCATGTGGTCGAAAAACGGCACGCCGGTCGAGATATCGCACGTACCGGTTCCATCCAGGTCGAGCTTGACGACAATATCGGTCTCCCCCGTCTTACGGGTTACCTCGGCATAACGGCTCATCTACATCTCCTCCTTCACCAGCGCGGCAAACGCAGCCAGCACCTCGTCGTTTTCCCGCGGCGTACCCACGGTAATGCGTAGGCAGTCCGCAAGCCCCGGCGCATAGCTGAAGTCGCGCACCAAAATCGAATACTCGTCGCGCAGACGCTCGCGTACGCGCGTGGCATGCGGCGTGCGTACGAGCAGAAAGTTCGCCGCGCTCGGCCACGCCTCCACGGGCAGGCCCTCGGCAGCCATCGCGCGCAGGGCGGCCAGCTCGCGCTCGCGCTCGGATGCGGCCTGCGCCACCACGGGCGCATAGGTATCACGGGCACGCACGCAGGCAAGTGCTGCCGCCTGGCTCAGTACGTTGACCGAATAGATCTGGCGAATCGCCGTGAACACGTCGATAACCTCGGGCGCAGCGATCACGTAGCCCAGACGCGTGCCGGCGGCGCCAAACGCCTTGGACAGCGTGTGCAAAATCACCAGGTTGGGATGCCCGGCGATAAGCCCCTGCGCCGTGGTGGCCGCGCCAAACGAATCATCCGCAAACTCAACGTAGGCCTCGTCGACCATGACCATGCCGGGGCACGCATCGCACAGCGCCGCGACAAAGTCGAGCGGAGCCACGTCGCCCGTGGGATTGTTGGGCGAGGTCACGATGGCGAGGTTGCACACCGGCGCCGCCGCGAGCACAGCCGCCTGGTCGAGTTCAAAGGTCGCGGGGTCGCGCCACACGTCGCGCACCTCGGTCTGGCACAGCGACGCAAAGAACGCGTACTCGCTAAAGCACGGCGGGCAGTTGAGCAGGGTGCGCCCCGCGCCGCCAAACGCCAGCAGGTAGTTATAGAGCAGCTCGTCGCCGCCGTTGCCCACGCAGATGTTCTCGCGCGTCACGCCATGCCAGGCAGCAAGCTCGTCGCGCAGGTCGTTCGACATGGGATCGGGATAGCGGTTGAGCGGCGTGGCAGCCAGGGCCGCATCAACCGCCTCGCGCACGCCGGCAGGCACGGGATAGGTGTTCTCGTTGGCCGAAAGGTTGATGCGCGTGGGCGTAAAGTTAGGATCGTAGGGCTCAATACCGGCCAGGTAAGGCTGGACGAGCTCCTTCATGCGGGGCGTCAGCTCGGCCATTTTAGACCTCCTCGACGAGCGCGCCAGCGGCACCGCCCGCAACCGCCGCCAGGTCCACGCCCTCGGCAACCGTCGCCACGGCGTCGCCCGGCCAGGCAACCTTGGTCAGGTCGGCCGCAGCCAGTGACTCGGCACTCACGGCATCCTCGCCCTGCTCCAGCACGCGGCGGCGCAATGCGGCCGAAAGCGCGTGCGCCCACAGGCCCTCGGCCTCGGCCAGACGCTGCGTAGCGGGAGCGTCGGAAAGCAGGCCCTCGGGCGTATAGCAAATAACGCTCGAGCGCTTGACGAACTCCTCGACCGAAAGCGGGTTGGAGAACAGAGCCGTACCGCCGGTCGGCAGCGTGTGGTTGGGACCGGCAACGTAATCGCCGAGCGGCTCGGAGCTCCAAGCGCCCACAAAGATGGCGCCGGCGTTGCGAATACCGCCAAGCAGGCCCATCGCATCCTTGCAGTGCAGCTCCAGGTGCTCGGGCGCCACGGTGTTCACCGCCTCGACGGCAGCAGCCATATCGGCGGCCACTACGATGGTGCCCTCGTTATCGAGCGAGGCGCGCGTGATCTCGGCACGCGGGGACTGCGCCACCAGAATATCGATGCCGGCCTCGACCTCGCGCGCAAACTGCTCGTCGCAGGTCACCAGATAGCAGGCTGCCAGCGGATCGTGCTCGGCCTGGGCCATCAGGTCGGCCGCGACCACCATGGGCTTGGCCGTGGCATCGGCCAGCACGCAGACCTCGGACGGGCCAGCGACCATGTCGATTCCCACATCGCCCGAGACAATCTGCTTGGCCGCGGCGACAAAGGCGTTGCCCGGGCCGGTGATTTTATCGACGCGCGGAATGGTCTCGGTACCGTACGCCAGCGCGGCCACGGCCTGGGCGCCGCCCACCATATAGATTTCGTCCACGCCGCCGAGCTTTGCCGCGGCAAGCGTGTAGGGGCTGATCAGGCCGTCTTTTTGCGGCGGGGTCACCATGACCACGCGCTTGACGCCGGCGACCTTGGCGGGAATGGCATTCATGAGCACCGTGGAGGGATACTGCGCGCGACCGCCCGGCACGTAGATGCCGGCCGCCGCGAGCGGGGTCACCTTAACGCCGAGCATCGTGCCGTCCGCACGCGTGGTAAACCAGCTCTGCTCGACCTCGCGCTGGTGGAACTCGCGGATCTGGCGTGCAGCCTTTTCGAGCGCCGCGACAAAAGCGGGATCGAGACCTTCGAGCGCGGCATCGATCTGCTCCTGCGGCAGGCGGAAACTCTGCAGTTCAACACCGTCAAAACGCTGACAGTAATCGCGCACCGCGGCATCGCCGTTGGCACGCACGTTGGCCACGATATCGCGGGCGGCGTCGACAATGTTTTGCGGCAGCACGCCCTTGCGGTTGAGCTGATTGGTAACGAGGCGCTCGCCGGGAGCAAGCTTGATGGTCTTCATATCGGTATCCCCTATCGGTTGAGATTGCGTTTGAAAAACGAGATGCCGGGCAGCGGCGCCAATCGGTCCGCAACCCGAATATGGGGGGCGCCCGTGCGCGCTCGCGCTATTGTGCCGAGCCCGCGACGGGCTCAAAATGCTTGTCCTTCACGGCTACCGCCAAGCGATCGGCCAGATTGCGTACGCGCGGGTCCAGGCGAGCGGCACCCGGGTTGACAAAGAAGCGGGCCGTGCAGTCCATGATGCGGCCGGTGATGACCAAGTCGTTGTCGCGCAGCGTGGCGCCCGTGGCGGTAATATCCACGATGCGATCGGTCATGCCGACAATGGGGCCCAGCTCGATGTTGCCGTGCAGCGAAACGATGTCGGCGTTCACGCCGCGCTCGGCATACCAGGCACTCGCGATGCGCGGGTACTTGGTTGCCACGCGAAGCGAACCGCGGCGGGCATAGTTGCGCTCGGCCTGACCGGCGCGCCACGCGGGCTCCGCCTCAATGAAAGTGCACAGGCCGTAGCCCAAATCGACCAGCTGCAGCAGGTTGAGGTCTGCCTCGATAAGCGAGTCCCACCCGCAGATGCCGCAATCGGCACCGCCGCAGCCCACAAAGGCGGGCGCATCGCTAGGGCGTACGATGACAAACTCGATATCGCCGACCGTGCCCTCGCCGGCACGCGTGTCGCGGCCGCGCACGATCAGGTGACGGCCGGGGTCGCGCAACTCAGAGACGTCTAAGCCCGCGGCTTCGAGCACGTCGAGCGTGTCGGCCTTAAGCGAGCCCTTGGGCACGGCGATGCGCAGCGGGCCTTCGGCTCCACGGCCCACGGCGTGATCGCCGTCGGAAGCGGCGTCCTCGGCCGAGGTGCGCGCTGCCTCCAGACGCTCGAGCGAAAAGGCGAAGCCCGCCGCCGGCACCTCGATGCCGTCGCCAAATGCGCCGGTAAAGATGGAGTCGTAGCGGCCGCCAGAACCGACCGGATCGGGCAAGCCACCGGCATAGGCCTTAAAGACCAGGCCCGTGTAGTAATCGAAAGAGTTCATGATGGAGAAGTCGAACGACAGCACCTGGGCGTCCTCGGGCGCCAAGCCCTCGACCAGGGCACGCAGCTCGCGCGTGAGCGGCGCGGCGATACCGGCGGCCTCCAGAAGCGCATCGACACGGTCGAGTACCTCGGTGCCGCCGTGTAAGCGCGGCAGCTCGCTGATGGCAGCTTTGACGGCCTCGAACTCGGCACTTTCCGCCACGCGGGCATCGAGGCCCACAAAGTCGTTGGCGTGCACGCAGCGCAGGGCCTCGGCGGCCAGCTCGCGATCTTCGCACACCGCGAGCAGCTCCTTAAACGGGCGCACGCTGCCTGCGATAATGCGCGCATCGGGCAGCGCCAGCTTGCGCACGGCCTCGGCCACGAGCGAGACAATCTCGACATCGCCCGCGGTATCGCCCGCACCGATAAGTTCAAAGCCCAGCTGCGTAAACTGACGCGAGCCACCGGCGTTGCGCTGGCACTCGCGAACCACCGGCGCCTCGTAGCGCAGGCGCAGGGGCAGGTCGGCCGCGCGCATGCGGGTCGAAACCAGGCGCACGATCGGCAGCGTGTTGTCGGGACGGACCACCAGCAGGCGGCCGTCGTCATCAAAGAGCTTAAACGGCGTGTCCGCAATGCGGCCGCCTTCCTCGAGCGAACCCTTGTCCTCGAGCAGCGGCGTCTCGACCGGAAGGTAATGATGCTCCCTGAAGCAGCCCTTCACCGTACATGCGATCTCTTCGCGCGCCTGAGCCTCCTCGGGCAATATGTCCCGGAATCCCCACGGTGTGGCCGTCATCTGGTGAGCCTCCTCATGCTGCGTTTCATATAGAACAGAAGACCGGCATAGCTCCGCCGGTCTTCAGGGTACTTTAGCATACTAGAGTGTTTGCGGGGAGAATCGTCTCCCGCGACTCACAGCGTATTCATTTGGAAACATAGGGGAAAGCGCGTCTCGCCCGCCAGCCAAAAACTGGGATGCGGTTTCCGCTTGAGGCTTCTGGCGGAAAGCACGTCCCAGAATTGCAGTCCAGAACGGGACGCACTTTCCGGTTGAGGTCCTCAGCGGAAAGCACGTCCCGTTTCTCAGAGAGCACCAAACTAAAATTTGCCAAACGCCAGCTCGGCGCCCCGCCCCACCTAGGCGCCAATCGCACGACGATACTCTGCCATTACCTGCGCATCGGCAGCTGCGGGGTCGGCAAAATAGCGCCCGTCATAGGTCTCGGCCGAAACAACTCCGCGATAGCCGCGCGCCACAAGCCTATCTAGGTCGGCGCGCATATCGCGGTCGCCGTCACCCCAGGCAAGATGCGTCGTGCCATCTGCCGCAACATCGACAAAATGCACGTGGGCGACATCATCGCCAAGCAGATCAAAATAATCGTCGATGGTATCCCCCGCCACCGCCATGGCACCCATATCCAGACACGCCTTAAGCGCCGGATGATCAACCGCCTCGATCATGCGCTTCGTGTCGGCCGCCGAGTTCACGATTATCGACTCAACCGGCTGCAGGGCCTCGAGCACCAGTCGCACGCCGCGCTCCCCCGCATGCTCGGCAATCGCACGCAGCATCGAGGCGCTGCGACCCCACGCGTCCTCGATCGGCTCGTTCAAAAATGCCCAGCCGCTCGAGACCATGACCTGCTCGGCTCCAAGTTCCGCCGCGATATCCACAACGTTCTTAAAGTACGCGAGCGTGCGGGCACGCGCCTCATTCCCGCGCGCCGCGATGTTCCACGGCTTGGGGTTGTTCTGTTCGGGACAAAGCCCCACAATCCGAACCCCATACCGCTGTGACAGCTCCCGCACCTGCTCGAGCGAATCGTATCCGTGGCAATCAACGTACAGATGCATCGCCCCAGTCCAAAGCTCGCAGCACGTGTAGCCTGAGGCCGCTGCCGAGGAAAAGAATTCCTCAAGGTCAAAATAACGATGGCTGATATTCATGACGGCAAGCTGCGAGTAGCTCATAATTACTCTCCAACCCAAACGAGGCCCCGTTCCATGTAGGAGCGGGGCCAAATTGCACAAACGTTATTTGCTCTTAGTAGTCGAACTGGTGATAGTAACGACGGTAGTTGAGGTTGTGCTTGGTGACCGTCTCGTAGTAAGCGGCAAGGCGATCGGTGATCAGCGAGGAGAGGATCCACGGGGAGACGATGACGCGGAACTCGTCGTCAAGGCCGGGGATCGCGAACTCGGCGGTGTCGATGATGTTGATGTCGGTGTCGCC
>CAKTWK010000023.1 GCA_934630735.1 uncultured Collinsella sp. | reverse complement strand
CTCCCGTACCCACCCCGAGCTCATGCGTCGTCTGTTTGAGCAGGAGGTGCCCGAGATCTATGAGGGCACCGTCCAGATCAAGTCGATCGCCCGCGAGCCTGGCCAGCGTTCCAAGGTTGCCGTCCACTCGCTCGACGACCGTCTGGATCCCGTGGGTGCCTGCGTCGGCCCCAAGGGCAGCCGTGTTCGCGCTGTCGTGGGCGAGCTCCGTGGCGAGCGCGTCGACGTCATCCTGTGGGATGCCGATCCTGCCGTCTACGTCGCCAACGCCCTTTCGCCCGCTAAGGTCACCCGCGTCCTCATCGACGAGGAGAAGGCCTACGCCGGCGTCATCGTCCCCGACGACCAGCTGTCCCTCGCCATCGGCAAGGAAGGCCAGAACGCCCGCCTCGCTGCGCGCCTGACCGGCTGGCACATCGACATCAAGTCCGAGACGCTTGCCGCCGATATCCTCAAGAACGTTCCCGTTCACGAGGAGCCCACCGCCGACCTGATCGGTGACGAGGAGGACGAGGACGTCCGCCGCTGCGAGTACGTGTCCGAGGACGGCGTCCAGTGCCGCAACCAGGCCCGTCCCGGCTCCCGTTTCTGCGGTGTCCACGACACCGACGCCTTCGATGATGCGGAGGACCTGATCTAGCGCGCGATCGCGCCGGGTGGGTCCCGGCGCGTCTCCCACGCTCGTTCAGTCTCTAGGCACCCAAGGTGCCAGAAAGGGTAGGTGAAGTCATATGGCAAAAGTCCGTGTGTCCACCCTGGCCAAAGAGTTCGGCATGACCTCCAAGGAACTGATGGGTCATCTCGCCGATATGAAGATTCCCGCTAAGTCCGCTTCCTCCACCTTGGAGGATGCCTATGTCGCCATGGTCCGCAAGCAGCTCGCCTCGGTGATCGAGGCCCGCGCTCAGGAAGTCGAGGCCGCCAAGCAGGCCGAGGAGCAGGCAGCTGCCGCCGAGGAGGCCGCTCGCGCCGCCGAGGCCGAGCGCGAGCGCATCGCCGCCGAGAAGGCACGCGAGGAGGAGCGCCGCCAGTTTGCCGCAGCCCAGGCTGCCGAGGAGGCTGCCCGCGCGGAGGCCGAGGCCAAGAAGAAGGCTGAGCAGGAGCGCCTTGCTCGCGAGAAGGAGGAGGCTGCCCGCGAGGCCCAGCGCCGCGCCGTTCCCGCTTCCGACTCCGGTTCGCGCTTCCGTTCGCTGCTCGACCAGATCGCCGCACAGGAGACCGTGCTCAAGGAGAAGAAGGACGCCGAGGACAAGGCCAAGGCCGAGCGCGCCGCCGAGCGCGGTAACCGTCGTGGCGGCAACAACGACCGCCGCGGTGGCCGTCGTAACGATCGTAACGCCTCCGACAACAACTCCGAGCGCAACGCCTCCGAGAGCCGTCCGCACAGCCATCGCACCAACGCCAGCAACAACGTCGCTGCCGGCATGGACTTCCCCAACCCCGATAAGCAGGGCAAGGGCAAGAAGCGCAAGGGCGGTCACAACAACGAAGAGGACCACTATAGCCGCATGGCTCGCGAGGCCGAGGAGTATAGCCGCGAGAAGGTGCTCGAGGAGGCTCGTGCTGCCGTCGAGGAGGCCTCTCGCGAGTCCACCGGTCGCCGCAAGAAGCGCAAGGAGAAGCGCGAGCGCGAGGCTGCCAAGGCTCAGGAGGAGCGCAAGATAGAGGAGGCGCTGGCCCAGGGCGTGAACCCCGAGGAGCTCGACGCCATCAAGGTTTCCCAGGGCGTTACCGTCCAGGAGCTTGCCGAGGCCCTCGACGTTCCGGCCAACGACATCATCAAGCGCCTGTTCCTGCTGGGCACGCCGCTCACCATGACACAGTCCATGTCTGACGACCTCGTCGAGCTCGTTGCCGACGACCTGGGCCGTCAGATCAAGATCATCACCCCCGAGGAGGAGAACACCTTCTCGTTCTACGACGATCCCGCCGACCTTAAGCCGCGCGCACCGGTCGTCACCGTCATGGGCCACGTCGACCACGGCAAGACGTCGCTGCTCGACGCTATCCGTCACACTGGCGTCGCTGCCGGTGAGGCTGGCGGCATTACGCAGGCCATCGGTGCTTCGCAGGTCATGATCAACGACCGCAAGATCACCTTCATCGATACCCCGGGTCACGCCACCTTTACGGCTATGCGTGCCCGTGGTGCCAAGGTGACCGATATCGTCATCCTGATCGTCGCCGCCGACGACGGCATCATGCCCCAGACGGTCGAGTCCATCAACCACGCCAAGGCCGCCGGCGTTCCCATCGTCGTCGCCGTCAACAAGATCGATAAGCCCGGCGCCAACCCCGACCGCGTGCGCCAGGAGCTCACCGAGTACGGTGTCATCCCCGAGGAGTGGGGCGGACAGAACATGTTCGTCAACATCTCGGCGAAGCAGAAGATCGGTATCGACGATCTGCTCGAGACCGTGCTGCTCCAGGCCGATGTGCTCGAGCTCAAGGCCAACCCGGACACCTTTGCCTCCGGCAACGTCCTCGAGGCCAAGCTCGACAAGGGCCGCGGCTCGGTCGCTACCGTGCTCGTGACCCGCGGTACCCTGCACGTGGGCGATACGCTGGTCGCCGGCCTTACCTACGGCCGCGTCCGCGCCATGCTTGACCCCAAGGGTCGCGCCGTCACCGAGGCCGGTCCCTCAGACGCCGTCGAGATTTTGGGCCTGCAGTCCGTGCCCAACGCCGGTGACGAGTTCCGCGTGTTCGAGGACGAGCGCGAGGCACGTGCGCTGGCCGACGAGCGTTCGCTCAAGGCCCGTATCGAGGAGCAGAGCCGCGTGAAGCACGTCACGCTCGAGAACCTCTTCGAGACCATTGCCGACGCCGAGGTCAAGGAGCTCAACCTGATCATCAAGGCCGACGTCCAGGGTTCCATCGAGGCCCTTCAGGATTCGCTCGACAAGATGGATCAGTCCGAGGTCCGCATCAACACGATCCACTCCGCCGTTGGTGCCATCAACGAGACCGACGTCGTCCTGGCCGACGCCTCCAACGCCATCATCATCGGCTTTGGCGTCCGTCCCGACGGTAAGGCCCGCTCCGCCGCCGAGCGCGAGGGCGTCGAGATCCGTTGCTACGACGTCATCTACAAGTGCCTCGAGGAGCTCGACGCTGCCCGTATCGGCATGCTCAAGCCCACCGAGGTCGAGGTCTCCACGGGTACCGCGACCGTCCTGGACACCTTCAAGGTGCCCAAAGTCGGTATCGCCGCCGGTGTCCGCGTCGAAGAGGGCGAGATCGCCGCGACCGATTCCGTGCGTCTGGTGCGCGACGGCATCGTGGTCTTCAACGGCAAGATCGCCTCGATGCGCCACTACAAGGACGAGGCCAAGAGTCTCAAGAGCGGTTCCGAGGGCGGCATTGGCCTGGAGAACTTCCAGGACATCAAGCCCGGCGACCAGATCGAGGGTTACCGCATCGACCAGGTTGCCCGTACTGAGTAGGGGGTAGCGCTATGAAGCAAACGCAGGCAACCCGCCGTCTGGGCGAGCAGCTTCGCGAGAAGCTCGGTTATATCCTGCTCTTTGAGGTTTCCGATCCGCGTCTCGACCTGGTTACTTTGACCGCGGTCGAGGTCGCGGTGGACCGTTCGTTCGCGCGCGTGTTCGTGTCGTGCGATGCGAGCCGCTACGACGAGGTCATGGAGGCGCTCGCAAGCGCTAAGGGCCGTATTCGCAGCCTGTTGGCTCGCTCGCTCGATTGGCGTGTCACGCCCGAGCTCGATTTTCGCATCGATCGCTCGACCGATGAGGCCGAGCGCATCACGCGTGCGCTGGAAAATGTTCCCGCCACGCTTGCGATCGAAAAGGACGAGGACGGCTATCCGATAGCGGATGCCGCCCAGGAGGCAGCTTTAGATGACTAATTCCGCCGACCTCGCCTCGTGCGAGTCTGCAGATATTCAGCGACGCATCCTCGAGCTCATCGAGGGTGCGTCCTCCATTGCGATTTCGGGACATACTTCTCCCGATGGCGATGCCTTGGGCTCCGTGTTGGGTCTGGGCCTCTCGCTTATGAAGTTTTTCCCTAATAAGGACATTGCGCTGCTGCTGGCAGACGATGACCCGGTTCCGCGCATCTACCGCTTTATGGAGGGTGCCGATCGCCTGGTGCCGGCATCTGCGTACACCGGCAATCCGGACCTGTTCATCTCGGTGGACGTACCAGTCGTCGAGCGCCTGAACAACTCCGCCGAGGTGCTTCGTCGCTCCAAGCATGTGGTGTGCTTCGATCACCATCCGGCGCGCGAGGAGTTTGCCGAGCTCAGCCTGAGGCGCGTCGAAGCTGCAGCCTGCGCCATGATCATCGACCGCTTCTTGGACAATTGCGGCATTGTCGCACGTGATGGCGTTGCGACCTGCCTGCTGTGTGGCTTGGTTACCGATACCGGCCGTTTTCAGTACCAAAACGCCGATGCCGCCGCGTTCCATGCGGCCTCGCGTCTGGTTGCCCACGGTGCCGATCCGGCGCGTGTGGCACTCGAGGTTTACCAGAGCATGCGCGTTGAGTTTTTGCACCTCAAGTCCATCGTTATGGGCCGCATCAAGACGGTGGCCCACGGGCGCGTTGCGTATAGTTACGCGTACCAGAGTGACCTTGAGGCTTGCGGCGTCACCTCGGATGAGTGCGACGGCCTGGTCGATGTGGTGCGCTCGGTGATGGGCGTCGAGGTCTGCCTGTTCCTGAAGGGCATTGAGGGCGATACCAAGGTGCGCGGCAACCTGCGCTCTAAGGGCGACCTCAATGTTTCCGAGATCGCTGCTGCATTTGGCGGAGGCGGACATCCCGCTGCCGCTGGTTTCTCCAATAACGGAACGATTCTCGAGACGCTCACCGTGGCACTTCCCATGCTGGCCGAGCTGGTAGGGGAGGATCCCGCTTCGGTGACCGTCGAGCTTTAACTTTTTGGATGGTACATGGCTCGTCGTACGCCTTCTCAACTGAATATGCTGCTCGCCGTCGATAAGCCGGTGGGCTGCACGTCCCACGATGTGGTCTCGCAATGTCGGCGCGCCCTCCATGAGCGGCGCGTCGGCCATGCCGGCACGCTCGACCCCATGGCATCGGGTGTCATGGTGGTGGGCGTGGGCCAGGCCACCCGTCTGCTGGGCATGCTCACGCTCGATACCAAAAGCTATGTCGCCGACATTTCGTTTGGCGCCGAGACCAATACCGATGACGCGGAAGGCGAGGCCGTCCGCACGGTGCCCGTTGTCCCCGAGCTGCGCGATCCCGCTTACGCCCGTGAGCGGTTGGCCGCTATGTTGGGTCCGCAGATGCAGGTGCCGCCGGCGTTTTCGGCCATCTCGGTCAATGGCGTTCGCGCCTACAAGTCTGCTCGCGAGGGCAATGCGGTGGACTTACCTCCGCGCCCCGTCGAGGTCTATGCCGCCGACCTGATTGCCGTGGGCGGCGAAGGTGATACGTGCGTCTGGACCGTGGCGTTTTCGGTAAGCAAGGGCACCTACATTCGCGCGCTCGCTCGCGACCTGGGTCGCGCCTGCGATAGTGCTGCGCATATTTCCGCGCTGCGCCGAACGGCCTCCGGTGTTGTTTCCATTGGCACCTGTCATGCGGTCGAGGAGCTTTCTCCCGAGTCCGCTGCCGGCTTCGCTCTGGATCCCATCGCCGCCCTTGGTGCCACGCGTGTCGATTTGCCGGGTAATCTTGCAGACGACCTGCTTTGTGGTCGCCGCATTCCCGTTGAACGCGCGCTTGCGGACTTCGATACGGCGAAGGCACCGTTCGCGCTCGTGCTCGATGGGGGACTCAAGGCGCTTGCTCGTATCGAGGGCGGCCGCTTTGTGATGGAGCACGTCTTTCCGCAGGCGATCGGCGGTGTTCGATAATGCTGACGCCCCACGAGCTCGCGCGTATCTTTTTCGTGGGTGAGTTGGCTGAGGCCCGTATCGTTTCTGCCGATGCATTTGATGAATGCGAGTTCTTGGGTGCCGCGTCGATCGCCATTGGCGTGTTTGATGGCGTGCATCGTGGGCACCAAGAGCTGATCGACGCGGTTATTCGCGATGCTCATGATCACGGCAGCAAAGCGGTCGTGGTCACCTTCGATCCTGATCCGGACGTCGTGGTGAGTCCGTCGCCCGCTCAAAAATTGATGACGACGGCCGACCGACTGCATGCCCTGGCTCAAACCGGGGTCGATGCGGTGGTGGCCGTTCCCTTTACGCCCGCCGTGGCGGCACTCGACCATGTCGGGTTTCTGGCGCTGTTGTCGCGTGTTGTCGACATTCGCTCCATTCGTGTAGGCAGCGACTTTAGGCTCGGCTGCGGCGGCGCTTCGGGCGTTGCCGAGATGCGCGCCTGGGGTACTGAGCGTGGGGTTGACGTTTACGGTCATGACCTGCTCTGCGTTAACGGGCAGACCATCTGCGCCACGCGCATCCGCCATGAGCTGGGTCAGGGTCATGTGGAGCTGGCTGCCGAGCTTCTTGGCCGTCCCTATATGCTGCGCGGCGTTGTGGCGGCTGGCCGTCACGAGGGTTCCGACATGGGCTTTCCCACGGCAAACATCCAAGTGCCCGACGGCATCCAAGTGCCTGCCGATGGCGTCTATGAGGGTCTGGTACTGGTCCACGATACCGTATGGCCTGCTGCCGTTAACGTCGGTCTGCCTCCGACCTATGCCGATGATGCCGCCTCGGCGCATCTCGAGGCCAACTTGATCGGCTATGCGGGCGACCTGTATGGCGCTTCCGTTTCGCTGGCGTTTACGCGCTGGCTGCGTCCGTCTCGCGTATTCGATTCGCTGGATGAGTTGATCACGACCGTCGAGGGTAACATCGACGATATCCGTCATAACTTGGGCGAGCGGGGGGTGAGTATCCGTGATTAGCGATGAGGAAAAAGATCAGGTACGCGCGGCGTCGGACCTGGTCGCCATCGTGCAGGAAACGGTTGAGCTCAAGCCCCGTGGCCATGAGTTTTGGGGCTGCTGCCCGTTTCATGGCGAAAAGACCCCATCGTTTCACATTATCCCTGCTACGCAGGTGTGGCACTGCTTTGGCTGCGGCGAGGGCGGCGACGTCTTCACCTATATCATGAAGCGCGAGAACCTGAGTTTTCCCGAGTCGATCCGCTATTTGGCTGATCGTGCGGGTATTGAACTGCACGACACCGGTGCGCAGCGCGATCGCGGCACCAAGCGTGCCCGCATCTATGACCTGTGCGCCGAGACAGCTCAGTTCTACCACACCATGCTTATGCGCGGTAAGGACAGCCGTCCGCGCGAGTACTTTGCCAGCCGCGGTATGGGCGGCGATGTCTGTCGCCGCTACTGTCTGGGTTTTGCGCCGGGTCGCAACGCGCTGGTTTCGCACCTGTCTCAGGCGGGCTTTACCCCGCAGGAGATGATTGACGCCAACGTGGCTGTGAGCCGCGGGCGCGGACAGCTCGCGGACCGCTTTTACGACCGCGTGATGTTTCCCATCTTTGATGAGCAGGGTCACAATATCGCCTTTGGCGGGCGCATTATGGGCGATGGTCAGCCCAAGTACCTCAACACCGCCGAGACGAGTGTGTTCCATAAAAAGCGAAATCTCTATGGCTTTAACTGGGCCAAGGAGTTTATCGTCGCTCAGGATACCGCCATCGTGGTGGAGGGCTATACCGACTGCATCGCCTGCTGGGAGGCAGGGATCAAAAATGTCGTCGCCACGCTGGGCACGGCGCTGACGGAACATCACGTTAAGACACTCACCCGTTTTGCTAAGCGCATTGTATATATGTTCGATGGCGACGCCGCCGGTCAAAAGGCCGCCCGTCGCGCGATTCAGTTTATCGAGCAGGATTCGATGGACCTGCGCTGCGTGGTGCTTCCCGACGGCAACGATCCCATGGAGTTCATCACCGCGCATGGTGGCGAGGCGCTGCAGGCGCGCATCGATGCCGCCGAGCCCCTCATGGACTTTGTGTACCGTTCGCTGCAGGAGTCGAGCGACATTACCACACCGGGCGGTCGTGCCAAGGCGCTCGAGGACGCGCTGACGCTCATCTATCCGCTGCGCGACAGCTATATGATCGACACGTACTTTATCCAGATTGCCGACCTGTTGGGTTTGGACCTGGAGACCGTGCGCGCGAGTTCGGGCCGTGTGTTTCGCGATGTCGCCAAGCGCGAGGATGCCGAGCGCCGGCGCGAGCAGAGCTACGAGCGTCAACGCGCGCAAGCTGAGCGCGCGGGCGGCTCGCAGGGACGAAGCTCGGGCGGTGGTGCGGCTGGTGCGCGCAGTGCCGGTCGCGGTGCCTGGGCTGCGGGTGCGACGCCGCCGGTGTCCGCACCGGTCGAGGAGGACCCGTACGACTACGTTCCGCTTGATGCTTATGGGGCCGCGCCGGTGGAGGTCGACGAGGATCTGCCGCCGATCGATGTGCCAGCGGCGATGGAAAGCGCTGCGCCCGTTGCCGATGGTTCAAGCGCGGCGGCAGCTCCGTCGATGCCGATTGTTTTGACCGACCTTGAGCGGAAATCCCTGGCGGGGGAGCGCGAGCTGCTGACGATGCTCACGAGCTACCCCGATCTGTTCCGCACGTATGCCGATCGTATTTGTTCTATCGAGTGGGTCGACCCGCGTCACGAGTCCATTGCGTGGGCCGTACTTGCGACGCCCCCGGGCACCGATCCTGCGGCCTGCATGGATGCGGCACGCGCGGTGTGTCCCGAGGCGGCGTCGCTTGTCAGCGCCGGACGCATCTCGGCAACGAGTAAGCACCCGACCGAGACGAACATCGTCTTTATGCTCGATACGCTCGAGCTCTACACCATCAAACGTCGCATGCGAGCCGCGCAGGCCAAGTTGCGTCAGGACCGTTCACTCGACGATGAGGCCCGTCGCGTGCTGACGATGCAGGCGGTGCAAGATTCACAGCGCCAGCGCGAGCTTCAAAAGTCGATCGGTGGCGTGGCCGACCCGTTCCGTTTGATCGGTTTGGAGACCGCAGGTGCCGATCAGGCCTAGATGTTGTGGTCAACCAGCGTATTCTTGCCTATATCCTGTCTTTATTTTGGGTATAGACGTCTACGTGTGTGCTAAAGTATTGAGTCCTGTGGACTACGAAGGGAGAATCTGTGCCAAAAAAGACTGAGAGCACGGGTACTGGGCTGGAATCCTACGTTGCAAAGCTCATGGGCAACGGCTCAAACAGGACTTCGGTAACCGAGGACGAGATTCAGGTCGCCCTGAAGGATATCGATGTCTCTGATGAGCAGCTCAACGCGGTGTATTCCGCGCTGCGTAACAGCGGCATCCAGATTATCTCCGCGAGCGGAAACGACGACGCCCCGATGGGCGTCGACGATGACGATAACGATACCGATGATTTCGATGACGACGACGAGCACGATTCCGGCTCGCTTGACGATCACGAGCTTAAGATGGCCCGCCAGGCCGACGCCGAGATGGGCTCTTCCAAGAGCAAGAAGAAGCGCACCGTGCGCACGTCCCGTTCGCGTTCGCGCGTGCGCGGTATCGATGCCTCCACGGTGATGCTGACCGGCGACCCGGTTCGTATGTACCTCAAGGAGATCGGTAAGGTCGACCTGCTGACCGCATCTGAAGAGGTCGATCTGGCCATGAAGATTGAGGCCGGTCTTGAGGCTACCGAGAAGCTCGAGGCTGCCGAGGCAGGCGAGATCGAGCTCACCCGCGCCGAGATGCGTCGTCTTACGCGTATTGAGAACGTTGGTCTTGAGGCCAAGCAGGCGCTCATCAGCGCAAACCTGCGTCTGGTCGTCTCCATCGCCAAGCGCTATGTCGGCCGTGGCATGCTGTTCCTGGATCTGATCCAGGAGGGCAACCTCGGTCTGATTCGCGCCGTCGAGAAGTTTGACTACCAGAAGGGCTTCAAGTTCTCCACGTACGCCACGTGGTGGATTCGTCAGGCCATTACGCGCGCCATTGCCGACCAGGCCCGTACCATCCGTATCCCCGTGCACATGGTCGAGACCATCAACAAGCTCGTCCGCGTGCAGCGCCAGCTCCTCCAGGACCTGGGTCGCGACCCGACCCCCGAGGAGATCGGTGCCGAGATGGATATGAGCGCCGACCGCGTCCGCGAGATTCAGAAGATCTCGCAGGAGCCCGTGTCGCTCGAGACCCCGATCGGCGAGGAAGAGGATTCCCAGCTGGGCGACTTCATCGAGGACTCCCAGGCTATCGTTCCGCCCGATGCCGCCAGTTTCTCTATGCTGCAGGAGCAGCTCACCCAGGTGCTCGATTCGCTTGCCGATCGCGAGCGCAAGGTTATCGAGCTGCGCTTTGGTCTCGTTGACGGGCATCCCCGCACGCTCGAGGAAGTCGGTCGCGAGTTTGGCGTCACGCGCGAGCGTATCCGCCAGATCGAGTCCAAGACCCTGGCCAAGCTCCGCCACCCGAGCCGCAGCAGCAAGCTGAAAGACTATATCGAGTCTTAGTAGTTACGGCGTTTTACCAAACGCCGTAACTGGCCGACGCTGCGCGGGCACCAGAGCGACAACTTGTCATTCAAAGAGGACGGCATGACCAGAAGGTCTATGCCGCCCTCTTTTCATGCCAATTTGTTCGCTCTGGTGCCCGCTCGCTGGCATTGTCAAAACATCGGCGTTTCCGTTGCCGGTGCCGGCAGTTAGTCCGTCCCCAAGGGATCAAGGCGAGAAAATTTCTTAAAAAAGTTCTTGCCCTTCGCCCAATCGTCCGTATAATAAACTTCGTTGCTTGAGAGCACGCACCTATTCCTCGGTAGCTCAATGGTAGAGCACGCGGCTGTTAACCGCGCTGTCGTAGGTTCGAGTCCTACCCGGGGAGCCAGAATTTCTCAGCCCATTTCGCTGGGCTTTTAAATTCCTCGGTAGCTCAATGGTAGAGCACGCGGCTGTTAACCGCGCTGTTGTAGGTTCGAGTCCTACCCGGGGAGCCAGGTTGTAAGACCCGTCGCATATGCGGCGGGTTTTTTCATGCCGCGATCGCCTGTGGCGAACGTTACCGTATCAACATTTCGTGTCGAGGATGTAATCCCGCGACCCATCACCTCAACATGGCGCGGTCGTTGTAAAATGTTGGAATGATTGCTCCCACGACATGGTGCCGCGAGCACCAGAAAAGGAGATTCTTGTGTCTGAGACCATTAACGGCAGCCTGAGCGTCTCGAACGACGTTATTGCCGATATTGCCGGTTATGCCGCGATGACGTGCTACGGCGTCGTCGGTATGGCCGAACAGCTCCAGGGCGCCGAGAGCGTGCGCCTGCTTGCCGGCCAGCGCCTCCGTAAGGGCGTGCTTGTTTCCGCCGACGAGAACGGCCTTACGGTCGACCTTCACGTCGTGCTTGAGAACGGCGTCAACATGAAGTCCGTCTGCCACAATCTTTCGAGCTCCGTCGCCTTCACCCTGCAGGAGATCGCCCAGATCGATCCCGCCAGCCTTAAGATCGGCATTCACATCGACGCGCTCAAGAGCCGTCTGAACTAGCATCCGAATACGGAGATTTCACCACTCATGATTGCAAAGACCATTCGCACCTGTTTTCCGATCGCTGCGGCTGCCGTTTCCGAAAAGGCCGAGGAGATCAACAAGCTCAACGTTTTCCCCGTACCCGACGGCGACACTGGCACCAACATGTCGCTCACGCTCGCTTCGGTGACTAAGGAGCTTTCCGCCCTTCCCGCCGACGCCGACATGGAGGCCATTGCCGGCGCCATCACCCACGGCTCCCTGATGGGCGCCCGCGGCAACTCCGGTGTCATCACCTCGCAGATTCTGCGTGGTGTGGCCGAGGGCCTTGTCTCTGCCGATGAGCCCATTACGTCCGCCAATATCGCCTTCGCCTTCCGTCGTGCCGTCAAGGTTGCCTTCCAGGCTGTCCGTAAGCCCATCGAGGGCACGATCCTCACGGTCCTGCGTGATGTTTCGACGAAGGCAGACGAGTGCGAGAAGAAGAAGTTCTCTGCCGAGGATGCGCTCGACGCCATCGTCGTCGAGGCCTACCAGTCCGTCGCCCGCACGCCCGACCTGTTGCCCGTCCTCAAGGAGAACGGCGTGGTCGACTCCGGCGCCTTTGGCTTTGCCATCTTCTTGGAGAGCTTTGTTGCCGCCGCCCTTGGCCGCAGCACCGTTGTCGAGGATTTCTCCGCCACGTTTGATTCCGCTGGCTCTGCCCGTGACGCCGCTCTTGACCGCGTGGAGATCGAGGCCAACGACGACTGGGAGGGCTCGGAGTTCCGCTACTGCAACGAGTTCCTCTTTAAGGCCGACGCCCCGTTTGACGAGGACGAGTGCCTGAAGTTCCTGGGCTCCATGGGCGACTGCGAGCTGCTCGTGGGCGCCTACCCCGACTACAAGATTCACGTGCACTCCAACACCCCCAATCTGGTGCTCGAGCACATGCTGCAGCTCGGTCAGATCTACGAGGTCTTTATCCACAATATGGAGATGGAGGCCCACGACCGTACCGCTAAGATCCACGAGGACCAGGAGAAGGCCGCCGAGCCCGCGAAGGCCCTGGGCTTTGTCGCCGTTGCCGCTGGTTCCGGCGAGGCCGACATCCTCAAGTCCCTTGGCGTCGATGTGATCGTGTCGGGTGGTCAAACCATGAACCCCTCGACCGCCGATCTGCTGGGCGCCGTCGACCAGGTCAACGCGACCTCGGTCATCATCCTGCCCAACAACGGCAACATCCGCATGGCTGCCGAGGCCGCTGCCTCCGCCTGCACCGACAAGAAGGTCGCTGTCGTTCCCACCAAGACCGTCCCGCAGGCCTTCTCCGCGCTGTTCGCGGTCCTGCCCGATTTCGAGCTCGAGGATGCCGTTGCCGCTATGGTCGACGCCATCAGCGAGGTCCGCGATGGCGAGGTCACCCGCGCCGTGCGCGACTCCAGCGCCTCTGACGGCTCGCCGATTCACTCCGGTGACGTCATGGGCATCATCGCCGGCTCCATCGATGTGGTCGGCTCCGACGTGAAGCAGGTCACGCTCGACTGCATCAACCGCATGCAGGAGGAAGAGGAAGGCGACGCGCTGACGATTCTGGCCGGCGAGGAGCTGTCCGACGAGGCCTTCCAGGAGATCGTCGACGCTATCGAGGAGGCTCAGCCCGATCTGGAGATCGACGCCCATCGTGGCGAGCAGCCGCTCTATCCCGTGATCTTCTCGATCGAGTAGGCTCTGCCTATGTCCGAGCTGTGCTCCGTGCCGCGCGTCTCGGAGCGTTTTGCCCAGAGCAATGCGCTCGTCGAGGATATCGCGCGACTCAAATATGTTTCGGGTAAACGTGAGGAGGCCCTTCGCCGTCTGGGAATTCGGACGGTGGGGGACCTCCTTCTCCATATTCCCCATCGCTACCTGGACTTCACTCGCTCGTGGTCCATCGAGATGGCGCCCATCGGTACCGTGTGCACCATCATCGCCACGGTCGATCGCATCGTTCAAAAGCAGCCCCGTCCGCGTATGCAGGTGACTGAGGTCTCGCTCGTGGACGAGACGGGCGTGCTGCAGGTTGCCTTTTTCCGTCAGCCTTGGATTGCCCAACAGCTTAAGCAGGGCGACCGCCTGGCCGTGATGGGCAAGGTCGAGTTTGCCTTCGGTTTTAAGCAGATGGCTTCGCCCCACTTTGAAAAGCTCGAGGACGGGCGTGCCGCGGGTACCATTTTGCCGGTCCACTACGTAAGTGACGGCGTGAGTCAGGCATGGATGCGCCGTATCGTGAGCGGTGCGCTCGAAGTGGCTTCCAATCCGTTCGATCCCATTCCCGCGCCGCTGCGCGCAAAGCGGAAGCTCATGAGCAATGCCCGTGCGTTGCGTTCGATCCACTTTCCCTCGAGCATGGCCGAGCGCGACATCGCACGCCGGCGACTTGCCTACGAGGAGTGCCTCTGCTTGCAGCTGGCGCTGCGCTTGCGCAACGACGGCGGCTTGGTCGACGTGGTGCCTTATGCGCATGCCACAGACGGGCACCTGGCGGCGCTCAAGGAGGCCCTGCCGTTTTCGCTGAGCGACGAGCAGGAGGCTGCATTTCAAGACATCCTGCATGACATGTGCGATGGCGGTCGCGTGATGAACCGTCTACTGCTGGGCGACGTCGGTACCGGTAAGACCGCCGTTGCCGCCTGCGCGTTGGCGGTTGCGGCCGATAGCGGCACTCAGGCCTGCGTTATGGCGCCCACGGGCGTGCTGGCGCGTCAATATGCCGATAAGACCGGCCCCTTGCTCTCGCGGGCTGGCATGTCTTGGGCGCTCCTGACGGGTGCCACGCCGGCGGCCGAGCGTGAGCAAATCCATGCTCGGCTCCAGTCTGGCGAGCTCGACGTGCTCTTTGGTACCCATGCGGTGCTTTCGGAGAACGTTACGTTCAGGCATTTGTCGCTTGTGGTGATCGACGAGCAGCACCGCTTTGGCGTGGGCCAGCGTAACGCTCTACGCGCAAAAGGCCCGGGTGCCGACTTGCTGGTCATGACTGCTACGCCGATCCCGCGCACGCTGGCGCTTTCGGTGTACGGCGACCTAGATACGAGCATCATCCGCCATCGTCCCGTTCCGGGTGCCGGCGTGACGACACGCGTCCTCACCGAGTCGAGTCGTGACCTGGCCTATGGCGCCATTCGCGAGGCGCACGAAAAGGGACAACAAGCCTACGTGATCTGTCCGCTCGTGGAGCCGAGCGATTCGGCCGATGAGCTCGAAGACGTACCCGGCATCGCTCGCGACGACGAAGGCCGCGTGACCGTGCCTGTGCCGTTGCATGACACGGCGACCGAGCTCGATCGCCTTCGTCTGGCATTACCGGGGCTTACCATCGAACGTCTTCATGGTCGCATGCCGGCGGGTGAGAAGGACCGGGTCATCGATGCTTTTAAGCGTGGCGAGATCGATGTGCTCGTCTCGACCACGGTGGTCGAGGTGGGCGTCGACGTGCCCAACGCCACTGTCATGGTCATCGAGAATGGCGAGCGCTTTGGGTTGGCGGCCTTGCACCAGCTGCGCGGGCGCGTGGGTCGCGGCAGCGTGTCGGGTACGTGCCTGGTCATGACGCACTCCAAGGGCAACGGCGGCGCGTCGGCTGCACAAGAACGCCTTCAGTCGCTCGAGAAGACCTCGGACGGCTTTACGCTCGCCCAGATGGACCTGCGTCTGCGCCACGAGGGGGAAATCCTGGGTTACCGTCAGCATGGCGGCGTGACCTTGCGCTTTGTTGACCTCGATGCCGACGAGGAATTGATCGAGTGGGCCCATTTGGACGCGGTCGAGCTCTTGCGGTATGCTTGCAACCTTGACTCCGTGGCGACGCGTCCCTTGCGCGATGCGGTCGCCACGCGGTATCGGCACATCTTTAAGGAGGTCAGCGGAGGATGAGAATCATCGGCGGCGAATGGCGCGGTCGTAAGATCGAGGAGCCCCGTGGTCGCGATGTCACCCGCCCCACGACCGATCGCGTGCGCGAGGCGTGCGCATCTATGGTCATGTCGGCATTCGACTTCGATCTGGACGAGGTCCGCGTGCTGGATGCCTTTGGCGGCTCCGGTGCATTGGGCATTGAGATGCTCTCGCGCGGTGCCCGCTCGCTCACGACGTTTGAGATCGATCGCAACGCTGCTCGTCTGATTACCAAGAATATCGAGTCGCTGTGCCGTGACCGTGCGCGTTGGCGCGTGGTGACGGGTGACGTGCTGGCGAGCGCCTCGCGCGGCCGCGTGCCGGGCGGTCCCTTTGACCTGGTCCTGCTCGACCCGCCCTATGCTTTTGGTGCTGAGTCAGTCGAGGAACTGTTGCAAAACCTAGCTCAGAAAGGCTTGCTGGCACCAGGTGCCTATGCGCTCTTTGAGCATGCTGCCGCCGAAGCGGGTGCGCATCCGGCAGGCTTTGAGACCGTGCGTGAGAAGCGTTACGGAATAACCTCGGTCGACCTGCTTCGTTGGGTTGGCAACGGCGAGGATGATGGCAACGATAGCGACGCACTCACGGAGGACGCCCATGAATGACACCATCAACCGCGTGATTGTCCCGGGCACTTTCGATCCCATCACGTTTGGCCATATCGACGTCATCCGCCGCGCCCGCCGCATCTTTCCCAGCGTGATCGTGGCCGTTGCCGAGTCGCAGGGCAAAAACGGCGTCGGCACCACGTTTATGCTCGACGAGCGCGTGGCGCTGGCACGTGAGGCGCTCGGTGAAATTGACGGCGTCGAGGTGCTGCCCTTCACCGGCCTTTTGGTCGATTTTGCCCGCGAACAGGGAGCAGGAGCCGTGGTCAAGGGTCTGCGTGCCATGACCGACTTTGAGTACGAGCTGCAGCAGGCCGACCTCAACTACCGCCTGGATAACGAGCTGGAGTCCATCTTTGTCATGAGTGCGCCGCAGTACGGTTATATCTCGAGCTCGGTGGTTCGCCAGATTGCCTCGCTCGGTAGCGACGTCTCTAATTTTGTTCCGCCCAATGTGGTCAAGGCGCTCAAACATCGCTTTTCGTGACGTTTTTTAATGCCTGGTGGCATGTGGTAAACTAACACGATGATATGTTACCTATGAAAGGAGACCGGATGCCGGGCGAGAATTTTCCTGGCGACAGGATTGTGAGTCTTGTCGACGAGCTCGAGGGGCTCATCGAAGAGGCTAAGACGCCGTTCGGCAAGAACGCCCAGATGAAGGTTATCGACGCCGACGTCTTCTTTAACATCCTCGACGAGATTCGCATGAGCTATCCCGAGGAATGGCAGAAGTCCCGCCGTATCCTCAAGGAGCGTGAGGAGCTTATGGCTTCCGCCGCCGCTCAGGCCGATTCCATCATCGCCGATGCTCAGCAGCAGGCCCTCACCATTGCCGGTGAGCAGGAAATCGTTCGCTTAGCGCAGCAGCAGGCCGACGATATTCGCGACCGTGCCCAGCAGTATGAGCGCGAGACGCGTTATGCCGCCGAGGACTACGCCGAGCAGGTCTTTACGCACCTTGAGGAGAACCTCAAGAGCCTGACCGGCACCGTCACCCGTTGCCGTCAGCAGCTCAACGAGGGTGCCGCCCAGCAGAATGGTCAGTGGTAATGGCTGAGTTCCCGAGCGTTACCGTTGATCTTTCCGAGCAGCTCGAGTTTCCCGGAGACTCGTACCCGCTGACCGGCAAGGTCGATGTTGCCACCTATACGGTGGGCGAGAAGGAGTACCAGCTACAGGACGGCATTGACTACGATGTGGTCTTTACCAATGCCGGCACCGGTGTTCTGCTTACGGGCATGGTCCGCGCGCACGCAACCGGTGAGTGCGACCGTTGCCTGGAGCCCGCTTCGTTTGATATTGCCGGTGAGATCGAGGAATTCTATCTCTTTAACGAGCCCGAGGACCCCGAGGCCTACGAAGATGGCTACGAGCTGCTGGGCGAGGATCGCATCGTCGATCTGGGTGAGCCCATCAACGACGCGGTCGTCATGGACACGCCGTTCGTTGTCCTGTGCAAGCCCGATTGCCGCGGCCTATGCCCCACTTGCGGCATCAATCTCAACGTCGAGCAATGCGATTGCGCCGCTCAAGCAGAGGCCGAATGGGCCGCTGCCACGGAAAATCCATTTGCAGCATTAAAGAATCTCAAGCTTGACGAGTAAAACTGTGGTAGTATCGCTACTTGCGCGTAATCGCCACACTGGATAGTTCATAAGGAAGGTCACTATGCCCGTACCTAAACAAAAGCAGGGTCGTATCCGCACTCACACCCGCCGTTCCGCCAACATGAAGATCTCGGCTGCGGCTCAGTCCACGTGCCCCCGTTGCGGTGCTGTTAAGCTCCCGCACCACGTGTGCCCCAGCTGCGGTTTCTACAAGGACCGCGAGGTTATCGTTACCGAGTAACTGTATACTCTGGATGCGATGCCGTTCCAACTGGAACCACAATGGCCGGCTCAATGAGTCGGCCATTTTTGTATAAGGAGCATGTATATGAGTAACGTTCGCGTTTGTGTAGACGTTGTGGGTGGAGACGAGAAGCCACAGGTTGTCCTCGACGGTATCGAGGCGGCGCTTGCGGCGGATCCCGATATCGAGGTCTTGGCCGTCGGTCCCGCAGAGATCGTGAACCCCTTTGCCGCGGCTCACGCTCGCGTTGAGGCCTTGGAGGCGCCCGATGTCATCGCCATGGATGACGATCCCATTCGAGCCGTGATGACCAAGCGCAGGTCCTCGATCGTGCTTGCCTGCCGCGCTATCAAGAAGGGTAACGCGGACGCGTTCTTCTCTGCCGGCTCCACCGGCGCCATGACCGCTGCCGCTACCGCCTACGTGACGCCGTTTCGCTATCAGGCCGAGGGTAAGAAGCAGCCGGTGCGTCCGTGCCTCACCAATGCACTGCCCAACCGCGCCGGCGGCCTGACGGTCCTCTGCGACATGGGCGCTAACCCCGATGTCGAGGTCGACGACATGGTGCGTTTTGCCCAGATGGGTAGCGCCTATGCCCGTGTGGTTTTGGGCATTGAGCATCCCCGCGTGGGCTTGCTTGCCAACGGCACCGAGGACGAGAAGGGCTCCAACTTCACCAAGTCGTGCTTCCCAGCCATGAAGGCCGCTGTTCCCGGTTTTGTGGGCAACTGCGAGGGCACCGATCTTACGTCGGGCAATTTTGACGTCGTGGTTGCCGACGGCATGTCGGGCAACATCGCACTCAAGGCCACCGAGGGCGCTGCCAAATTTTTGCTGCAGGAGCTCAAGGGTGTCTTTATGTCTTCGCTCGGCACCAAGATTGCCGCGCTGCTCATCAAAAAGCAGATGCGCGAGATCAAGGCAAAGCTCTCGGGCGATGCTAAAGGCGGCGCCATTCTGCTGGGCCTGCGTGGCGTGGTCCTGATCGGCCACGGTGCCACCTCGGTCGAGGCCGTCAAAAACGGTACGCTCGCCGCGGCGGAGGCCGTGCGCGCCGGGCTTGTCGAGAACGTCGCCAGCTCTATGGACGGTATCGTTTTATAAGAGCGAGTTAGAGCGCTGTTATGTGCCTCGCGGCCTGCGTCGTGGGGTAGAATCAAAACCGTGTCTTGGCGCTGCGCTTGCGGCGCCAGCGCGTTGATGTTCACGCAATACGAGAGGAAGCGCTATGGACCGCTCCGAAATCTTCGATAAGATCGCCGAAGTCGCCGCTGACGTTCTGGGCGTCGATGTCGCCGACATTAGCGACGAGACCACCTTCGACGATCTCGATGCCGATTCGCTCGAGCGTCTGCAGCTGGTGACGGCCATCGAGGACGAGTTCGACCTCGAGATCGATGACGAGACCCTGCTGTCGCTCAACTCTGTCGCCGACGCTGTCGACGCTATTGAAAACGCCAAGGAGGCCTAAGTCTTGGCTTTATCTCAACGACTCGCGCGCGCCCAGGAAATCCTGGGCCACGAGTTCAATAACAAGGTGCTGCTGCGCGCGGCGCTCACGCACCCCTCTGCCGTGGAAGGTCAGCCCGTCTCGGCGAGCTATGAGCGCCTTGAGTTTTTGGGCGATTCCATTTTGGGCGCCGTGGTTGCCCGTTCGCTCTTTGAATCCTATCCCGAGTTTGACGAGGGCAAGCTTACGCGCCTAAAGGTGTCGCTCGTCTCGGGTGCCACGCTGTCCGAGGTGTCCCATGAGCTGGGCATCGACGACATCATCATCTTTGGTGCCTCCGAGACCGGTACGGGCGCGCGCGGCCTGCATTCGGCGCTCGAGAACGTCTACGAGTCGCTCGTCGGCGCGCTGTATCTGGATGCCGGCTGGGATGCGGCGGCGGAGTTCATTCACCGTACGCTTAAGCCGCACCTGGCTTCCGAGCGTGCCGAGCACCCCGCGAACCCCAAGTCGTTTTTGCAGGAGTGCGTGCAGGCCGACGGCCACGAGCCTCCGGCGTACAAGCTCGTTGGCTCCGAGGGCCCCGCGCATGCGCCCACCTTTACCGCCGTGGTACTTATCGACGGTATTCGCCAGGGCCGCGGCACCGGTTCCTCCAAGAAGGAAGCCGAGGGAGCCGCTGCGCTCGAGGCGCTCGACCGCATGGGTTACACCACTAACGGCGTGATTCTCAACAAGAAGCCTGTTTAAGCGAGGAACCGTGTATCTCAAGTCCCTCACGCTCAAAGGGTTCAAGTCGTTTGCCGACCGCGCCCATATGACGTTTGAGCCGGGCCTAACCGTCATCGTCGGTCCCAACGGCTCGGGAAAATCGAACATCTCCGACTCGATTCTGTGGGTCCTGGGCGAGCAGAGCGCCAAGCAGCTGCGCGGCCAGGCCATGGAGGACGTCATCTTCTCGGGCTCGTCGGCGCGTAAGCCGGTGGGTGTCGCCGAGGTCACGCTGGTGCTCGATAACTCGGACCATATGCTGCCTGTCGACTTTGATGAGGTGGCTATCACCCGCCGCATGTACCGCTCGGGCGAAAGTGAGTACCTCATCAACTCGAGCCCGTGCCGCCTGATGGACATCCAGGACATCCTGCACGATTCGGGACTGGGCAAGGATACGCATTCCATCATCAGCCAGGGCAAGCTCGATGCCATTTTGCAGAGCCGCCCCGAGGAGCGCCGCGCCCTTATTGAGGAGGCTGCCGGCATCTCCAAGCACAAGCGCCGCAAGGAGCGTGCGCTCAAAAAGATCAAGTCGATGGACGAGCACCTGACCCGTGCCCGCGACATCAATAAGGAGATCGCCCGTCAGCTGCGGCCGCTGGAGCGTCAGGTCGATCGCGCGCGCAAGTACAAAGAGCTGTCCTCGCGCGCGAACGAGCTTACGCAGATGCTGGCTGTCGACGAGCTGCGTTCGCTGCAATCGCAGTGGAACGACCTGGAGAGCCGCTCTAAGGAGGGCGCCGCCGAGCTTGAGCTTGCGCAATATCGCCTGGGCGAAAAGGAGCGCGAGCTCGAGAAGCTCCAGGTTATGCTCGAGGAAAAGGGCCTGTTTGTGGGCGATCTGGGCGAGCAGCGCCGCCATATGCAAGACGTGGTCGGCCGCATTAACTCCGACATGCGTCTGCTCGAGGAAAAGGGCCACAACATGGTGTCGCGCCTGTCCGACATGCGCGGCCAGATCTCGAGCTCCGAGCATCAGCGTCGTCGCGTGGTCGAGGAGCTCGAGGACGCACGCGCCCAGCTCGAGGAAGTGACCGGCGCGCATATGCAGGCCCAGGAGGACGTCGACGCCGCTGGTCCTGCCGCCGCCGAACTTCACGAGCGCCGCGTTGCGCTCGACAATCAGATTTCGCAGCTTACGCGCGAGCAGCGCGATGTGCAGCGCGTTGCCGATAATGCCGCGCTCGAGCTCGCCAAGGTGAAGGACTCGATGAGCAACGCCGAGGTCGAGGACAACATGTATGCCTCGCGCCTGGAGCAGATCGATGAGCAGCTCGAGGAGGTCACGGCATCGCTTGAGAGCCGCCGCGACCGTGCTGAGGAGCTTGAGAGCGCCCTTGAGGCGGCTCGTCAGGCCCAGAGCGATGCGCGCGAGGCCACCGAGGCAGCGCGCGCTGCCCTCAAGGACCTGCGCGCCCGCGAGAGCGAGGCTCGCAACAAGCTGTCCGAGGTGCGCTCGGAGCTCGCGAGCCAAAAGAAGCTCGATGCTCGCATGGCCGACAGCTCGCCGCTCGTAAGCCGTCTGGTGGGCGCGCTGGGCGACGACGTCTCGGGCCGTCTGGGAGATGTGCTCGAGGCTCCTCGTGAGCTCGAGGGCCTGGTTGAGCAACTGCTCGCCGGCGATATCGATGCCCTGTTGTTCGATAACGCTGCTGCACTTGAGCGTGCCGGTCGTGCGGCTCTGGACCAAAAGAAGGCCTCGGGCGAGGCGCTGCTTGTGGCGCGCGGCGTGAGTGGCTCTGCGGCCGCCGAGGGTGCCGCCGGTACCCGTCTTGTTGACCGCCTGTCCGTGCGTGCGGGCTACGGTCCGGTCGTCGAGGCATTGCTCGGCGGCTATTTTGTGGTCGGTGACTTGGCTGCCGCGCTGTCCGCGCCCGTCGTTGACGGCGTGACCTATGTGACGCCCGATGGCGCCCGCGTGAGCTGTGGTGGTCTGGTGCGCGTGGGGCTCGATGCCGGCGAGGCTTCGGGTGCCCTGGAGCGCAAACGTCGTATTCGTGAGTTGGAGGGCCTGGAGCCCGATCTGGCTGCCGTGTTTGAGCATGTGTCGGATCAGGTCGTTGAGGCCAATGCGGCCGTCGAGGAGGCGCGTGCCGCTGAGGGCGATGCCGCCGGCGAGATTGCTCGTCTTGAGGGCGAGCGCCGCTCGCTACTCTCCGAGATCGGCCGCTTGGAGCAAAGCGCCAACAATGCCGAGGTCGAGCGCGTACGCATCTCCAAGCGCCGCGAGCAGGCTGCCGAGGCCGTACGTGCCGCACGTCCGCGCGTGGATGAACTTACCCGTTCACGTGACGAGGCCCGTGCACAGGCGAGCGACTTGGGCTTGCAGATTGCCGAGGCCAACGACGATCTCGATCGCGTTCGGCGCGATGACTCCGAGGCCGCCGGTAAGCTCGCCGACGCTAAGGTGCGCCTGGCTCAGACGAGCGAGCGCCTGCGTTCGCTGAAGGGCCGCGTGCCCGATCTGGAGCATCGCCTTGAGGGTATCGACCGTCGTATCCGCGGGACGCGTCAGGCCTCACGCTCGCTCGAGCTGCTGCGCCTTCGCGTCGATCCCATGCATGAGCGCTATTCTGCCCTGTTGGAGCGCGCCTCGGACTGGGCTGCGCGCCTGCGCGATCAGGCATCGCTTGAGGAGGCGGACTCGGCTTCGCTTAAGAAGACCATCGAGGACGCCAAGACCGAGGTCGCCCGCGCCAAAGAGAGGGTCGATGTTGCCGCCACGACGCAAAATGAGTTCAAGGTGGCGCGCGGCAAGCTCGAGGTGCAGGTCGAGGCTGCCATCAAGGCCATCACCGCCGACGGTACCACGGTGCTCGAGGAAGCGCTCATGCTGCCGGCGCCCACCGATCGCGATGCCGCCGAGCGCGAGCTTAACCAACTCGTGCGCCAGATCAACAACCTGGGTCCTGTGAACCAGGTCGCCATGGAGGAGTACGAGCAGCTCAAGCGCCGTGCCGATTACATCGAGGAGCAGCTGGCCGATCTTGAGAGCGCGCGCAAGGCGCTCACCAAGATTACCGTGGCGATCGACCGTAAGATGCGTAAGGCCTTCCTGGTGACCTTTGAGAAGGTCGATGCGAACTTCCGCGAGATCTTCGCCATGCTCTTCCCGGGCGGCCAGGCACATTTGGAGATGACCGACCCCGAGCATCCGGCCGAGACGGGCATCGAGGTCGTGGCGCAGCCGCGCGGCAAGCGCATCACCAAGATGATGCTCATGTCGGGCGGCGAGAAGAGCCTGACGGCGCTCGCCCTGCTCTTTGCCGTATACCGTACGCGCACGGTGCCGTTCTATGTGCTGGACGAGGTCGAGGCGGCACTCGACGACGCCAACCTGTCCAAGCTCATCGGCGCCCTCGATGTGCTGCGTTCCGATACGCAGCTCTTGGTAATCTCGCATCAGCGCCGTACTATGGAGGATGCTGACGTTCTCTACGGCGTCTCGATGCAAGCCGACGGCGTCAGTCGCGTCGTCTCGCAAAAACTCGATCGCGAAACCGGAAAGGTCGTGAATGCATAATGGGATTCTTTGACGCACTCTCGCGCGGACTCGAGCGCAGCCGCGAGGCCCTCAACGAGGTCTTCTACTTTGGCGGCGAGGTCGACGAGGATTTTTGGGAGGACCTTGAGGACACCCTCGTCATGGGTGACATGGGTGCCGAGGTCGCCATTCAGGTCTCCGATGACCTGCGCGACGCCGCGGCCAAGAAGAACCTCAAGACCGCCCCGCAGCTTCGCCGCGCCCTGGCCGAGCAGCTCGAGGGCCATTTTGTGCCTGTTGAGCGCGATCCGTTTTCCGATACGCCGAGCTGCGTGCTGTTTGTCGGCATCAACGGCGCCGGCAAGACCACCACGGTCGGCAAGATTGCGAGCGCCATGGCCGCCCGCGGCAAGAACGTGGTGATCGGTTCGGCCGACACCTTCCGCGCCGCCGCCATCGAGCAGCTCGATGTGTGGGGCCAGCGCGCCGGCGTCCCCGTCATTAAGCGTGACCGCGGCTCCGATCCGGCGAGCGTGTGCTATGACGTGCTCGACGAGGCCGATAAGCGCGGCAGCGACCTCGTGCTCATTGATACCGCCGGCCGTCTGCACACGAGCCCCGAGCTCATGCGCGAGCTCGCCAAGGTGGTCAACGTGACGCGTAAGCGCGCCGCCAATATGGCCGCCGGCCCTATGCCCGTCTCGGTCGTGCTTGTGATCGATGCCGCCACTGGTCAGAACGGTCTGAACCAGGCGCTCGAGTTTAACGAGGCGCTGGGCCTGGACGGTATTATCATGACTAAGCTCGACGGCACGGCTAAGGGCGGTATCGCCATGGCCGTGGCCGAGAAGCTCAAGCTCCCGATCCTGCGCATCGGCGTGGGCGAGCAGGTCGATGACCTGCAGGAGTTTAACGCCAAAGATTTCTGCCGCGCCCTGGTGGGCGAGTCCAACTAAGGAGTGACTAGTGTTTGATTCTCTGAGCGATCGCCTCAACGACACATTTGACCGCCTGCGCGGCAAGGGTAAGCTGACCGAGGCCGATATTACTTCGGCCATGCGCGACATTCGCATGGCGCTGCTCGAGGCCGACGTTAACTTTAAGGTCGTCAAGGAGTTCGTTGCCAAGACCAAGGAGCGCTGCATGACCGCCGAGGTCATGGAGTCGCTGTCGCCGGCGCAAAACGTCGTCAAGATCGTGCTCGACGAGCTCACCGAGATGCTCGGCTCAACCGAGAGCAAACTCGTCTTTAGCAACCGCATTCCCAATGTCATCATGCTCGTGGGCCTGCAGGGCTCCGGTAAGACCACGGCGGCCGTGAAACTGGCCTACCTGCTCAAGAAGCAGGGCCGCTCTCCGCTGCTCGCCGCGTGCGACGTCTACCGTCCCGCCGCTGCCGACCAGCTGGCCACGCTCGGTGGCGAGATCGGCGTGCCGGTCTTCCGCGGTGACGGAGCGCACCCGATCGACATCGCAAAGGGCGCCATCCAGGAGGCCATCGATCACCTGCGTGACGTGGTCATCGTCGATACCGCCGGTCGTCTGCAGATCGACGAGCAGATGATGCAGGAGGCCGTCGACATCAAGAAGGCCGTCAAGCCCGACCAGGTGCTGATGGTCGTCGATGCCATGACCGGCCAGGATATCGTCAACGTCGTCTCGACCTTCGCCGAGCGCACCGACTTTGACGGCGTGATCATCTCCAAGCTCGACGGCGACGCCCGTGGCGGTGGCGCACTTTCGGTGCGCCAGGTGACCGGTAAGCCCATCAAGTTTGTGAGCATGGGCGAGAAACCCGACTCGCTTGAGCCGTTTTACCCGGACCGCATGGCCAAGCGCATCTTGGGCATGGGCGATGTCGTCGGCATCATCGAGAAGGCCCAGGAGGCAGCCGATGCAGAGCAGCTCGAGGCTGCCGAGCGCATGTTGCGCGAGGGCTTTACCATGAACGATATGCTCGACCAGATGAAAGCCGTCAAGAAGATGGGCGGCATGAAAGGTATCCTGGGCATGCTCCCCGGTGGTCAGCGTGCACTAAACCAGATGGGCGGCAACCTGGACGAGGGCATCTTCGATAAGAACGAGGCCATCATCATGTCGATGACCAAGGAGGAGCGCCTGCGTCCCTCCATCATCAACGGCCAGCGCCGCGCCCGCATTGCCAAGGGAGCCGGCGTAACCCCCACCGAGGTCAACAGCCTTATGAAGCAGTGGGGCGAGATGAATAAGATGATGGGCCGCATGCGCACGATGGCCAATCAGGCACAGGCCGGCGGCAAAAAGGGCAAAAAGGGCAAGAAGGGCAAGAAGATGCGCATGCCCAATATCCCTGGCTTGGACGCTATGGGTCTGGGCGGCATGGGCGGCCTGGGTACGGGCGGTCCCAAGTCCGATATGGAGCTGCTGCGCCAGATGGAAGCGCAGATGCGTAATAAGAAATAGAGCTGTAATTCCAGCTTGATATGGCAAAGGCCACTCGGAAGCTACCGGGTGGCCTTTGTTGTTGGCTTTGATTGTTGGGTTGCGTTCAGCGTCGCGCCCCGAGGTCGCGTGTCGTGCCGTTAGTGGCAGCTGCAACCCTCGTGACCCTCGTGCTCGTGATGGCCGTGGCAGCCGCAGGAATCGCCATGCTCGTGGGTGTGCTCGTGGTCGTGGCCGTGGCAACCGCACGTGGCCTCGCCGTTCTGTGCGAGCGTGCCGGCGATAAGGGCCTCGACGCAAGCGTCGCAGCTGCCCTGGGCACCTGCGTATACCGTGATGCCGGCTTGGGCAAGCGCGTTGATAGCGCCACCGCCGATGCCGCCGCAGATGAGCGTGTCCACGCCGCCGTTGGCGAGCAGGCCCGCAAGTGCGCCGTGGCCGGTACCGCCGGTGCCCACGACCTGCTCGTTGAGTACCTTGCCGTCCTGAATGTCGTAGATCTTGAACTGCTCGCTGCGGCCAAAGTGCATAAAGATGTTGCCGTTGCCGTACGTGGTTGCCACCCTCATGGTGTCGATCTCCTTTGCTGGCCATACGGCCGTTGCCGTGGTAATGGGGGAGTACACGATATTGCCGCCTTCGATGACGATCGCCCGTCCATTGACCAACGCGTTTGCCACCTTGCGATGCGCTCGGCTGCAAATAGCTGCCACCGTGGCACGGGCAATGCCCATGTGCTGGGCGACGGCCTCCTGATTGAGGCCTTCCAGGTCGCATAGCCGCAGGACTTCGAGCTCGTCGACCGTCATATCGATGGCGTCTCCGCTGGCAAGGCCGTCGGGGGTGAAGCCGCGGTATTCGGGGATGATCCCGACGCGGCGCAGTTTCTCGCGTCTTCCCGCCATGTGTCCTCCTTATCTGACATATGTCAACAATAGAATAGCGAACGCGCTGATTTGCGCAAGGAATTTCTGGCATATGCCAGAAAATGAGGGCTTATGTTTGGGCTGTGGGGCCGCATGTGCCTGGGCTACAATGAATCTCGCTTATAGTCGACTGACAGGAGGGTCAATGAGCAAGGCTGATCAACAGTTTGTAACCATGTGCCGCGATATTCTGGACCATGGCACCACCACCGAGGGCCAAAAGGTCCGCCCGGTGTGGGAGGATGGCACCCCTGCCTATACCATTAAAAACTTTGGTGTCACGGCACGCTATGACCTGCGTGAGGAGTTTCCGGCGCTTACCCTGCGTCGTACGGCCCTCAAATCTGCCATGGATGAGATCCTATGGATCTATCAAAAGAAGTCCAATAACGTGCACGATCTCAACAGTCATATTTGGGATGAGTGGGCCGACGAGACCGGCTCCATCGGCAAGGCCTACGGGTATCAGATTGGGCAGAAGAGCCATTATGCCGAGGGCGACTTTGACCAGATGGAACGCGTGCTGTACGACCTTAAGAACACGCCGTACAGCCGCCGCATTATGACGAACACTTATGTGTTTAGCGACCTGTCCGAGATGCACCTGTATCCGTGCGCCTACAGCGTGACCTATAACGTCACGCAGCGTCCGCAGGACGACAAACCGACGCTCAACATGATTCTCAACCAGCGCAGCCAGGATATTTTGGCCGCGAACAACTGGAATGTGTGCCAGTACGCCATTTTGCTGATGATGGTCGCGCAGTCGGTCGATATGATCGCTGGCGAGCTGCTGCATGTGATCGCCGATGCCCACATTTACGACCGTCATGTCGATATCGTCCGCGAGCTTATCGAGCGTCCGCAGTTTGCGGCTCCCAAGGTAACGCTTAACCCCGATGTGCATGACTTCTATGCGTTTACGACCGATGATCTGATTGTCGAGGGCTATGAGCACGGCCCGCAGGTCAAGAACATCCCCATTGCGGTGTAGGTGATGCGCATGACGTGTAAGCTTTCTGCCATTGTCGCCGTGTGCGATGATTGGGGTATTGGGTGCGAGGGCGACATGGTCGTGTCCAATCGCGCCGACATGCGTCATTTTGTGGCGTGCACCAAAGGTTGCCCGGTCATTATGGGACGCAAGACGCTGCTGAGTTTTCCCGGCGGGCGTCCGCTCAAGAACCGTCGTAATATCGTGCTCACGCGCGATGAGGACTTTGCTCCCGAGGGTGTCGACGTGGTGCATAGCATCGACGAAGCGCTCGCCGCGGTAGCCGATGAGCCCGTTGCTTGGGTGCTCGGTGGTGGCGAGGTGTATCGGCAGTTTTTGCCGTATTGCGCCGAGGCCGAGGTTACGCATAACCATTGCGTGCATGACGTGGATACGTACTTTCCCGATCTGGATGCCGATCCCGCGTGGGAGATTGCGCGGCGTGGCGGTGCTGCCACGATTGCCTCGGGCGAGGGCGACGAGGGCGTCGATTATGAGTTCGTGACGTATCGTCGCGTTGATGCGTAAATCGTCTGGCGTGAACGGTATCATCGGGTTGTTTGAATGCATGGGGCGGCGCTTAGCGTCGCCTCGTTTGGTATAGATGTGCTGTAAAGAAGGGTGCGGGCTGGCTGCTATGACTGATGCCGTTGAGGTGCTGCGAATTGATTCGCTCGAGGACGAGCGGCTCGATGCCTACGTGCGACTGACCGAGCGCGAGCTGCGCTGCGTGCTGGAGCCGCAAAAGGGCATCTTTATCGCCGAGAGTGCCAAGGTTATCGAGCGCGCGGTGCGCGCCGGATACGAGCCGGTGAGCTTTCTTTTGGGCGAACGCTGGCTCGATCAGATGATGCCGCTGTTTGAGCGCCTGGTTGTGCGCGAGGGCGCGGGTCCGGTTCCCGTGTTCGTGGCCTCGATGGAGCTTATGGAGCGGCTGACGGGCTTTAACGTGACGCGCGGTGCGCTCGCGGCATTTCGTCGCCCTCGACAGATTCCGGTTGATGAGTTCTTGGGCGGCGTCGTCGAGGCGGCGGGGGAGCGCCCGGTGCGCGTGTGCGTGCTCGAGAGCATTGTCGACCACACCAACGTCGGTGCGATTTTCCGCTCGGCGGCTGCGCTGAACGTCGACGGTATTTTGGTGAGCCCCACTTGCTGTGACCCGCTGTACCGTCGCTCGGCCCGCGTGAGCATGGGCACGGTGTTCCAGGTGCCCTGGACGCGCATTGGCAGCGAGGCGCGCGTATGGCCGCATGATGGGCTGGCGGCGCTGCACGATGCCGGCTTTTCGTGTGCCGCCATGGCGTTGACGGATGATTCGGTGTCGCTGGACGATTCCGCGCTGCAGGAGATTGACCGCCTGGCAATCTTTATGGGCACCGAGGGTGCCGGCTTGGGCACCAAGACCATTGCGGGCTGCGACCGCGCCGTGCGTATTCCGATGGCGCACGGGGTCGATTCGCTTAACGTGGCCGCGGCAAGTGCTGTCGCCTTTTGGCAGCTGTGCCCGCATGTGAGCAACGAGTACCACTACCAGCCGGGGCTGTATCACTAGGCAGATAGTTCGCACCGGACTCTGGTTCGGGGCGTTTCGGCCTACGCCGGTCGGTGCTAAGCTGGTATTGGCTTTGGTCTTAAAATACCGCTTTGTTGTATGACGTACGCTGGTGGGGAGGGCGTGTGGCTAAGAAATCTACGGCTATCGATGTAACGCATGGCGTTATTTGGCAGCAGCTGCTGTCGCTGTGCGTCCCCATCTTCTTTAGTTCGTTTTTTCAGCAGGCTTACACGCTTATCGGTACCTATATCGTCGGTCAGTTTGGCGGCAAGCTCGCGCTGGGTGGCATTCAGGCCACGATGGTGCTCACGGAGCTCTGCATTGGTTTTTGCGTCGGTGTGGGTGCTGGCTGTGCGGTCATTACGGGCCAGTTTTTTGGCCAGCACGATGACGAGCGCCTGAGCCGATCGGTCCATACGGCCATGACGCTCGCGCTGGCGGGCGGCATTGTCATTTCCATTATGGGCATGGTGTTTGTCGAGCCGATGCTTGTGCTGATGAATACACCGCATGAGCTGCTGGCCGAGGGTGTGGCGTATGCCCGTTGCTACTTTGCCGCCATGTTTGCAGCGCTGCTGCTCAATATGGGGACGGCGTTGTTGCGCGCCGTGGGCGACACGCGCGGTCCGGCGGTCATTATTGCCTCCGGCTGCTTCGTCAACGTGGCGCTCGACATTCTCTTTGTTGCCGTGCTGCACATGGAAGCGCTGGGCTGCGGCATCGCGGTGGCGCTGACTATCTGCACCAATGCTACGATGATTGTGATCCGCATGATGCGCGCTCCGGGGGCGTGGCGGTTGTCGCTATCCAAACTCGGTATCGATCGCGGCATTTGCAAGAGCATGCTTTCGTGCGGTTTGCCGCTGGGCGTTCAGTCTGCGGCGTATTCGATCTCCAACGTTTTGATTCAGGTGTCGGTCAACTCGTTTGGAGCCGATGTCACGACCGCTTGGGGTCTTTCCGGTCGCCTGGACGGCATTATCTGGATGGTGACCGAGGCGCTTGGTGTGTCGATTACTACGTTCTCGGCGCAGAACTTTGGTGCGCGCAATTACGATCGCATGCGAAAGGGATACCACACGTCGCTCGTGCTTTCATTTGTGCTTATCGGTGGCCTGTCTGCCGTGCTGCTGGTGTTTTCGGGCCCGCTTTCGCGTCTGTTTATCGACGATGCCGCGATATCGGCCTACACCACGACGATTCTTCATTTCATCGCGCCGTTCTACGCGATCTTCTCGATTATCGAAAATGCGTCCGGCTCCATCCGCGGCGCCGGCGTGAGTTTCCAGCCTATGATGCTCACGATCTTCGGCACGGTCGTGCTCCGTGTGGCGTGGGTGTTCGCGATTATGCCGCTCGACCCCTCGCTCGAGCATCTGCTGCTGGTCTACCCCGTAACCTGGGTAATAACCGCCACGATGTTCACCGTCTACCATCACAGCGGCAACTGGCTAGGCCGCGCCACTGCCTAATGATCCCTGGGGGACGGAGGAAAACGGATCATTGCTCTCCGTCGTGATGTCGATGATCCGTTTTCCTCCGTCCCCTTCT
>CAKTWK010000022.1 GCA_934630735.1 uncultured Collinsella sp. | reverse complement strand
GCAGGTGCGAGATGTCCTGGAGCTGGGCGGCCTCGTCCAGGTCTTCCAGGTCCTCCTCGGAGAGCTTCTCGCCGCGAATCATGGCCAGGAAGAGCTCGGCCAGACGACGAGCCTCCTCGACCGTCTCGCCGGTGATGAGATCGGCCATGATATCGGCGCTGGCCTGGCTGATGGCGCAGCCGTGACCGGTAAACGAGGCCTCCTCGATAACGCCGTTCTCGACGCGCAGCTGCAAGGTGAGCTCGTCGCCGCAGCTGGGGTTGATGCCTTCGTGCTCGTGTGTGGGGGCGTCCATCTCGTATTTGTAGTCAGGGTGCGAGTTGTGCTCCATAAACGTGGTGGAGGTGTACAGATTACCCATTGAACGTGCTCCAAACGTGATGCAGGCCGGCGATGAACTTGTCGATATCGGCCTTGTCGTTGTAGAAGGCCACGCTGGCGCGGCAGCAGGCGAGGTTCTCGACGCCCAGCCAGGTAAGCAGCGGCTGTGCGCAGTGGTGGCCTGCGCGGATGCACACGCCGTCCATGTCCATGATGCTCGCGACATCGTGCGGGTGGATACCCTTGACGTTAAAGCTGACGACGCCGTGATGGTTATCCCAATAGATGGAGCCGATGATCTGGACAAAGTCGAGCTGCATGAGTTCGCCCATCAGATAGTGGACGAGTGCCTGCTCGCGTGCCTGGATGTTTTCGTAGCCCACCGTGTTGACGAGGTAGTCAAGCGCTGCGCCCGTGGCGAAGATGCCGGCGGCGTCCTGCGTGCCGGCCTCGAACTTCTCGGGGACGGGCGCCCAGACGGCGTCCTGCTCGGTGACCGAATCGATCATCTCGCCGCCGGTGAGCATGGGCGGCATGGCGTTGAGCAGGTCCATCTTGCCCCACAGCACGCCGATGCCCATGGGGCCCATGGCCTTGTGCGCGCTAAAGGCAAAGAAGTCGGCGCCCAGATCGGCTACGTTGACCGGCATATGCGGCAGCGACTGCGCGCCGTCGACGACCAGATAGCCGCCATACTTGTGCACGAGCTTGCCGAGGTTCTTGACCGGGTTCTCGACGCCCAGCACGTTAGAGACCTGACCCACGGCCAGAATCTTGGTCTTGGGACCCACCTTGGCAAGCACTTCCTCGGTGGTGAGCTGGCCGGTCTTGGTGGGGTAGAGGTAGACGAGCTTGGCACCGGTCTCGCGGCAGACCTGCTGCCACGGGATCAGGTTGGAGTGGTGCTCCATGATGGTGATGACGACCTCGTCGCCGGGCTCCAGCACCGTGGGTGCAAAGCTCTTGGCGACCAGGTTGAGCGACTCGCTGGTGTTGCGGGTGAAGACGACTTCGTTGGCCTGGGCGGCGCCGATGAGGTCGGCGATCTGCTGGCGAACCTTCGCGATAGCCTCGGTGGCCTCGACGGACAGCGAGTACAGGCCGCGCAGGGGGTTGGCGTTCATGCGCTGATAGAAGTCGCGTTCGGCGTCGAGCACGCAGGCGGGGCGCTGTGCGGTGGCGGCGCTATCGAGGAAGGCGATCTCGGGGTGCTGCTGGAACAGAGGGAACTGGCCCTTGTAGGGGTTGGTCTCGATGTCGATGGTAGGCCAGCCGCGCGAAGCCTCGTCGCTGGCGTCGAGCACCATAGGCTCCGGTGCTGTGCAGGTATCGCATTTAACGTGCTCGGTGTCGATCATGCGAGCTCCTCTTCAAAGTTATCGATCAGGTTGTTGCCCAGGCGGACGACGGCGGCGCGGGTGCGCTCATCGGTGGCGGAAAGTGCGGCATCCTCCAGCTTGGCGCGGATGAACAGATCCTCGGCGGCGTTTTGGTCAAGGCCGCGGCAGGCGAGGTAGAACAGCTGCTCGTCGCGGACGTGACCGATGGTGGCACCGTGGTTGCCGGCAACGTCGTCCTCGTCGCACAGGATGACGGGGACGGTCTTGTTGTCGACGCCCTTGTTGGCGAGCAGCACGGTCTCGCGCTCGGTGCCGACGGCACCCTTGCAGCCGTGCACGAGGTCGATGGTGCCGCGGTAGACCTTCTTGGACGTGCCGGTCAGCACGCCGTTGGCGTCGATCTCGCACTCGGTCTTGCGACCGCGGTGGCGCAGCTCGTAGTTAAAGTCGCGCACTTGCTCGCGGGCGCCCAGGTAATCGGTGTCGATCGTCACCTTGGCGGTGTCGCCCAGCAGGTCGCCAGCAAGGCCGGTGGCGCTGGCGCCGGCACCCAGGACGGTGTGCTGCACGTTGACGCGCGCGCCCTCGTCCAGGAATAGTCCGGTGTCGTCGAGCGCGATCCAGCTATCGTCGAGCGTCTGCGTGCAGGTCACGTTGACGGTGGCGTACTCGTGGGCGCACACGCGCAGCACGGAACCCACGACGCCCTCGCCGGCAACGGGGGAGTCCAGGGCAATCTGCAGGTCGAGCGTTGCCTGCGGGCGGGCGACGACGTCGATGGCGGCAATCGCAGCCGCCGCGTCGACGCCGCTTACGCGCACGGTAACCGTGGCGTGCTGGTACGCGGGCACATCGATGATGATGCGCTTGACGGCGTGCTCGGCCAGGTAGGCGTAGGCAGCCTCGCCCATGCCGGTCTCGAAGGCCTCGGCGGGGGAGAGCTCCTCCTCGAGCTTGATGGCGCCGGCCTGATAGACGGAGGTGGCGGGCACGTCGAGCTCGGTCTCGGGCGTGATGCGGGCGCGGTCGGCGGCATCACCTGGGGCGGAGGCGCGGCGCTCGGGGAAGCGCTCGGCCATGGCTTCCATGGCGGCGTCGAAGGCGTCAGCGGCACCGGCGATGCCCTCGTCCAGGCCCTCGACCTCAACGGCCTCGGCGGGTGCGTCGGCAAGCTCGTCGGAAAGCTCGAGCTTGGTCTGGTTCATCTTGAGCCAGCCCCAAGTGGCGGCAGGCATCGCGTTGACCTGCTCAAGGGTGGTTGCAGCGGTGTTCGTGGTTTGTTTCATTATCCGATCGCTCCTTCCATCTCGAGCTTGATCAGGTTGTTCATCTCGACGGCGTACTCAAGCGGCAGCTCCTTGGAGACCGGGTTGGCAAAGCCGTTGACGATCATGGTGCGGGCCTCTTCCTCCGAGATGCCGCGGCTCATCAGGTAGAACACCTTGTCATCGCCGATGCGGCCGATGGTGGCCTCGTGGCCGATGTCGACGTTCTTGGCGCGGATGTCCATGGCAGGGATGGTATCGGACCGGCTCTGGTCGTCGAGCATGAGCGACTGGCAGCTCACGGTTGCCTTGGAGCCCTCGGCCTCGGGCGTGGCCACGATTGAGCTGCGGAAGGTCTGGATGCCGCCGCTCTTGGAGATGCCCTTGGTCTCGACGGTTGCCGAGGTATCGGGCGCGTTGAGCACGACCTTGCAGCCGGTATCGAGGTTCTGGCCTGCGCCGGCAAAGGTGATGCCGGTAAAGCTCGAGCGGGCGCGGCGGCCGTTGAGCACGCTCATGGGGTAGAGGTAGCCCACGTGGCTGCCGAAGGAGCCACTGATCCACTCGATGTCGCCGTCCTCGTCCACGCGCGCACGCTTGGTGTTGAGGTTGTACATGTTCTTGGACCAGTTCTCGATGGTCGAGTAGCGCAGGTGCGCACGCTTGCCCACAAAGAGCTCCACAGCGCCGGCGTGGAGGTTGGCCACGTTGTACTTGGGCGCGGAGCAGCCCTCGATAAAGTGCAGGTCGGCGTCGTCTTCGACGATGATGAGCGTGTGCTCAAACTGGCCGGCGCCCTTGGCGTTGAGACGGAAGTAGCTCTGCAGCGGGAAGTCAAGCTTGGTGCCCTTGGGCACGTAGACAAACGAGCCGCCCGACCACACGGCGCCGTGCAGGGCCGCAAACTTGTGATCGGTGGGCGGGATGAGCGTCATAAACTTCTCGTGGATGAGCGGCTCCCACTGCGGATCGTGCAGGGCCTCCTCAATGCCGGAGTAGACGATACCCATCTTGGACGCGGTGTCCTGCATGTTGTGGTAGACGAGCTCGGAGTCGTACTGTGCGCCGACGCCTGCCAGGTAGCTGCGCTCGGCCTCGGGGATGCCCAGGCGCTCAAAGGTGTTCTTGATGTCGTCGGGCACCGACTCCCAGTCGTGTTTTTGGTCGGTGTTGGGCTTGACGTAGGTGACGATGTTGTCCATGTCCAGGCCCTCGATGGAGGGGCCCCACGTCGGATTCGGGAAACGGTTAAAGATCTCGAGGGACTTGAAGCGCAAGTCGAGCATCCACTGCGGCTCGTCCTTCTTGGCGCTGATCTCGCGCACGATGTCGGGCGTGATGCCGGCGTCGAGGCGCTCGAAACCCTCCTCGCCATAGGTGAAGTCGTAGAGGCTGCGGTCGATGTCCGCGACCTCGGTGCGGTTCTTGGTCATTGCGTCGCCCCTTTACGCCTGCTGCTCGGCAGCGGCGGCCTCGGCCTGGGCGCGCTGCTCGGCGGCCTCGCGCTCGAAGGTCTCAAAGCCGTTCTTGTCGATCCAGGGGATCAGCGAGGCGTCGTCCTCGCGCACGATATGGCCCTTGGCCATAACGTGGACGCGGTCGACATCCAGGTGCTCCAGGATGCGCGTGTTGTGCGTGATGATGAGCATGGAGCCGTCGCAGCTCTTGCGGTAGGCGTCCATGCCGTGGCTGACGGTGGACAGGGCGTCGACGTCCAGGCCGGAGTCAGTTTCGTCCAGGATGGCGAGCTTGGGTTGCAGCAGCAAAAGCTGGAGCATCTCGACCTTCTTCTTCTCGCCGCCCGAGAAGCCCACGCCCAGCTCGCGGTTGAGGTAGGCGGTATCCATGTTGAGCTCGGCCGCGAGCTCCTTCACGCGGCGGCGGAACTCCTTACCCTTCATCTCCAGGCCGGGGCGGCCGGCGATGCTGGCGCGCAAAAAGCTCGACAGCGGCACGCCGGGGATCTCGACTGGGGCCTGGAAGCTCAGGAACAGGCCGGCGCGCGAGCGCTTGTCGGTGGTGAGCTCGGTGATGTCCTGGCCGTCAAAAACGATGCGGCCGTCGTTGACCGTGTAGACGGGGTCGCCCATGACCAGGTGGCCGAGGGTGGACTTGCCTGCGCCGTTGGGGCCCATCAGCACATGGGTCTCGCCGGCGGCGACGTTGAGGTTGACGTTGTGGAGGATGGTCTTCTCGTCCACGGAGGCGGTCAGACCATCGATGGAAAGCAGCGGATTTGCACTCATGCTGTCCCTCTCTGTATATGGTGTACTCATAGGTGTACTAAACCCTAGGAATCTTCTCGGAATAAAGTTACTATGGGTTCGGCGTTAGTCAAGGGAAAACCCGACTAATTCACTCGACTTTTCAGATTGTGGGACAAATTCATCGGAAGTGCTTGTCCCCAGCGTTATGGAAGGGTAGGTATGCTCATTTCTTCCAAGGGCCGCTATGCCCTCCGACTGATGATTTATATCGCGGCGTTGGGCGACGCCGAAGGCAAGATTGCCCTGCGCGAGGTCGCCGATCGCGAGCATATCTCGCAAAAGTATTTGGAGCAGCTGGTCCGTCCGCTCATGAAGGCGGGCCTGCTTAAGAGCGTGCGTGGCAAGGGCGGCGGCTACATGATGGCCAAGGACCCGGCCGAGGTGCGTGCCGGCGACATTCTGCGCGCCGTTGAGGGCAGCACGGCTCCGGTAGCGTGCGATGGCATCGACAACAGCTGCACCCGCAGCGACCTGTGCTCCACCGTTAAGTTCTGGCGCGGGCTGGACGACGTGATCGAAAAGTACGTCGACGGCGTGACGTTGGCCGACCTAGCTGCCGTCCCCGAGATCAACTTTGACATAAAACTGTAGCTCGATCCCAATTCCTTAAGATTTCGCGGAGGGTTGTTGCCGTTTACCGAGTGATTGTTGTGCAACAACGGGCGAGCTGTAATACTTAAAACCATCTTTGCAAACTGCACTTTAACTACACCAATGCAGGGAGGATCTTATGCAGCCCAAGCATTCTGCGATTGTGGCGGGCCTGACGTTGGCGCTTTCGTTTGGCGCCGTTGCCGCGCCTGTGACTGCTGTTGCCGAGGAGCCCACGCCGGGCGTTGCCTCGGATGCCACCGATATCGATAAGGGCCTTTACACCCAGCAGTCTTTCTCGGGCGTGCTGAGGTCGGTTCAGGGTGTTTCGTTTGTCAACGTGACCGACGAGATGAAGTACTTTACCAAGTACGAGAGCCATGGCAACTATAACCAGGGCTTTTCGTATGGCGACGGTTACAACGCGCTGGGTTATTACCAGTTCGATCGCCGTTGGTCGCTTATTCCGTTTATGAAGCAGGTCTACAACTACGATTCTGCTAAGTACGGCATGCTTAAGGCCGCGATCGATCACGGCAGCGAGATTTCCAACGCGAATAACCCTATGTATGCGAACGGCCAGCTCACCGAGCTAGGTCGCGTTGCGCAGGAGGCTTTCCAGGGCGCTTATAACACCGACCCTGCTGAGTTCTCGGCGCTGCAGGATGCCTATGCGTACAACTCCTACTATGCGGTGACCGAGTCGTGGCTTAAGAACGCTCTGGGCATTGATATTTCCGGTCGTGCCGATTGCGTCAAAGGCATGGTGTGGAGCATCACCAATATGTGCGGCACCGGTGGCTGTCAGGACTTTTTCCGTTGGGCGAATCTTTCCAACGATATGACCGACCGCGAGTTTGTGACCGCGCTTTCGAACAGCGTGGTTGATAACGTGGCGCGCAAGTATTCGAGTCAGCCTCAGTACCATGAGGGATGGAAGAATCGCTATAAGAACGAGCTCAAGGACTGCCTGGTCTACATTGCCGAGGACGAGGCTGCTGCGGCAACGCCTGTGGAGCCCGATCCTGAGCCGGAGCCCGCGCCGGCACCTCACCCGAACAAGGTCCCTGCTGCGCCTACTGGGCCTGCTGGACCAACGGTGGAAACCGATGGCGATACGGACAATGGCGGCGAGACGGGCACGCCTTCGACTGGTGCTGGCAACAATGGTGCCGGTAATGGTGGGACTGCTTCGGGTGGAACGGAGTCTGCTGGCGGTGCTGGTGATTCGGGCTCTGGTTCAACCGGCGGTTCTGTCTCCGGATCTACTGATAACGGCTCATCCAATGGCTCCACTGATGTCGGTGAGGACTCTGGCACTGATTTCGACTCGACCGAGGGTTCCGATACCGATAATTCGTCGACCGAGAACAAGCCGTCTGTTGGCAAGCAGCTTGGCTCCAAGTTGGGCTATTCACTGACGTCCGGTATCAACACCGGCTCGTCTTCTGATGAGGGTGCTTCTGGCGAGGCTCCCGAGTCCAGGACTGCCGGCGATGCTCTGACCGATGAAAGCGCGAAGCAGGCCGAAACCGTTCCGAAGAAGGATGACGACAAGAACGTCACCTCGACCACCACGACGACTACCACGACCACGACGACCAAGGCCTCGGGTGGCAATATGCCCAAGACGGGCGACCTCATCGTGATGGCGAGCCTTGCGAGCGCAAGCCTGGCCACGCTGGGTGCCACGTCTATTGTGAGTGGCAAGCACAAGCTTGATCAGCAGAAGAAGGCCGCTGGCGAGGACGGATCCGAGGAGTAAGTTCCTGATCGCCTGATAATCTAAGAACTAGGACGGGGTCCGGTGCGGCTGCATCGGACCCCGTTTTGTTGCGCAACGATTTGTTATGCACCATCGGGGTTCTTGTTGCTACCGTTGCCCGAAACGTCTGCATGACGGCATCATTGCGGTTGGGTTGCTCGATACAATGGGCATCGTGCTGCGTTTTAGGGAGAAGTTACGGTGTCTGAACAGGCGATTTATGGTGATACTGCCTACTGTGGCGTAGAGTTGATCAACCGCTCGGGTAACGGGGCGCTACCGGTCGGCGAACATGACTTTGTCGAGGCCATGGATCGATGCGTGCTAGTCGATAAGACGATGTTTATTGCCGATGTCTTGGATGCTGATGCTTCCGTTGTGGTGTGCTGTCGACCCGAGGGTTTTGGCAAGAGCATGAACTTGTCGATGCTCAAGGCTTTTCTGGAGCGTCCCGCGGTCGGGCAGGTCGATCGGGGCCTGTTTGCTGGTTCCCAGATTTGGGATGCGGATGGCGGGCGTTATCGGAATGAGCATGCGTGCTATCCGGTGATATCACTGGACTTTTCTGGCGCTGCGAGGCGTGGCGCCTCTGTTGTCGGCGTCGTGCGTGATGCTCTTTCGGGCGAATGCGCTCGCTTGTTGGCGCTTTTGGAGGCTCCGGATTTGCCCCGAGACAAGGTGCGCCACATCGAGCGCGTTGCGCGTGGCGCGGCAAGCGATGCCGAGGCTGACTCGGCGCTTGGTATGCTCATTGAGCTGCTGGAGATGGCTTGCGATGAACAGGTTGTTCTGCTCGTTGATGGATACGACGCGGCGTGGTTGGGCCGTGCGGACACGAGGGACGCTTCCGGTGGCGATCTGGCAGAGTTACTCGAACGTGTGCTGTTCGACTCCATTGCCACTGCGCATGATTCGTTGCGGCTGGCGTGCCTGATGGGGGAGTATCCCGGTCCTGCCGAGACGGCGCTTTCGCTGCGCGGGTGTTCGTACTGCATGTCGACGCCGCTTTCGACGTGGTGCGATCGGTGGTTCGGCTTTTCGGATGCCGAGGTTCAGGCTCTGCTAGGCCATGCTGGGCGCGAGGAATACCTGGATGATGCGCGTGAATGGTTTGAAGGATACCGATTTGGCGGGTATTATTGCTCGATTCCGGCGCGCGCGATCGATTTCTTGAACCGCGGTTGCACGCCGCCGGTGCGGGCTGACCTGTATGGATACGCTGATAGCCTGAGCAGGGCGGTTGGTGATTGGAATCTCGAGAGGCTTTCGACTCTGTTCGATTTGCTCGAGGCTCATGGAAGCGTTGAAGTTCCGCTTCGTATGGGTGCCGTCGGGTCGGATGCCTCGACTGACGATGACCTGTGGACCGCGTTATACCTGTCCGGCTTCCTAACGACGGATATGGTTGAGGAGCCGGGAAACAGCGCTCGCTCCCGTGCTCTGCGTCTGCCCAATGGCGAGCTTCGTCATGCGTTGCGTCTCGTGATTATTGAATGGTTTGAGTGCGCCGCCGAGGATGCGCGGGACGTCGATGCGTTTCGTGACGGGTTGTGTCGCGGTGACGAAGACGCGGTGAGGCAGGCGCTGCGTCGAGTTCTAGGTGACGCGGGAGTCGGCGCGGTCGAGATGGATTCGCCATTGCCATACCACCTGCTGTTGCAAGGGCTCTGCTTTGGTATGCCGGGGTATGCCAATCCGTCATCCAATCGAAAGCGCGAGGCCGATCGTTGGGATATCCAGGTGTTCCCTACGGGCGCTGTGTTCGACGTAGCCGACACGATCGGCATGCTCGACGAACGTCCGCTTATCACGATGAACATGATGTATGACCCCGACGTGGATGCCCTGGGTCTGGAGCTGTTGGCGGTTCAGGCGCTGCTCGACATCGAACGTGACGGAATCGACGAGATTCGCGTGCCGCGACCAGGTATCGGCCGCGTGCGCTGGGGCTTTGGCTTTGACGGGCAGCATGTGTCTGTCGTGTGCCAGCGGCTGTAGTGGGCGGGCGTATGAGCAGTTTTTTAGCGTCTAATACCGCTGTGCTACGATTGAACAGTTCTGATTTGCGTTCCCAAAGGGGTTTAAGTGCCGAGCAATTTGCATTTTGATGAGCGTATAAAGGTCTCAGTTATTGTCCCGTGTTTTAATACGGCACAGTTTCTCGATCAGTGCCTGACGAGCATCGAGGCCGACGACTTCACATCGCTTGAGGTCATTGTTCTTAATGATGGCTCGACTGACAACTCATTGGAAATCATGAGGCGTCACGAGAAAAAAGATTCCCGAATTCGCGTTATTGATAAGCCGAACCAAGGGTATGGCGCTACGGTCAATCGTGGTATTGAGGAGTCTCGAGGTGCATACATTGCCATTGTCGAGCCCGATGATTACCTTAAGCCTGGTATGTATACAAGACTGATGGATCTTGCCCATGCATACGGAGAACCCGATGTTGTGAAGTCGGCATATTGGCGTGTGTGTATGCCCGGTACTCCACAGGAGAACGTGTGTCACTGCGCCTATTACAAGCGAATTAATACAAAGAAGCAGCCGTTTACGTTGCGGGATAATCCTCGTCTGATCCAGCATCACCCTTCCATTTGGAGTGCAATTTACAAACGTTCGTTTTTGGACGAGTTTGGCATTCGCTTTAAAGAGGTGCCCGGTGCCGGATGGGTGGACAATCCCTTCTTGATTCAAACGCTTGCTCAGGCTCGCTCGATTGTGTATACCGATGATTCGTTTTATTGCTACCGCGAAGACCTCCCTACGTCGTCTTCGGCTAAAAAAGCAAGCGATCTCCCTATCGTTCGCTGGAATGATATGGCCGATATCGTTGATGAACTTAATATTTCCGACAAGGGGATTCTCGAGTCTTTCTATACCATCGGTTTTAGGTATGTTGGCGGACTTGTTGAGCAGGGGGCCTTTGAGGATCCCGCACTTAAGGCTCGCTGTGCGGCATTGTTTAAACGCATGAATCCTGAAATCGTTTCGGGCATGTCACACATCAGCGGTGCATTTAAACAGACATACTCCCAGCTCACCGGTGTAGTTGTTTCGGCCAATAAAGTGGCATATGTTGCCTATCTTGCCTCGGAGTTCGTCTATTCGTTGCGCACTAATGGTTTTGGGTTCGCTTTCTCGCGTATCGGTTTGTTTGGCAATCGTCGAGCTGCCGAAAAAGGGGAGCGCCGCGATAAAACGAGTGCCTAGCAAAGCCGTGAGAGTGGATTAGTGATATGACAGAGAAAAAGCGAATTGCCATCTATACGCAAGATGCCAAGCTTGGCAATGAGGTCAAGGGCGCAACGCGCTATGTATATCTTGCAACGTTGCTACATGAGCATGGCTATGATGTCGATTTTATTACTTCGGGATTTCAGCATTGGGAAAAACGTCAACGCGACGTTGAACATTTTGATGCCGGGACCGACGCCTATGCAATTCGATTTATTGAGGAGCCGTTCTACCCCAAGAATATGTGCCCTCAGCGTATCTGGGCGCATCACGTCGTTGCCAAGCGCGTATCGGAGTATTTCGATGAACATCATGACTATGATTTGATTTACTGTCAGATTCCGCCTAATGATGTTGCCAGGGAAATTGGCAAGGCGGCCCATAGGTTTAATATTCCATTTGTGGTCGATGTTAATGATCTTTGGCCTGAGGCCTTCCGTGTGGCGTTCGACGTTCCCGTTCTTTCCGATATCTTGTTTTCGCCGTTTTATCGACAGGCCAAAGCTGTATATCAGATGGCCGATGCCGTTGTTGGTACTTCGGATGAGTATCGCGAGCGTGGTCTACGTGATGCTCGAGCTGGCATTCCGAGTGAAACCGTATATGTTGGTAATCAGCTGTGCGAGTTTGACGCCGGCATTGCTGCGCATGCTTCGCAGATTGATAAGCCCACTGGTGACATTTGGGTTTCCTATGCAGGTACGCTAAGCGCGTGCTATGACCTGGAGACGCTGGTCAAGGCGATGGCGCTGGTGCAGAAAACTCACCCTGAGGCTAAACTGCAAATCTTGGGCGATGGCTCAGAGCGCGACAATCTTAAGGCCGCAGTGCATTCTTGCGGTGCCGAGGTCGTGTTCCATGGATATTTGCCTTATAGCCAAATGGCTGCTTGGCTTTCCAAGAGCGACATTACAATCAACTCGCTGGTGGAAAAGGCCGCCCAGAGCATCGTGACCAAGATCGGTGACTATCTTGCCGCCGGAAAACCCATGGTCAATACGTCGTGCAGTAAAGAGTTTAGGGCAAAGGTTGAGGCTGATGGTTTTGGTGTAAACGTTAAGCCCGGAGATGCCGAAGGTATGGCCAGCGTCCTTATTGACCTTATTGAAGATTCGTCTCGCCGAGCGCAGATGGGGGAGAGGGCACGCGCTGTCGCAGAAGAGCAGTTTGATCGGCCTCATTCGTATCTTAAGACGGTACGCTTGATTGAGAGGCTAATTGGCTAGAACTTCCGGAGGGGCATAATGTTTGAGCCGCGAAATATCTTGGTAACCGGCGGCTGCGGCTTTTGCGGCTCTGCATTTGTCCGCTATGTGGTGAGCAATACCACGGATATTCACATAACAGTATTAGACAAACTGACCTATGCCGCGAATCCAGATAGCATTGCTGGATTGCCAGATGATAGGGTGGAGCTGGTTGTTGGTGATATTTGCGATTCGGATTTTCTTGATCGGCTGATACCTGGGCACGACGCTATTGTCCATTTCGCTGCAGAGTCTCATAACGACAATTCGATTGCCAATCCCGGGCCGTTTGTTAAAACGAACGTCGAAGGCACGTATCACCTTCTAGAGGCTGTCCGTAAACATCGCGTCAGGTTTCATCACATATCGACCGATGAGGTGTTCGGAGACCTTGCGCTCGATGATCCGCGTAAGTTTACCGAGGACTCCCCTTATCGTCCAAGTAGCCCTTATTCAAGCTCCAAGGCGTCATCCGACATGCTCGTGAGGGCCTGGATTCGCACCTATGGCCTGTTTGCGACCATTTCAAATTGCTGCAATAACTACGGCCCGCACCAACATTCCGAGAAGTTCATCCCGCATTCCATTGCATGCGTTCAGCGCGGGGAGCGTCCTAAGTTGTACGGTGATGGCCTAAATGTCCGTGACTGGATTCACGTGGATGATCATGCCCGCGCTGTTTGGTCTATTTTGACTAAGGGGACGGTGGGGGAGACGTATCTTATCGGTGCTAATTGCGAGCATAGCAACCTTGAGGTTCTTAGGGCCATTCTTAAGGCAATGGGTCAGAGTGAGGACTATATTGACTGGGTGAAGGATCGTCCGGGACATGATCGACGTTACGCAATAGATGCGAGTAAGCTTCGGCGCGAGCTTGGCTGGACTCCGATTCACAATGACTTTGCAGCAGAGGTTTCACGGCTATGTTGCGAAACGCCTCTTTAATTTGGTTGACCTTTCGGGGCCTATCCCTTGCTGTTCACGAATCTTTTGACGACGAAGAAGGCTTCTTGCCATAAAGTGTAATAAACTTCGCGAGAGGGGACGGCTATGGGCAATTGGAAAGCCTTATTTGTTTCGGTATTTAGCGCGCTACTGCTGGGGTGCTGCCTTGTTCCTGCGTTTGCAGAAGATGCTGCAATTACTAATCAAAATGGAAGCTCTGCTATAGCTATGGAGCAGTCGAACGTTCCTGACGATGCTTCTGGTGTTCATTCGGCCTTGGATGACGTATCTGATTCCGAGGCATCGGATACGGCTGATGCTGTGGCGCCGGAGAAGCTCGGGTCCGTCTATGATCTTGCTTCCGAGCACGTCGATGACCTTGCGGATGGGTTGTACACTTTTGGCTCTTCGGTTAACAGCAATTTTGTACTGGATGTTCCTGGTGGCACGGCGTCTGCTGGCAAAAAGCTGCAACTGTACAGTGGGAACAAGACGAATGCTCAGGTCTGGCGTGTGTCTCACGATCAGAATGGCTTTGTTGCCATTGCTTCTGTCAAGGGTTGCACGCTTGATGTCCCCGGCGGCAGCGCGAGCAATAGAAATCCCGCTCAGCTTTGGTCCGATAACGGCACCCTTGCGCAGCGTTGGATTGCAATTAAAGAGGCCGATGGCAGCTACACCTTTATTTCGGCGCTCAACCAGTCGTTTGCCATTGACGTGGCAGGTGGAGCTGCCGCAAATGGCTCTGCCGTGCAGTTGTATGAGGCAAACGGCACGGCCGCTCAGCGATGGGTGCTGACGCCTGCCAAAACTGAGCAGCAGCAACTCGATGATCGTGCGGCGGCGCATCTCGCCGACCTTCCTGATGGAACATATGCCATGTTGGCCTCGAATGATTCGTTTGCGCTGATCGCAGGCGGTGGATCACTGTCCTTTGACAAGTTCGGATATTCAGGTGTCCAAACGTTCGATGTCTCAACTACGTTGGACGGGTATCGCAACATTGCGATTCATAGTGCTGGGGCGGTTCTGGATGCGGCGGGCGGCAATGACGCCAACGGCACGAAGCTGCAGACCTATGCCGCCAATGGAACCAAGGCCCAAAAGTGGATCATCGAGAAAGATGGCGAGCGCTATCGGATCGTGTCAGCTCTAAATGGGCAAAAGGTCGCAGACATCCCCGGTGGCTCTATTGCATCTGGTGCCGGACTTCAACTGTATAGTGCAAATGGAACGGCTGCCCAATCCTTCTACTTTGTTGATCCGATGGCTGTACGTTCTGAGCTCGATAAGCTCGCTTCCGTTAACCGAGAGGTCGTCAAAGATGGGGACTATGTAATTGCTACCGGTCCAAATTTGTCTCGAATGGTCCTCGATGTTGTCGGTGGCTCAACTTCGAGCGGTGCAAACGTGCAGATCTATCAGTCGAATACAACTGCCGCTCAGCGTTGGCGTGTTTCGCATGACGATGACGGCTACCTCACGATAACGAATGCAAAGTCTGGCAAGGTGCTCGATGCTTCCGCGGGTTCAACTTCTTTGGGAACGAACGTCCAACAATACGCGGCTTGTGGCGATGCGAACTATGCGCAAAAGTGGATTGCGGTGCCGAACGGCGACGGAAGCGTTCGACTTCTTTCTGCTGTTTGGCAACAACGCACGCTTGACGTTGCCGGTGGTTCTCTGAACTCTCAGACAAACGTGCAGCTATATGCTTCGAATGGAACTGCCGCGCAGCGCTTTACCTTTATTTCTGCAAACCCTGCGTCAGTTGACCCATGCGATGACATTTTGAAAGACAAGGGTTGGTGCGTTTTTTCGCCCTCCTCAAATGGTTCTGTTGCCTTTGACGTTGTCGGTGGATCATTGAAGAACGGGGGCAACGTTCAGACATATTCCTGCAACGGCACGCTGTCCCAGCTATTTAGGGCTGAGTATCGAGACGGTTACTATGTTCTGCGTAATGCTGGTTCCGGTAAGGTGCTCGATGTTGCAGCGGGCGACGTTGTCCCCGGGACGAATGTTCAGCAGTGGGATGAAAGCCCCAACGACAACCAGCTTTTCAGCGTCACTGCCAATGAAGACGGAAGCTATTCGTTTATCAATAAGGGTACAGGGCTCATGCTCGCGGTATCCGGTTCAAATCTGGTTGCTGCTACGGCGGGAGATTCCGTCCAGACGTCGTTTGTTTTTGCTGAGCAAGAAGACCTGCTGAGCGAAGGCCTTTATGAGGTCTATCCGTCTGCAAATTCCTCCTATGTGCTTGATGTCGCGAGCGCATCTGTTGACTCCGGTGCTAACGTTCAGCTCTATGCCAACAATGGTTCCTTCGCCCAAAAATGGCTGCTTAAAAAGGTGGATGGAGCGAAGAATACCTATACGTTTGAATCCGTTTGCTCAACTAACAGACTTGCTGTTTCCGGTACCAATGTTTGCACGATGGCACCGGCAGATGTGAAGGCGCAGCAATGGGTGGCGCGAATCGATAGCAATGGTATTGAGTTTGTGTCTGCGGATGACCAAGACCTTTCGCTTGATGTGAAGGGTGGTAATTTTGCATCGACTTCCAATATTCAAGTCCACTCTTCCAATGGCTCCGCTGCGCAGAGATTCCGCCTGCGCGCTACTTCGGCAACCATCGACAATGGTACGTATTTCATCCGAATGGCTTCTCGCGCGGGTTCGGTCTTAGATGTTTCTGGCGGATCGCGCTCGGACGGTGCGAACGTTCAGATTTGGCAGAACAACGATTCGGGTGCTCAAAAATGGAACTTCTCTCGTAACGGTGATGGCTCTTACAACATCGTAAATGCCGCTAGTGGCAAGGCTCTTGACGTAAAAGATGCGGCTACATCTTCTGGAACCAATATCCAGCAATGGTCTAGGAACGGAAGTGCTGCTCAGCGTTGGTATATCGATTATGTACCCGGTGGATTTAAGCTGTCTTCCGCTCTGAATGGAGCGTTCGTTATCGATGTTTCTGGAGGCAGCAGCGTGAATGGAACGAACGTTGCTCTGTACGCAAGCAACGATTCAAGGGCGCAGCGGTTTACCTTCAGTGCTACTACGTACGTGCAGCCGCTCCCTGCCGATCAGCAGGCAATGTATAACCGTGCACAATGGTATAACAGCAACACGGAATGGCTAATTTTGACTGATACCGTTGGATGCCGTACAGGTATTTTTAGGGGTTCTCGCGGCAACTGGAAGTTATGGTCTTTCTGGCAGTGCGCTCCTGGCAAGAATGAGTCGCCGACCGTGCTGGGTGAGTATTCCGTTTACGGAAAGGGCCTTTCGTTTGGGCATGGATATACCTGCTGGTACTACACACAGTTCTACGGTGACTATCTGTTTCACACGCAACCCTGCTATACGGGAACGTTTAATGTGATGGATCCCACTATGGGGCAACGCGCATCTGCGGGATGCATTAGGCTTACAACGGACCATGCAAAATGGATTTACGACAATATTCCCTACGGAACGAAGGTCGTTAATTACTAAGACAGAAGGCGGAACGCGTACTGCGTTCCGCTTTTTTGCGCAAAGATTTGCATGATACGCATAACCGCGATTAAATGAATCTTGGGCACGGCAGTTTTGCTTTGTGCACCTCGCATGATTTGATGGTCGAGTCATGCGAGTTGTTTGTGGCAACAGATGTTGTGTTAATGGAATTGACGAGGCTGTCTGGGGGATGTCGTGGGTCGTAAAAAGTGCGTTTGCATTTCATTGCGAATGGGGTTTTTGCTTGGGTTGCTATTTGCATTAACCCTCGTTCAAAAATCGGGTTCTACCGCGTTTGCTGAACCCTCTCCGGCCTATTCTTACGTTGAAGAAGTTACGAAGGCTGAAGGCGATGCAGATCCTTCTCAGGATTCGTCTTTGGACGAGACTGCTGAAGATGTCAGCGTGAGCGATGGGGACTCGGATATCGAGTCTGAATCTTCCGCCGAGTCAGGTGATTTGTCTAAATATTCGACCCTCGATGCTGGTACGTATTTTCTTACCTCGACTTTGCCGGGGCATCGAGTGCTCGATGTTCCGGGCGGTTCGGTGAGTGCCGGCGCTGCGATACAGTTATATGGGAGAAATGAGACGGCTGCACAGCAGTTTCTCCTTGTTGATCTTGGCAGCCGTCAATACGCTTTTAAGAACATTAAGTCGGGGCTGTACCTTTGCTACCCAAACGATGCCTCTCGTTTCTCGGACCATCCGCGTCTTACACAGAATACTGGCGATGATGGCGTTTGGGGTTTTGCGTGGCATGCTCGACAGGTTGGCGGCGGATATGTCTTTTCGCCTGTCGTCGATGATGATTTTTCCATCGACATCGCTGGCGCCAGCGATTCCAACGGAACAGAAATCCGCCTCTATCAATCCAATGAATCCGCTGCTCAGACGTTTACGCTCGAGAAGCCCAAGGCTACCATCCTCGCCGAGCTTGCCGCCGCCCACGCCTCCGACCTCGCTGACGGCACCTACTATATTCGCTCGGCAAAAAGTCCCTGGCAGACGCTTGATGTTGCGGGCGGATCTAGGTCATCGGGTGCGAATGTCCAAATATATGCTCTCAACGCCACAAGTGCACAAACGTGGACCGTTTCTCATGACCAAAATGGCTTTGTCACATTAACCAGCAGTGGTTCCGGTCTTGTTCTTGATGTTTCTGGTGGAAGCGCTCAATCTGGAACGAATGTTCAGCAATACGCGTCAAATGGTTCTGCGGCGCAAAAATGGATTGCCGTTAAGGATGGGGTCGCCATCAAGCTGGTGTCCGCACTTGATCCGTCGATCTGCCTTGATATCGCCGGTGGCAATACAAGTAGCGGCACGAACGTGCGAACTTGGTCGGATAATGGCACGATTGCTCAACGTTGGACATTTTTCAATTTAGATGTTCAGCGCGAACAACTGGATGCACTTGCCCAGCAAAATGCTGGCAATATTGCTGATGGGCGCTATGTCTTGGCGCTCGGCGTCGGAGGAGCTAAGGTTCTGGACGTGAACGGTGGTTCTAAAGACAACGGCGGCAATGTTCAGTCGTATGTGTCGAATATGACGGCGGCTCAACAGTGGGACGTTTCGCATGATGAACTCGGCTATTTGATTATTAAAAATGTTTCCTCTGGCAAGGTGCTTGATATTGCGGGCGGCTCTTGTACGTTGGGAACCAATATTCAACAGTATTCATCCAATGGATCGCGTGCCCAGCGCTGGATCGCCGTTCCCTCGGTGCCGGGTGGCTCGTTCCGGTTGCAGTCCGCGGTCCTGCCCGATCTTGTTCTAGATGTTGCAGGCGGATCTTCCTCGAATGGTGCCAATATCCAAACATATGCGAGCAACGGTACCGCCGCCCAAAACGTTCGTTTTGTATCAGTCGTTCCCGATGTAGCCCCGTCCGACGATCTTGGTTTGGACGGCTGGCTCACTATTTCGCTGGCATCGGATTCATCTCGTGTGTTTGATATCTCCGGAGGGTCCTCTTCTAATGGGGCAAACGTCCAGACTTATGCTGCTAATGGCACGTTTGCTCAGGTCTTTAAATTTGTATATGAGAATGGCTACTATCGAATCGTGAACGCCCAGTCTGGCAAGGCTCTCGATGCCGATGGTGGCAATGTATGCCCTGGAACAAATGTCCACCAATGGAGCGGTGACGGCAATAACGCAAATCAGCTGTTTTCCATTGTTCGTAACGATGACGGTTCCTATACGGCAACGAATAAAGCAACCGGTTTGGTCCTAAGTGTTGTCAACTCTAATGTGTGCGGAGACATCCCGTCTGATTCCGCGTCGCAGCGTCTTGCCTTTACAAAGCTGACCTCGCTTTTGTCCGAGGGCTTCTTTACCATTTCGAGCTCTGCTTCCTCCTCTGCTGTTTTGGACGTTGCGGGCGGCTCGGCCAGTGATGGCACTAACGTTCAGCTCTATGGAAGCAACGGGTCGATTGCCCAGAAATGGAAAGTTGCCAAGGTTGCCGACCGTGATAATACGTATACCGTTGAAAGCCTGGTGTCGGGCAAGGTCTTAACGGCAGATGAAGATGGCAACGTTTGCGTCCGATCTTTTGATAATGGTGATGCTCAGCTTTGGACCGCACAGATTGACAAGGGCGGTATCAACTTCGTTAACGTTGCAACCGGTAAGGTCCTCGATGCCGCAGGTGGCTCAACACGCAACGGAACTAATATTAGGATGTATGATTCTGAGGGTACCTTGGCACAGTCTTTCAAGTTGTCTGCCTGCTCGTTAGTTGATTCGGGTACCTATGTTATTTCTGCTGCATCTAACCGTTCCAAGGTGCTAGACGTGGCGAGTGGTTCTCGTTCCAACGGTGCCAACGTGCAGCTTTGGTCTTCCAATGATTCTGGCGCTCAAAAATGGAACGTCAGCGTTAACTCGGATGGAAGCATTTCGATTCAAAACTGCCGAAGCAAAAAATATCTCGATGTCCTGAATGCTCTGGGCGCTTCGGGCGCTAACGTTCAGCAGTGGCAGGGAAATGGAAGCTCCGCCCAGCGTTGGCGTGTTGACTACGTAGGCGGCGGCTCCTTCGTCATTCGTTCTTCACTTAACGACTCACTCGTTTTGGACGTGAACGGGGGTGCGCTTAATGATGGAGCCAATATCCAGATTTACGCCACTAATGGCTCCGACGCGCAGGGATTCTACTTTGCCCAGACGAGCTATACGCCCGAGGCAGTAGATCTGGCTGTCCCAGTTTACAATCAGTACTCCGTTGGCCTTCCCAACGGCTGTGAATCGGCGGCCTTGACCAACGTCCTTAACTATTACGGTTTTGGCGTTGGTCCATGCGAGATGGCCGATCGATGGATTCCCCGTAGCTCTTGGGACTTTGTCTGGTGCTTCTGGGGCGACCCCCACAGCTATAACAACGGCAACGAAATCTGCGCTCCTGGACTCAATAGGGCTGCCAATAATTTTCTCTCAAGTAGGGGGAGCAACCTGCGTTCGTACGACGTGTCGGGAACCTCTCTGTATGACCTCTGTAATTACCTTGATGATGGATATCCGGTCATTATTTGGACTACCGTTCATCAGGGCAATGTTGGAAATATCTATGCCCGATTGGGTGGATATTTTGCCTGCGCTAACTCTCATACGGTTGTTCTGAAGGGTTATAACCCTCAAACAAACAAGGTCATGATCTCCGATACCATCGATGGTTATACCACCTACGATCGAGATTGGATTGCTTGGGTCTACCAGCAACGAGGTGCGCAAGCAGTCGTTATTAAGTAACCAATTGCAACAATATTGCGGCTCGTATCAACTATTATAGATTCAGTGTTAATTTGAATCGGGGGTCTGATATGAGTTCCAGCCGATATGCCCGTGGCCTAGCTGCTATTTCGGTAGTGGCTTTGGCTGCGGGTCTTTTTGTTTCCTCCATTGGAGTTTCTCCATTATTTGCCGAAGAAGTGTCCACGAACGAATCCGACGCTAATCGAGTTATCGAATCAGGTACTGCCGATAGCGGTGATGGCAGCTTCGCTCCGAATAGCTCGACTGCGCTATCTAGCGAGGGGCGATCTGATGACTCGTCGACATCTGCCGTCGAATCGGTCGATGCTACGACGTCTCTAGATGCCGAGAACATTGAGGACTTAGCCGTTAAAAACAAAGGGACAATCTCTGACGGTGTGACCTATGTTTTTGCTTGCAGCAATGTATCGCGCAAGGTGTGGGATGTTGCGGGCGGATCTTCCTCAAGCGGCGCCAATGTCCAGATGTACAATTCGAATATGACTCAAGCTCAGCGCTGGTTGGTACATGAGGACGAGAACGGGTTTTTAACTTTCGAAAACACCGGTTCTGGTTTGGTGCTCGATGTCTCTGGCGGTATAGCCGAGCCTGGTCGTAACGTTCAGCAATATGTGGCTAACGGCACGCGCGCGCAAAAGTGGATTGCCGTTAAGGACGCCGATGGAGGCTTGACGATACATTCCGCCCTTAACTTTGATTACGTGCTCGATATCACGGGTGGTAGCTCTGCTGATGGAGCTAATGTCCAGCTATATAAGGCCAATCAGACCGCCGCGCAGCTGTTTTTTGCAATCGACTCCAATCCGGTCGTTGACTCTTTAGGACAGAACGTCGCCGACGGTGTTTATTGTTTTGAATCTGCCGGGTTGGTGCTCGATGTGAAAGGCGCTTCTGCTGAGTCCGGTGCGACTCTTCAGTCGTATGCAAAGAACGATACCGTTGCGCAGGCGTTCCGTCTTACGTATGACAGTGCATCCGGTTATTACACGATCGCTTCGCTTGTTTCGGGCAAGTTGATTGACGCCGATTACGGTAGCGTCGTACCCCGCGGTGCCGCCCATCTCTACGGATCTTTTGACGACGCTGGTTCATATACAAAGAATCGTTTTTGGATCCTCGAGCCTTCTGGAGAGGGTTTTGCCATTAAAAACGTCGCGAATGGGTTATATCTTTCATTTGAAAGTGGCGTTGCCGTTACCTCTACTGATGCTGCTACCTGGACTTTGACGCAGGCGAAGGGCTTTACCTGGACGCAGGCTGATGTCGATGCCTTCGCTGCCGCACAGGGCTTGCAGATCCCCGATGGAACTTACGCCCTCGGCATGGGCTCATCTCCGCGAAGTGTTGTCGATGTTTCTGGTGGCTCTGCTTCGAATGGTGCCAACATCCAAATCTATGCCTCTAACAACACCGCAGCTCAACGCTGGGTTATCAAGAATACGCTCGACTCAAATGGTCAGCCTACCGGCTATGTGACGATTGCTCATGCAGGAACCTCTTCGGCCCTCGATGTCACGGGTGGAGGAAAAAAGTCCGGCACCAACGTTCAGCAATATGCCGTGAATGGCACCGCCGCGCAGCGATGGATTCCTGTTAAGCAGGCAAATGGGTCATTCGTGTTTTATTCCGGCCTTGGACGAAATCTTGTCTTAGACGTAAGCGGCGGAAGCGTCTCTAATGGCGCAAATGTTCAAATATGGACCGCAAATGGTTCTGCATCGCAACGCTTTATTGCCATCAACGTAAATCCTCATGTTGAGGAGGGCACCCAAACGGTTGCCGATGGCATGTACCAGATTAATTCCGTGTCGGATTCTTCAAAATGCCTTGACGTGGCAGGGGGCTCCACCTCTAACGGTGCTCGCGTCCAAACGTATTTTGCAAATGGTACGCTAGCACAGTGCTTCAAACTTTCATATGACCCTGCTACAGGGTTTTACTCGATTCGCGCTGCGAGGACTGGTAAGGGACTCGATCTTGATGGCGGCGATATTATTCCTGGCGCAAAAGTTCAACAGTGGGATTTCCCCGGAATTGGGTCAAACCAGCAGTGGCGTATCGAGTCTGACGGGGATACCTATTTAATCCGATCCGTTGCGAGTAATTTGGTACTGGAGCGAAAGCCCGACGGCTCCGTAACGACTGCTGTTGAAAACGGTAGCGCTTCGCAGCAATGGACCTTTGAATCATTTACCGTGACGCTCAACGAGGGCTGCTACTCAATTTATTCGGACTCGGCAGGTAAAAACGTTGATGTCTCTGGCGGCTCTTATGCAGAGGGCGCCCCGCTACAGGTTTATGCGGGAAACGGGACTTTGGCTCAGAAGTTCTGGGCTCGTGCCGACGGTCAGGGATACTACTCGTTTCAGTGTGTCAATTCTGCCAAGTATCTCTCGGCGCGTGAATCTGACGGCGCTGTTATTCAGATTTCGGACAAGGATTCTGATGGGGCTAAATGGTCGCTTGGTGTCTGCTTTGGTAAAGGTATCGAGTTAAAGAACAAAAAGACTGGCAAGGTCTTGACTGCTCCGGGATCTGGCAACTCCATTGTTTGCACTGACGAGAATAGCTCTGCGGCACAAGGGTGGGCAATCGCATCCGTCTCCCTGATTTCTGATGGATTCTATGAGTTCGCTCCCATGCATGCGGCAGGGCAGCGACTTGATGTAGCTGGTGGTTCTCGCTCGAATGGTGCAAACGTCCAAATATATGCTTCCAACGGCACGTTAAGTCAGCGCTTGTGGGTCCGTAGCGTTGGCGGCGGCTGGTACTCGCTTACGGCTTGCTGCTCTGCTTTCCCTCTTGATGTTCTCAACTGTTTCAATGCGGATGGCACTAATGTTCAGCAGTGGCAGTGGAATGGGTCGAATGCACAAAAGTGGCGCTTCGAAATGGGGGAGAGTGGAATCAAGATTATCTCTGCCTGCGGCAATAAAGTTCTTGATGTAAGCGGTGCGGCTACTGCGAATGGGTCCAATATCCAACTGTGGTCTTATAACGGGTCCAGCGCTCAGGGCTGGCGCGCTATTTCTGCAGAGCGTCCTGCAAAGATTGGTTATCAGAATCCTGCGAACTATCCGCAGGTCAGCAGCTTGACGGTTAAGCTTCCGAGTTATTGCACCGGTGAGTTTACCTATGTGACGCCGTCTCGCATTGCAATCGATGCTACGCGAGACGATTGCGTTAATGCCTTTATCCAGCGAGCTTATGAGTATGTGGGTACGCGCTATATTGAGCCGTATTCGACGGCCCCTGGCGGTGCCGTCGATTGCTCGGGCTTTGTATTGCAATGCCTCTATGCTACGGGTATGGACATGGGAATCTATAACCCCTACAACCATCGTTGGCTTGCGTGGCAAACCTACAATTCTATGAATTGGTATAACAACGGTACGTTTATGCAGGTGAGCGTTGGCGGCATGCAGCGCGGCGACGTCATCTACTACCGCGGTCATATTGCCATCTATTTGGGCGGTGGGCGCATGATTGACTCTTGGCCTAATCAGGGCGTCGGTATTCATGGCGTCTACGAGCGCGGGAATCCTATAGGTGCCGCTCGTCCATTTGTTTAATCCTATTCCGTTAATCGAGGCTCATTTGAGATGAAAAAATCAGTCCTGTTCGTGCCTTTTATTCCCGCATGCTTCGCGGTTGCTGCCTTGTGCTCTCCCATTCAGGCCTACTCAATTGAGTTTGTCACCCCGAATGATGAGGCCCTAATTTCTTCGGTAGTGTCTACTAAAGATGATTTGATTGAAGCCGATGGTGCTTTTGAAAAGGATTCCTTGGGTTCCACAGGAGATGCTGGTGATATCACTCCTGACGATGCCCAGACCCCTGCCGTGGGTGATGATGAGGCTGGCGTTTCTAATCCAGTTTCAGATATTCCTGCCGAGCCTTCTGCTCTGCCTTCGAATCCGCAGATTTCCGACCTCCCAGCAGCGGATATCGATGAGGGCGTCTATGAGATCTCTAACTCCGGCTCTAATAGGGTCCTGGATGTCTCGGGCGGCTCATGCCGCAACGGCGCCAACGTCCAGCAGTATGGTCAAAACGGCACGCCCGCCCAGCGCTGGAGAATCGAAAAGTTTAATGGGCATTATTTGCTCGTAAATGTCGCGAGTGGCAAGGCGCTCGACGTGTCCGGCGGTAACGGCGCAAACGGTACGAATGTCCAGCAATATGCCCTCAATCACACGAATGCGCAGCTTTGGGACTTTGTTGCCCGCCAAGATGGCGGCTATTTTATTAAATCCTGCCTTGGCGACTATGTGCTCGATATTTCTGGCGGCAGCGTTGCCAACGGGGGAAACGCACAGGCTTATAGCTGGAATGCTACAAGTGCACAGGTTTGGAATCTCGTAAAGGTCGCTCAGACTATCGATGACGGCTTGTATCGACTTGGCTCTATGCTTAACGGCGGTCAAGTTGTCGATGTCGCCGGAGGCTCTTTGAGTGATTCGGCGCAAGTTCAACTATACGGTTCCAACGATACGCTTGCCCAGTATTGGACGTTTACGTATAACAAGTCGACGGGATACTATACGGTTCGCTCTGCGGTGTCGGGTAAGGTCCTTGATTGTCGTGGTGGCGGCGTTTCTAATGGAACTGCGGTTCAACAATATGCCGAAAACGGTACGACTGCTCAATGGTGGCGCGTCGTCGTAAATTTCGACGGTAGCGTGTCTCTTGTTTCCGCCAAAAGCGGTTTGGCCCTTGATGTTACAGGGGCTAATTCTGCCAACGGAACTAAGCTGCAGCTCTATTCACAAAATGGAACGCTCGCGCAAAAATGGACGCTTTCGGTTCCGATGGTATTTTTGCGTGACGGAATGTACGAGATCCACTCTCGCGTAGATGGTAACCGTCTCATCGATGTATCTGGTGGATCGAAAGCGGACGACGCTAAATTGCAGGTATGGAATCGTAACGGCACGTTGGCACAGAAATGGTCGGTTAGTGTTTGCGACGATGGGTCGGTTCTTATCAAGGGTGCAAATTCGGGTAAGTACCTTTCGCAAAGCGACGGCAAGCTGATGAGTGTTAAGGAGGCAGCGGAAGGTTCCCACTGGATTCCGCGCGTGTCTCCAATGGGCGGTCTTGTTCTTGTGAATGCAGTCTCGGGCGCTGTGATTGACTTGTCCGGCGCCAATACCACTGCAGGCACCGCGATTCAGATGTACGCCAATAATTTTACGGCAGCTCAGGCATGGCGTTTTGTTGCGGCTTCGCTTATTGACGATGGCTATTACGTTGTGGTGAACCAATCGAGCGGTAATCGTGTTCTGGATGTTGCCGGCGGATCCAGCAGCGCCGGAGCTCGAGTGCAGCTGTATGCCGCTAATGGAACGAACGCGCAAAAGTGGTTTGTCCGTTCTTTGGGAAACGGTGCCTACAGTCTGACTGCCTTTGTATCTGGGAAGGCGCTCGACGTGCCGAGCGCTAACGCATCTAATGGCGCTTCTGTTCAGCAATGGGACTGGAATGGTTCTGGTGCACAAAAGTGGCTGCTTCGCCTTGCCGATGGCGGCGGCATCGCAATTTATTCGATGCTTGCTGACGGTTCTTTTGCTTTGATGGACAGCGATAACGGTCTTGTTCTTGGCAACGGTGGTGGCGACTCATGGCGCTTTGATACTACGATTGTTTCTGAGCAACCTTACGCTGACGCTAACGGTGCGCAACGGAGACTCGTCGACATTGCTTACTCCACTCCTTCTCCTGGATTTAACCTCTGCTCTGAGTGGATATCGCGCGTGTTTAACGCGGCGGGTTACGGTTATGCAAATGGCGATGCCTGCGACATGTTTTGGGCTTATTGCCACGACAGCAACCGCGCTAATTTGAAAGTTGGTATGATTATTGCTGTCCCGTCTCACTCCAATACGTGGGCAGGGTCCATCTGGGGCCATATTGCAATTTATATTGGAGATGGCAAAGTAATTGAGAACATTGGTCGCGTTAACGTCCGTGGGCTTGATGACTGGGTTAATTATTATGGGACAACGTATACGCCGCTTTGGGGTTGGTACCGTAATATCGCCCTTTGTTAGATTAGGTTTTGGTTGATTACAATGCGCAAGAATGCTCGTCTTGTATCGTCTCTGTTAGTTGCCCTCGGTCTGCTTTGCGGACTGGGGGCAACCCCTGTTTTTGCTGACGATGCCCCGCTTCCTGTTGACGCTTCCTTGGAGGAGCGTTTAGCTTATGGCGAGGCGCATCCCGACGATGACCTTGGTACCTATACTGCCGGTAGCTCGATGGATGGGGAGCCGCTTGGCGCGGCACTCGATACTCGTTCGGCTAATGGCTCCCCGTATTGGGGCGGCTCCAACGCTTCTAAAACGTTCTATAACGGTTACGACGAGGTGTTCGCATCGCCTGCCCTTAAGGTCATCGATGTCTCGGAATGGCAGGGGACGATTGATTGGAATAAGGTCAAAAACTCAGGCGTGGATGCTGTTATTTTGCGTTTTGCGCATTCAACGAGTCATTTTGACAAGCAATTTGAGCGCAACCTGAGCGAGGTTCGTCGTCTGGGAATTCCGTTTGGCCTGTACATCTTTAGTACCGCCCGGAATTCGAATGACGCCACAAGTGAAGCGTACTTTACCCAGCAAATCGTGAACAAATACGGTCTATACGATCTGTCTTTACCGATTTTCTACGACCTTGAGGCGTTCTATGACAGCAACGGTAATCCGTTGTCTCCAAATAGCGCTTCGGCATACGAGGGCATTGTGAATGCGTATTTTAATACGCTTTCTGGTTTTGGGATTAACAACGTTTCTATTTATTCCGGCCGATGGTTTACGGATACCTATTTAAAGGCCGCAAGCGTGCGCCCCCGTGTGTCTTGGATTGCAGAATACGGCCCTAAACTCAAAACTTCATTTAGTTGCGCCGGTCAGTATGGATGGCAGTACACGTCTTCTGAGCGCCTTGACGGTATTACCGCCAACACGGTCGATATGAGCGCTTTTTCCTCAGCAGATTTTGTCAATGTGCTCAACCTGCCTGATTTTGCTCTTGCTGATGGAACTTACTACATCGATTCGATTGCAAAAGATTCCTCGAGCGTTACTGTCGCCGAAGATGAAAGCCTTTCTTTATATGGCGCCCAGGGAACGGCTAATCAGCGTTTCATCCTTGAGTTAGCTGGCTCGGGGGCATATCGGATCAAGAATGAAGCAACTGGGCGGTATCTCTCTGTGGTGGATAGTAACGCTCAAAGTGGTTCGGCGGTTGTTCAGGCGGCATATGCCCAGGACGAACATCAGCTGTGGCACGTTCGTACTGCCGATAATGGGTTCTATATCCAGTCCGCTTTGGGCAATTGGGTGCTCGATGTGAGTGGTGGTAGTACGGCAGATGGTACTTCGGTCCGCATCTGGGCTCCGAATAAGTCTGCCGCGCAGCGTTTTACGTTCGCTTCCGCTTCAACCATAAAAACTGATACTGCTTTTGCCATAAAGAGCGTTCTCGATCCGCAGCTTGTCATGGATATCTACGGTGGTTCATCTGATAACCGAGCACGGCTTCAGATCTATAACGCCAATAATAGTCAGGCTCAGATGTTTACGTTTAAGCAGGTTGGTAATGGCCTGTACGAAATCGTAAACGTTAACTCTGGTAAGCCCTTCGAGGCACAGGGCGGTTCCGTCTCCAATGGGGGAGCGATTTCCCAATACGTATCCAACGGCACGTGCGCGCAGCATTGGTCCGTCATTGATCACGGCAATGGCGAGTACTCGTTCATGAATTCAAAGTCCGGTAAAGCTGTTGACGTTCCCGGCGGCAATGGCGTTAGTGGGTCCGCGCTTCAGATTTATACGTATAACGCATCTGATGCGCAGAAATGGACGCTTGCGCCGGCGCGTACCGTTCGCCAGGAGCTTAATGATCTCGCCGCCTCGAGCAAGGGTCTTGTAAAAGAGGGTGTTGAATATGCTATCGGCTCTGTCTCTGAGCGTCAGGTGTTCGATATTACTGGCGGATCTACGAATTCCGGAGCCAATCTTCAGCTGTACGCATCTAATGCAACTAAGGCCCAACGTTGGACGTTTTCCTATGACGAGAATGGTTATGCGACAATTACGAATGTGAAATCGGGGAAAGTACTAGATGTTTCTGGCGGCAGCAAAAAAGCTGGTGCTAACGTTCAGCAGTATGCACCCAATGGCTCTTGGGCTCAGAAATGGATCCTTGTCGATTGTGGTGACGGCTCAGTCAAAATTTGCTCTGCGATTAGGGCAGGCTTTGTTTTGGATCTAGACGGCGGCTCCACTGCAAATGGTGCGAATGTCCAGGTTTATGACGACAACGGCACTGCTGCGCAGCGATTCCGACTGTATACCGCCGGAGAAGTTTCTAAGGTTCAAACAATTGATTCTCAATCTGCTGTTGCAATGGCTTCCGATGGTCGCGTTTTTGACGTGTCCGGCGGCAGTTTGGATAGCGGAGCAGCCCTTCAGCTTTATAGCGCCAATGGGACCATTGCGCAGTCGTTTGGCTTTGAATTTGATACTGAAGCAGGTCTTTATGCAATTAAGTCTGCGAAATCCTATCGCTACCTATATGCTCAGGACGGGGACATTGTTCCTGGGGCCGCGGTTAAGCAGGGGAGCTTGTCGCCCTCGACGCCGATTTATAATTGGGCCATCGAAGATGCAGGTAACGGGTTGTATCGTATCGTTAATGCTGCAACTGGCAATGTTTTGGGTGTAAGTACTTCTGGCAAGCTCGTTACGGTTTCCAAGGGTGACGCGCGTGAACTATCAGTTACGTTTGCCCCATCCGACTTTAAATGCTTGCGCTCCGAACAAGACGCTGACGCTGCAGCTCATATGTCTGATTTGCCGGATGGCGAGTATATCGTCTGCTCGAGCAAGAACTATTCCTTTGTTTTGGATGTTTCTGGTGGGTCAAAAGATAACAGCGCCAATATCCAGTTGTATACGTCGAATATGAGCAATGCTCAGCGCTGGACCGTTTCCCATGACGATAAGGGCTATGTTACGTTTAGGAATGCTGGCTCAAATAAGGTGATTGATGTCGCCGGAGGAAACGCTTCCTCTGGAACAAATATTGCTCAATATGTCTCCAATGGCACATATGCCCAAAAGTGGATTGTTGCCAAGCGGTCTGATGGCTCGTATCTTATCGAGAGCGCTCTTAGGCCTGGATTCTATCTTGGATCTAGGGGAGGAAAAGCGTCTAATGGCGTGAATGTAGAGCTAGGCTCAAATGAAGACAATTCGCGCTTCGCATTGCTCAGCACGGCTCCTTCTGTTGCCAAATGCGAAGACATTCTACCGAAAGGGTATTTTACGCTGAGTCCTGCCTGCAGTTCCTCCGGTAAGGTCATTGATATTGCGGGTGGTTCAAGCTCCAACGGGGCAAATGCTCAGATTAATGATTGCAATGGTACGCTCGCCCAGCTGTTTAGTTTTGAATATCACGACGGCTACTACCTGATTCGCAATGCAAAGTCTCAGAAAGCGCTTGATGTTGCTGGCGGTGAGCTTATTCCGGGCAGCAACATCCAACAGTGGGCTTGCGATGATGTTAATGCGAATAGGCTTTTTGCCGCAGTAGATAATGGAGACGGCACGTTCTCCTTTGTAAGCAAGTCAACCGGTTTGGTTTTGGATGTTGTTGGAGCTTCTGATAGCGCTCAGGCGAATTTGGGCGCATATCTTCCCAATGGAAGCTCCGCACAGAAGTTTTCGCTTCATCAGGTTACCGAGTTTTTGAGTGAGGGAGCGTTTACTTTTGAGTCGACTACGGCTTTGAAAGTTTTGGATGTTTCCGGTGGATCCATGGAGGACGACGCTTCGGTTCAGCTATATGCATCGAACGATACGCTTGCTCAAAAATGGTATGTGAGCAAAGTGTCTGGGTTGGAAAATACGTACGAGATTGAGTGCATCGGTTCCGCGAAGGTACTCTCTCTTACCGATGAGGGGAAGCTTGTTCAACTGACAGCTAACGGTGTCGATTCTCAGCGATGGCACAGCGCGCTTTCTGGTGGCAAGATCGCGCTGCAGAATGCAGCCACAGGCCAGTATCTTTGTGTTTCGGGTTCCTCTTCGACATTGGGCATGGTTGATTCTCTTGAATTGCCCGGCGTTCGTTTTAATGCAAAGAGCGTGGGGGTTCTCTCTGAAGGGTCATATACCATTCAACTAATGTCGAATCGCTCTCAGGTGTTCGATGTTTCTGGTGGCTCAACGACTGCTGGCACATCGGTAGGCTTTTATGGTTCGAATGGAACGCCGGCTCAAATTTGGGATGTCCGCAAAAACTCCGACGGAACATATGAGATATCAAGTGCAAAATCCTGCAAGCCGCTTGATATCAAGAATGGTAATCAGTCAGTCGGTAACGGTGTTCAAATTTGGACCCGTAACGAGGGCAGCGCTCAAAAATGGAATTTGGTTTATAACAGGGGAGAGGGCTATACGATTCGGTCGTCAGGTGGGCTGGTTCTAGGCTTCTCTAACGGTGCTCTTGCTCTGTGTCAGGACAATGGTTCTGCCGATCAGCGATTTGCGTTTGAGAATGCGACTTACATTCCGCCAACTCTTACCGGCGTGCAGTGGAAGGGTTGCGCCCATTATTCGTCGACTCGTTATGGCGAAGACTGGAGCGTGATCGTGATTCATATTTCGGAGTGCACATCGCTTTCCCAAATTGATAATACTTTTGGCTCTGTTAGACCAAGTTTGACACGATCGGCTGTTCGTCGAACCGGAAAATAATCGGGCTATCCCCGTCCA
>CAKTWK010000021.1 GCA_934630735.1 uncultured Collinsella sp. | reverse complement strand
CCATGGGCGGCGTCATCATCCTTGTCGCGATCTCGCTGACCTGCCTGTTGATGGGCAAGCTCACCACCGAGCTCGTACTCGTGCTGCTCGCCACGCTGGCGACCGGCGTGCTGGGCCTGATCGACGACCTGACCTCCGTTACGCATGGGCGCTCGCTCGGTCTGACGCCCCATGCCAAGATGATCGGCCTAACCATTATCTGTGTCACCTTTACGGTACTTGCCGTCAACTGGTGCGGCGTCGCCCCCGAGATTCGTTTTCCCGGCGGCCTGACGATTGACCTCGGTGTTCTTTCGACCACCATCTGCGGCCTTTCGTTCCCGTGGCTCTACATTGTATTTTGCTGGCTGATGATCGCCGGTCTTTCCAATGCCGTGAACCTGACCGATGGTCTGGACGGCCTTGCCGGCGGCACTTCCATGATTGCCATGCTCGCCATGGCCGCCATGGCGTTTTTACACGGTGACGTGAACCTGTCCATCTTCTGCACGGCGTGCGCCGGTGCCTGCCTGGGCTTTTTGTGGTTCAACTGCTACCCGGCGAGCATCTTTATGGGCGATACCGGCTCGCTTGCCCTGGGTGCCGCGTTTGCCTGCACCTCCATCATTACCAACACCGAAGTCGTTTCCCTCATCATCGGCGGTCTGTTTATCGTCGAGACCCTGTCGGTCATGATCCAGGTTGTCTATTTCCACTTTACGCACAAGCGCGTCTTCCTTATGGCGCCCATTCATCATCATTTCGAAAAGAAGGGCTGGGCCGAGACCAAGGTCGTTATCCGTTTTTGGATTATCGCCGCGGCCTTTGGCGCCGTTGGCCTCGCCCTGTTCTTCCAGTTGGGATAGTGGTCTTTCATGCCTCTTGCTGATGTCTTTAGCCTGCTCGTTTTGGGGCAGGGTAAATCCGGTCTCGATGTCGCCCGTTGGGCGCTGGCTCACCCCGAGCGCGTGAGCGCCACGACCGTGTATGGCGGTGGTACCTCCGAGCCCAATGACGCCACACGTGCGCTCGAGGCGCAGGGCGCGTCGTTTGTCTACGGCACCGAGCAGGTCGAGGGTGCCTATGACGTGTGCGTGACATGCCCGGGTATTTCGGAGTTCTCGGCCTTCTTTAAGGCCGGGCGTGAGCATGCCGCTCAGATTATGGGCGAGCCCGAGTTTGCCTATCGCCTGTCTCCCCAAAATTGGATCGCCATCACGGGCACCAACGGCAAGACAACTACCACGTCGCTGACCGATTATCTGCTCAAGGCCGCCGGTGAAGCCAGCGTGGCCGTCGGCAATATCGGTGAGCCGCCGGTGAACGAGATCGATGGCCGTGCACACAATGAGTGGTTTGTGGCCGAGCTGTCGAGTTATCAGATTGCTACGACCGCCGAGCTTCATCCTCGCGTGGCGGTGCTGCTCAACATCACGCCCGACCATCTGGGCTGGCACAAGAGCCACAATAACTATGCGCTTGCCAAGATCAAGTTGTTCGAGAATATGGTCGACGACGACCTCGTGGTTATCGACGTTGAGGATGCCGGCATCCATGAGTTCGATGAGTACATCTACACACCGGGCCGCCGCATCTGCAAGGTCGCTTTTGACGAGCCCGAGGGTGCAGACGCCGCCTTTGTGCGCGACGGCAAGATGGTCGTCCGCCTGAAGGGCGTCGAGACTCAGCTTGTCGCCACGTCCGAGCTCAAGATCTCGGGCCATCACAATGTCATCAATGCCCTATGTGCCGCCACGGCTGCTTTGGCCGTCGGTGCCGATCCCGAGGGCATTTGCCGCGGTTTGGCATCGTTCCAGCCGCTCGAGCACCGCGTGGAACCCTGCGGCGAGATCGATGGCGTGCGCTACGTCAACGATTCCAAGGCAACGAACACCGATGCGGTCGAAAAGGCCCTGACGGCGTTTCCCGATGACGACGTGATCTTGCTGCTCGGCGGCCACGATAAGGGTACGCCGCTTGCGGACTTTGCCCGCGTCGTTATGGACAACGTGCGCTCGGTCGTTTGCTTTGGCGATGCGCGCGAGCGCTTTACCGCCGCTATGGACGAGGCCGATGTCGATGGTGACGTGGATATCGCCCAGGCCGATGATCTGCGCGATGCCGTTGACGTTGCCCGCTCGCTCTCGAGCCGCGGCGACGTGATCCTACTTTCTCCCGCCTGCTCTTCGTTCGACGAGTTCTCGGGCTACGAGGAGCGCGGTCGCGTGTTTAAGGACTACGTTGCCCAGCTTGCCGCAGCAGCGAAATCGCAAACGGAATAGGGGTTGCCGGTGAGAGAGGAGAGCCCCCGAAGTGATATGAGGAGGCCCGACTCGGACCGTGCTTCCTCGCTGCGTAGCACGCCGCGTTCCGGATGCGGCGGGCAGACGTTCAGTGAGCGCTATATTGCCGGCGTCCCCGCCCGCATCATGCGCCCCCGTTTGATATTTATGGCTTGCCTGTTTAGCTTGGTTTGCTTTGGCTTGCTGATGGTGTACTCGGCATCTTCGGTCGAGGCGCTGCATGAGAATGGTTCGGCGACGTTTTTCCTGTTTCGACAGGCCGCGTTTGCCGGAGTTGGCGTGCTGGCTATGGTTGCCATCGTGCGCATCTTGCCGGACAGTTGGTTTGGGGAAGACGTGCTCAGGATCTTCCTCATGGGCATGATAGGGCTACTGGTTCTGGTGTTCTTTATGGGCAGCGGCAGTCGTGGCGCCACGCGTTGGCTCAACATCGCCGGTATTCAGTTCCAGCCGTCTGAGTTTTTAAAGCCGTTCGCCATCGCGTATTCGGCCATCATGCTCGACCGCATCTTTTCGCCCGGCGGCAACATCAACGAGTTTCTTCGCAAGATGGGTGTCTACCTGGGCATTTCGCTCTTTCTGATTTTTGTTCAGCCCGATTTTGGCACCGTTCTGATCATCTTGCTGACCCTCATGTGCATGGCGTTGTTTGCGGGATTGGACCCCAAATATATCGTGTGGACGGTCGTTGCCGGCATCGCCGTCATTGCAATCGCCCTTATCGCCGAGCCGTATCGTATGACTCGTGTCCAGGTTGCTTGGAATCCTTGGGCGGACGAATATGGTGACGGCTATCAGGCTACGCTTGCCATCATGGCGTTTGCCTCGGGCGGCCTGTTCGGTCGCGGTATCGGCAACTCCACCATGAAGTACTCGTATTTGCCCGAGGCGCATAACGACTACATCTTGGCTATTATCGGCGAGGAAGTTGGCTTTTTCGGAACCGTGCTGTTCATTTTGGTGTTTGCGATGCTGATCTACTCGGCGTTTCGTATTGCCGAGCAGGCGACCGACCGTCGCGGAGCACTTATGGCATCGGGTTCCGCGGTCATTCTTGCGGTGCAGTTTTTGATCAACGCGCTGGGCATTCTCAATGTGTTTCCCATGACGGGCAAGCCGCTGCCGTTTATTAGCTACGGCGGCTCGTCGATTATTGTGTCGCTTATGCTTGCCGGTCTGATCCTTCGCGTTTCGTATGAGAGCGCCCGTCGCGATGAGTACGATCGTCGCCGCGAGAGCTTTGCCGTTATGGATGAGAGTACCGCCGGCGTGCCCCACGTGCGCGGCGAGCGATCTTCGCGTAACGGCTTTACCGTTCTGGATGGCTCTGCGACCGAGCCGGTGGCCCGTCCGCGTCAGCGAACAGCGCCGCAAGGTCGTCCGCAGCGCCCCACTCCTCGCAATGCGGGCGGCGGATATAATCGAATCGATTTGAATTCGGACCCGTCGGCGCGTTTGCGCACCGATGACCAGGGGCCGCGTGTACGAAGGGATTACCATGACCGATAAGATGACCGTTGCTATTGCAGCTGGCGGCACGGCAGGACATATCAACCCCGCGCTCGCCTTGGCCGAGGAGCTGCGTGACCGCGGCCATCACGTTGTGTTCGTGGGCCAATCGCGCAAGCTCGAGGGTCGTCTGGTTCCCGAGGCCGGATTCGACTTTGTGCCCATCACGGTCACGGGCTTCGATCGCTCCCGTCCCTGGACGGCGCTGACCTCGCTGTGGCGCGTCAACAAGGCGAAGCGTGCGCTTGCCAGTCACTTCTCGAAGGTCGGTAAGCCCGATGCCGCTATCGGCTTTGGTGCTTACGTTGAGGTCCCGCTGCTGGGCTGGTGCAAGGACGCCGGCGTTCCGTATCTGCTGCACGAGCAGAACTCTGTTCCGGGGCTGGCCAATAAGATGATGAACTCGCATGCCGCCCGCGTGTGCATTTCGGTACCTGCGGCCCGCGCGGTCTTTGAGCGCGAGGGCGACCCCGACCATGTGCTCATGACGGGTAATCCCGTGCGTCGTTCGGTGATCGAGGGCGATCGCGCTCGCGGTCGCAAGACGCTCGGCGTGCCCGAGGACGCGACGCTTCTGCTCGTCTTTGGTGGTTCACTCGGTGCTCAGCATCTCAATGAGCGCGTTGCCTCGCTCAAGGGTGAGCTGCTGACCCGCGAGAATCTCTACATTTTGCATTCGACGGGTGCCGACGGCTTTGAGGAGACCGAGCGCGCTTTGGCGCTGACGCCCGAGGAGGCGAAGCGCTATCGTGTCCAGCCCTACATCGACAACATGGGCGATATGCTGGCTGCGGCCGATCTGGTGCTCTCGCGTTCCGGTGCCTCGAGCGTGGCCGAGATCGCCGCGCTTGCCGTGCCCTCGGTACTCGTGCCGTATCCGCACGCCACGGCCGACCACCAGACCACGAATGCGCGTTACCTGGTCGATGCCGGTGCCGGCGTGCTATGCGCCGATGCCGATATCGATGCCCCTGCCTTTGCCGACGAGCTGCTGCACCTGATTGATGACGCTGCGGCGCGTGATGCCATGCGTCAGGCGGCGCGCGGCTTGGCCCAGGACCGTGCCGCCGCACTTTTGGCCGACGCGGTAGAGGGATTGCGTTAGTTAGACGGGATATCGCCGGTCGCCCTCGCGCGGATGCGGTAGGTGCGGTACAGTTAACGGGTTACAGGCAGTGTTTACGCAAGGAGTACACGAGCACATGGCTGATTCCCAGACTGCAACCTCCGCGCCCGAGTTCAAGAGCGCCCACTTTATCGGTATCGGTGGCGCCGGCATGAGCGGCATCGCCCTCGTCCTGCACGAGCGCGGTTATACCGTTACCGGCTCCGACCTTAAGACGTCGCGCTATATTCGCCAGCTTACCCGCGCCGGCGTGAAGGTCCACGTGGGCCACGAGGCTGCGACGATCGACGAGGTCAAGCCCGACGTGGTTGTTGTCTCCACCGCAATTCCCGAGTCCAACCCCGAGCTCGTGCGTGCCCGCGAGCTGGGTATTCCCGTGTGGCCCCGCGCCAAGATGCTCTCGGCTCTGGGCCATGGCTACACCACCGTCGCCGTTGCCGGCACGCACGGCAAAACCACGACCTCTTCGATGTGTGCCACGATGCTCGACCGCATGGGTCTGGACCCCAGCTTCCTGATCGGCGGCATCGTCGAGGGCTACGACACCAACGGCAAGAACGGCTCGGGTGACTACTTTGTCGCCGAGGCCGATGAGTCCGACAGCTCGTTCCTGTTCCTGAACCCCAACGTGGTCATCGTGACCAACGTCGAGGCCGACCATCTCGATCATTACTCGGGTATCGAGGAGATTGAGGCTACCTTCGCCAAGTTTATGAGTTTGGTGGGCGAGGACGGTACCGTCATCGTTTGCGGCGAGGACCCGCATCTGGTCGAGCTCGCCAAGTCGACGGGCCGTCATGTGCTTTCCTATGGTTTTGCCGAGAACAACGACATCGTCTGCGTGCATCCGGATGTCAAGGGCATCCAGAGCGACTTTATCGTTCGCTTTGAGGACGGCACCGAGCACGCTGTCGAGATTAAGAGCAACCCCGGTCGTCACAACATGCTCAACGCCACGGCCGTCTTGACCGTCGCCCATGTCCTGGGCCTCGATATCGACGCCGCCGCTAAGGCACTTTCGAGTTTTGAGGGCGTCCGCCGTCGCTTTACCCACGTGGGCGATATCGACGGCATCACGGTGGTTGACGATTACGGCCATCATCCCACCGAGATCAAGGCGACGCTCGCTGCTGCCTCTTCGCTGGGCTACAAGCATGTCGATGTCGTGTTCCAGCCGCACCGCTATTCGCGCCTGCAGGCTCTGTGCGATGACTTTGCCGATGCCTTTGCCAACGCCGATAAGCTGCTGCTGATTGATGTGTTCTCTGCCGGCGAGATGCCGATTCCGGGCGTTACCTCCAAGATGCTCGCAGATACTGTTCGCGCCAAGCACCCCGGCAAAGAGGTCGTGTACTGCTCTAGCCGTCTTGAGCTCAACCAGGAGCTTGAGAAGCTCGTGGGCGAGGGCGACCTGCTGCTCACCATGGGTGCCGGCGACGTTACGACCGTCGGCCCCGAGTTCATCGAGTATCTGACTGCCAAGAAAGACGCTTAACCTCTATGGGTCTGTTTAACGCCGTCATGGCGCTTTCGGGCATGATCGACACGGACGTAGTCGAGGATGAACGCCTTGCGCGTCATACGAGTTATCGTATCGGCGGCAAGGCCGACCTCTTTGTGACGTGCCATAGCTACCATGCCCTGCGTCGCGCCGTGGCGGTGCTTGACCGCGAGCAGGTGCCGTGGGTGATTATCGGCAAGGGGTCCAACCTGTTGGTTGCCGATGCCGGTTATCGCGGCGCCGTTATTTCGCTGGGACGTGAGTTTCAGCGCACGGTTGTTGCCGAGGACGGCTGCACGCTGACCGTTGGTGCGGGCGTGATGTTCGCGCGTTTGGTCAACGACGCCTTGTCGCGCGGGCTTTCGGGCCTTGAGTTCGCTGTCGGTATTCCCGGTTCGGTCGGCGGCGCCGTGTCCATGAACGCAGGTACGCGAACCGAGTGGATCGGCTCACTTATCGAGGACGTGGTCACGTTTGATCCGGCGTCCGGTATTAAGCACTATGCAGGATCCGAGATCGCTTGGGGGTATCGCGAGTGCAGCCTGCCGCGTAACGAGATCATTCTCGAGTGCGTGCTTAAACTCAAGCCCGCGCCCAAGGCAGACATTCGCGAGCGCATGGAGCGGTACCTGACGCGCCGCAAGCGCACGCAGCCCATGGGCCGCGCATCCTGCGGATCGGTCTTTCGCAACCCGCCCGACGCAAGCGTGGGCAAGTTGATTGAGGATTGTGGATTAAAGGGTTTTTCGGTTGGCGGTGCGGAAGTTTCGCCCGTACACGCTAATTTTATCGTTAATAACGGAACCGCCTCGGCCGATGACGTGGCCGCGGTTATCAGGCATGTGCACGGAAAGGTGAGGGAGGCGTATGGCATCGAGCTCAGACCGGAAGTTAAATTCCTCGGCTTCTAGAGCATCGAAACCAACCTTCCGCCGCGCCGGAGGGCGTTCCGGCGCACCTGCCCAGCCTCAACATAAGCCCGCCATGCCCTCCAAGTCTGTTGGGTCCATTCGTCCTGCCAAGCGCCCGGTCGTCGGCTCGCAGCTGGGAGGACGCCCCGCTTCTAAAAAGACGAGTCGTCCGGCTCCGCGTCCTTCGGTGACGCCCAAGCCGGCGATGGGCACCAAGGCCTCCCGACCCATGGCGACGCCCAAGCCTTCGCTGGGAGCCCGTGCGCCGCATGCCGGCCGTACGTTGGCTGGCGCTAAGCCGCGTTCACTGACATCGGTGCCCGCCGCCAAGGCGTCTTCGGCAAAAAAGGGCATCAATCCTCTGTCATCGCTCGGTGCCATGGCAGGTAAGGCGACCGACGCCGCTTCTGCCATTAAGGGTAAGGGCAAAATCGCGGGCGGCATCCTGGCAGCCGTGGCCGTACTTGCCATTATTGCCATCGTCGTCATCAACTCTGGCCTGTTTGCCGCCACCGATATTCAGATTCATGGCAGCGAGCATGTGACCAAGCACGACGCCATGCAGCTCATCAGTCTTCCCGAGAACACGTCGCTCTTTAACGTGGATCCCGATCAGATCACCGAGGGCCTCAAACAAAACCCGTGGGTCTCGGGCGTGGATGTCCAGCGCCAGTTTCCCCATACGCTTATCATCACGCCGACGGAGCGTAAAGTTATCGCCATTGCCTATATCAGCTCCGACGACCTTGCCTGGGCTATCGGAGACGATGACACCTGGATTGCTCCGCTGTCGACGTCTGTCGAGGTGGACGACCAGGGGAACGTCATTACATCGGGGGAGGGTGCCAACACCCTGACCGGCATTGATGCGGCCCTGGCGCTTGCCAAGCACTACGGCGCCGTGCTGTTGACTGACGTCTCGGCCGATGTCGCACCGGTTTCGGGTCGGGCGGTGAGCTCCAAGGCCGTCAAGGCCGGCCTGGATTACGCACGCGGTTTCTCGAGCGAGTTCTTGGACCAGGTGAAGGATATTTCCACGCCTTCCGTTGAGGCTATCTCGGCAAATCTAGACAACGGCGTCGAGGTGTCGCTGGGCGATTCGGATGATATCGCCAAGAAAGAACGCATCGTGACCAAACTACTTTCGCAGGTAGAGGGCGTAACCTATATCAATGTGCGCTCACCAGGCAACTACACGTTTAGGAACGCACCGACCGCCTAGCATCCTAAACGGCTTTGTTGAGGGGCCATACCACGCCGTTTATCTGGTTTGTTTGGTTTTCACGGTCAATTATTTGACTGATACGTTCATAATGTGCAAACATAATACGGTTTACCTTTGCATTTACTTTCAACCTGAAGGTTAATGTGCGCAGGGGTCAACCCATGCTATGGCTATAACCTTTGTTCGGAGGACCGACATGCACGAGACAGAGATCAACAACTACCTTGCCGTCATTAAGGTGGTCGGCGTCGGCGGCGGCGGTACCAACGCGGTCAATCGAATGATCGAAGAGGGTATCCGCGGCGTCGAGTTTGTTGCCATCAACACCGATGCTCAGGCGCTCGCGATCTCTGATGCCGATATCAAGGTGCACATCGGCACCGACCTTACCCGCGGCCTGGGCGCCGGCGCCAACCCCGAGGTTGGCCGCAAGGCTGCCGATGAGTCCCGCGACGATATCGCCGAGGCGCTCGCTGGCGCCGACATGGTGTTCATCACTTGCGGCGAGGGCGGTGGTACCGGTACCGGCGCCGCTCCCATCGTTGCCGATATCGCGATGAACGAGGTCGGCGCGCTGACCGTCGCCGTCGTGACCAAGCCCTTCACCTTCGAGGGTCGCAAGCGCAAGAAGAGCGCCGAGGAGGGCATCAAGACCCTCTCCGATTGCGTCGACACCATGATCGTTATCCCTAACGACAAGCTGCTCGACATCGCCGAGAAGAAGACCACGATGCTCGAGGCCTTCGCAATTGCCGATGGCGTCCTTTCCCAGGGCACCCAGGGCATCACCGACCTCATCACCGTCCCGGGTATCATCAACCTGGACTTCGCCGATGTTAAGACCATCATGAAGCAGGCCGGTACCGCCATGATGGGTATCGGTACCGCTTCTGGGGACACCCGTGCCGTCGACGCTGCCCAGCAGGCTATCTCCAGTCCGCTGCTCGAGAGCTCCATCGATGGCGCCACGCGCGTCCTGCTTTCCATCGCCGGCTCCAAGGACCTGGGCATCCAGGAGATCAGCGACGCCGCCGACGTTGTCGCCAATGCCGTCGACCCCGAGGCCAACATCATCTTCGGTACCGTTGTTGACGAGTCCCTGGGCGACCAGGTGCGCATCACCGTTATCGCTACGGGCTTCTCCGACTCCAACGTCAACCGTCAGGACGAGCTCTTCGCTGCTCAACAGTCCCAGAGCAAGGCCGCTGCTTCTGCCGAGCCTCAGCGCACCGCTCCGGCTGCCAGCCCCGCTCAGGCTGCCCCGACTCGCAACGTCGGTGGTACCGAGCTGCCCAACTTTGGCAACGACCAGTTTGAGCTTCCCGACTTCCTCAAGCGCGGCAGCTTCTAGTTCGTTTTTCTCAACGACCTGTATGGGGTGCGTCCGAATGGGCGCACCCTTTTTTGTTGTGTTTCGTCTTTGTAAACGAAAGCCTCCAATCTCCTTACGTTCCCTTTACGTTTGGTCCCTACCGCTGCGGGTATCCTTTTGATGAAGTATGGCAGCCGTATGACACGGACTGCTGCGGCGTCGCCGCGATACTTGTGTTATTAGGAGGCTTTAGTATGGCAGCACGTGCGGACAACGTTTCGCGTGTCGACCATGATGGAGTTACGTTGGTAGAGGGCGCGACGCACGATGTTCGCTTTGCCTTTACCGAGCGCACCGGTGGCGTTTCCGAAGATGCGTACTCCTCGCTCAACCTGGGCTCGCATGTAGGCGATGACCCCTTTGCTGTTCAAGAAAATCGTCGTCGAGCGCTCGAAGCCATGGGCGCCGCCGAGTGCGAGCATAATCTGCTCGTGCCCAATCAAGTACATGGTGACCACGTCGTGACGGTGACCTCGAACGGCGCCGACGATCTCGAGAACATTTGCGAGCAGATTGCCGAGGGCTGCGATGCCATCGTCTGTACGGCTCATGAGGTGCCCGTGATGCTCTGCTTTGCCGATTGTGTTCCCGTGGTGCTGGTTGCTCCCGGCGGCTTTGCCGTGGTGCATTCTGGCTGGAAGGGTACGATTGCGCGCATTTCCGCCAAGGCGTGCCAAGCGCTCTGCGAGGCGGCTGGCTGCAAGCCGGAGGACATCTCTGCCTATATTGGGCCCCATATCTTGGGCGACGAGTACGAGGTGTCCCAAGAGCTCATGGATCGCTTTGCCGCCGAGTTCTCGTGCATCGATGCTGCCGCTTCCCGTATGCTCGATCTTTCCGCCGCCATTCGCGAGGCGCTGGTGGATGCCGGTGTCGATGTGAACGGCATTGTGGACACCAAACTTTCCACCGTTCGTCAGAACGACCGCTTTTATTCCTACCGCAACGAGGGTGGCACCTGCGGGCGCCATGCGGCGATCGGCGTGATGCTATGAGAAAGATCGCATCGGTCCTGAGTGCAGCAGTGCTCACGCTCACGCTGTGCGCCTGCTCCTCGGGATCTTCTACGTCTTCTATTACCGTGGCCGGCTCGACCACCTGCCTTCCCATTGCCGAGATCGCGGCCGAGGGCTTTAAGGAAGAGACCGGCATCGACGTGCTCGTCTCCGGCCTGGGCTCATCTGCTGGCATCGAAGCTGTTAGCGCCGGCACCGCCGATATCGCCAGCTCCTCTCGTGGCCTCAACGCCGATGAGCAAGACCTTGGCCTGACGCCTATCGTTATCGCACACGACGGCATCGCGGTCATTGTGAACGACGAGAATCCGGTCGATAGCCTCTCGACTGAGCAGCTCCGCGATATCTATGCGGGCAAGATCACCAACTGGAAAGAGGTTGGTGGCGAGGACCTGAAGATTCAGGTTATCAACCGCGACGAGGCTTCCGGTACGCGTGAGGCCTTCCGCACTATTGTGATGGACGGCACGCCGTTCGATCGTCGCTCGGCCGTCCTTTCGGGTACGGGCCAGGTACGCGATGTCGTGTCCCGCTCGCGTGGCGCCATTGGCTACATCTCTCTGGGTTTTGTCGAGAGCCTCAATGCCAAGACCTCGGTTAAGGCCGTTTCGGTCAATCATGTCGAGGCGTCCGAGAAGACAGTCGCGAGTGGCGGCTATCCCATCTCGCGTGACCTTTACTTCTTTGTGAAGGGGACGCCTTCGCAGCAGGCGCAGGATTACATCGACTACGTGACGTCCGAAAAGATGGACAAGCAGATTCGCGAGGCGGGCTTTATTCCCGTCACCAACGACGGAAAGGGGAGTGAGTAGCGTGGAAGCACAGGAAAACCCCCAGATTGAGCAGGAGACTCAGGCGCCCAAAAAGCGTGAGTTGGCGTTGGTGTCGCGCAGCACCTATCTTAAGGAGAAGGCGCTGCAGTGGATCTTCTTTGCATGCGCGTTCTTGGCGGTCGTCACCGTCATCCTGATTTTTGTCTTTACCACGTACTCGGCGCTACCGGTCTTTACCGACATCGGCCTGGCGGACTTCTTTAGCTTTACGTGGGCGCCCTCTGAGGGTCACTACGGCATCATGTCGCTGCTGGCGGGTTCTGGTCTGGTGACGGTCGGTGCGCTCGCCATGGGCGTGCCCCTGGGTGTGGGCACAGCCGTGTATCTGGTCGAGATCGCCAGCAAGCGCGTGCGCAGGCTCATCAGCCCTGCCGTCGACCTGCTGGCGGGTATTCCCTCCATCATCTACGGCTTCTTCGGCATGATCATCATCCGCCCGTTTATCGCGCAGCTGACCGGCGGTCTTGGCTTTGGTGCCCTGACGGCGTGGTTCGTGCTTGCCATCATGATCGTCCCTACCATCACCACGCTCACCATCGATGCTCTCAATTCCATTCCCATGGGCATTCGCGAGGCGTCCTATGCCATGGGTGCCACCAAGTGGCAGACCATCTACAAGGTCGTGCTGCCGGCCGCCAAGCTGGGCATTGTGGACGCCATCGTTTTGGGCATGGGGCGCGCCATCGGCGAGACCATGGCCGTGCTCATGGTCGTGGGCAATGCTCCGGTCATTCCCGATAGCGTCGCGAGCCCCATCTCGACGCTCACGAGCCAGATTGCGCTCGACATGAGCTACTCCTCGGGCTTGCACCGCTCGGCGCTGTTCGGCATGGGCGTGGTCCTGTTTATCATCTCCGCTGCACTGGTGGGTATCGTCCGCCTGATTTCCAAGAAGAGGGGGTAGGCTATGTCCGATTCCGTTGACACGACGGTCGATACGACCTCGTCGCGCGAGCGCATCAAGCGTGCCCTTTCCCACGGCAAGAAAGGCTGCATCAACAAGGACCTCTCCAACAAGATCATGCTCGGCGTGTTTCGCGCCGCGGCCTATGTCACCACGCTGGTGCTGATCGCCATCATCGCCTACGTGGTCATCAACGGCCTGCCGCATATCTCGCTCGACTTTATCTTCGGCTGGCCGCAGGGCGTAAACGCCGAAGGCGGCATTTGGCCGACGATTGTCTCGACCGTCTACGTGACGGCGCTCGCCATGCTCATCTGCACTCCGGTTGCCGTCCTGGCTGCGGTCTATCTGGCCGAGTACGCCAAGCAGGGCAAGGTCGTCGACATCATTCGCTATGCCGCCGATGCCCTGGCCTCGGTGCCCTCCATTGTTATGGGCCTCTTTGGCTATGCCTTGTTTGTCGAGGCCATGGGCCTGGGCCTTTCGATGGTCTCTGCCGCGCTGGCACTGGCACTTCTGATGCTGCCTATCGTCATGCGCACCACCGAGGAGGCAATCCGCGCCGTTCCACGCTATATCCGTTGGGGTGCATATGGCCTGGGCGCCACCAAGTGGCAGGTCGTCTCCAAGATCGTGCTTCCTTCTGCCTTTGGCCGCATCGCCACCGGCATCGTGCTTGCCATCGGCCGCGCCATCGGCGAGACCGCGGTGGTGCTCTACACCATGGGTCAGGCCATCAATCTGCCTATTTCGCCGCTCGATTCCGGTCGTCCCATGACCGTTCACCTCTATTTGCTTGCCAATGACGGCATCAACATGAACGCAGCCTACGGCACCGCGCTTTTGCTGATGGCGATTATTCTGGCCTTCAACCTGTTTGCGCGTTATCTGTCGCGCAAACGCCGCTAGTTAAGGAGTCCCATGTCCGTCTATCAGTCCGCTCCCACGCTGGAGCAAGCGGCCATCACGGCCAAGGATTTCAACTTTTGGTACGGTGACTTTCATGCGCTGACGGGGCTCGACCTCAACATCGCCAAAAACGCCATCACCTCGTTTATCGGTCCTTCGGGCTGCGGCAAATCGACGTTTTTGCGCTGCATCAACCGTATGAACGACCTTATCGAGGGCACGCGCGTCGAGGGCACCATGACGCTCGACGGCAACGATATCTATGCCGAGGGCGTCGACCCGGTTGACCTTCGCCGCCGCGTGGGCATGATTTTTCAGCAGCCCAACCCGTTCCCTAAATCCATCTACGAGAATGTCGCCTTTGGCCCTCGTCTGCAGGGCGTGACTAGCAAAAGCGACCTCGATGACATCGTGGAAGAATCGCTCAAGCGCGCCAACCTCTGGAAAGAGGTATCCAATCAGCTCAACAAGGATGGTTTGGCGCTCTCGGGCGGTCAGCAGCAGCGTCTGTGCATCGCGCGCGTGCTTGCGGTGCAGCCCGATGTCCTGCTGATGGACGAGCCCTGCTCCGCCATCGACCCCACGTCCGTCTCTAAGGTCGAGGATCTGATGGCCGAGCTGGCGCCCGAGATGACGATCATCATCGTCACGCATTCTATGCAGCAGGCCGCTCGCATTAGCGACTACACCGCATTTTTCTTGCAGGAAGTTGCCGGCGAGCCCGCCACGCTCATCGAGTATGGTCAAACCGACGCGATCTTCACCAGCCCGGTGGATTCGCGGACGGAAGACTATATCACCGGCCGCTTTGGCTGATCGGTGCGACTAGTCCCAAGCCGATCGGACCTGGTCCGGTGCGTATTCACTGTGCGGGCGGCATGACCGCACCCAACTGATTGGAGTGAACCATGCGCAAACTGTTTTCCCGTCAGCTCATCGAGGCCCGTCACGAGATGCTGAGCATCTACGAGGCTGTAGACCTGGCGCTTCACGACGCCGTGAAGGCCTACGCGACCGACGATCGCAAGCTCGCCACCAAGACCAAGAAGCGCACGCTTTCGATTGACGCGCGCTGCGCCAACTTGGAGGCCGTGTGCTACAACCTGATCGCTACGCAGTCGCCGGTCGCCTCCGACTTCCGCTTGTTGCAGACAATCATCTACGTCGACTTTAACCTGCAGCGCATGACCGATAAGGTTCGCCAGATCTGCCGCGCCACGCGTCACATGGTCAAGGCCGACATCTCGCTGCCTCAGGAGCTTGTGACCTTGGTTGAAGCCGAGGCCGAGGCCGTCTATCAGGTGCTGGGTTCGTCGCTTTCTGCGCTCGTCACCAACGACATGTCCATCATCTGCAATCTGGCCGTCGAGGACGAGCCGGTGCATGCGGCGTACGAGAAGTTCTTCCGTACCTTCAACCGCATGGACACGGGCGATTTTATGGACGACGATAGTAACTATGACGATCTGCGCCGTGCCATCATGGTTTCGCGCTACCTCGATCGTATCGCCTCGATTTCCATCGATGCCGCCTGCCGTCTGACGTTCCTTTTGACCGGCCAGCGTATGAACGCCGGCGATATCGCCCGCACGGATGAGGATGAGCTCGAGAGCATGCGCGTGCCTTCGGGCGAGGGTGTCATCATGAGGCCCGCCGTCGATGCACGTTTTGTTGCTAAGGTGCCTGCTAACGAGCTGAGCGAGGGCCTGCGCTATCTGCTTGAGCACCTTGAGGACGAGGACGACGCCGAGGACGACGAGGAGTAGGGTGGCCCCGTTCGTCGAAAGATTGTAAATACCTAAGTGAGCGCGGCCTTGCACATGCGAGGCCGCGCTCTTGCGTTAGCATGGGACTACTTGTATGTCTGTCAGCGGAGGCGATTGGCAATGGATAACTATTTGGACTTGATGCGCGCTCGCCGCGAGCAGATTCTGGAGCGTTTTTATGCGGCACTCGATCGCGCGGGCCGTCCCCACGATGCCGCGCGCCTGATTGCCGTCTCCAAGACCGTTGGCGTCGATGAGACCGTTGCCGCCATCCAGGCGGGGTATCGCCATTTTGCTGAGAACCGCCCGCAGGAGCTCGTTCGCAAGCTTGCGGGTCTCGCGGAGCATCCGGAGCTACCCGAGGTGCGCTTCGATATGATCGGCAACCTGCAGACCAACAAGATCAATGCGGTTCTGGGCTCGGCCGAGCTGATTCATTCGGTAGGCTCGCTGCATTTGGCTCAGGCTATCTCGAGCCGTGCGGTCCGCAAGATTGAGGCGGGCGAGCTCTCCGGCCCCCAGCGCGTGCTGCTCGAGGTCAATGTGAGCGGCGAGGAGTCCAAGGGCGGCTTTTCGCCCGACGAGGTTCGCGACGCCGCAGGCGAGCTTGCGGAGCTTGAGGGAATTTGTGTGCAGGGCCTTATGACTATGGCGCCCCGGGGGAACAAGGATGTGGCGCGCCGCACCTTTGCCGGACTTCGCGAGCTAAGGGATGAGCTTGAGGCGACGCACTCCGATCTGAGCCTGCCTGAGCTTTCCTGCGGCATGAGCGAGGACTTTGAGCCTGCCCTTGAGGAAGGCTCTACGCTCGTTCGCCTGGGCAGGGTAGTATTTAGCCCGGAGTTTGCAGTAAAATAAGGCTCTGAAGTGCGCACTGATTATCGGAGCGCCTGCACTAAACCGCGAGAGGACACAACCATGGGCTTCCTTGACGAGATTAAAAATAAGATGCACCTGGGCGGCCAGCAGGGTTACGACCAGGGTTATGGTCAGGATGACGACTACGGCTACGATGATGGCTATGACGACGGCTACCAGAACAACGGTTACAGCGGTGCCTCGGGCGAGGGTTTCTACACCCAGGACGAGCCGAGCAATGGCCTGTTGGGTCAGACGCGCCGCGGCGAGGCCGAGTCGGTGGCCGTGTACACACGCTCCGGTCAGCTGGTCGGCGACGATTCTCGCCACGCTACGACCTACAACCCGCCATCGCGCTCGCAGGAGACGGTTGCGGGCGGTTATCGTCCCGGTGCCTACGACACGCCGTCGAGCTACGCCGAGAGCGCACGTGCCCGCGCTGCTGCCCCCGCACCTGCTCCCTCACCGAACGATGCCTCGGCGTATGCGAGCAACATCATCAATGCTACGCCGCAGCTGCCGGCCTATGTCCTGCGCCCCGAGAGCTATGACGACGTGGAGACCGTCGTGCGCCGCGTGCGCACCAAGCAGCCTGTCGCGCTGATTTTTGTGGGCGTTCGTACCGAGGTCGCCAAGCGCGTCCTGGACTTCTCTTACGGCTTTGCCTGCGGCTTGGGTGCCACAGTCAAAGAGGTGGGCGATCGCGTGTTTATGGTGCTGCCCGCCGGTTGCGAAGTCAAGGATTCGGACCTCAAAAAGCTCCGTGCCGACGGCTACCTTAAGTAAAAGTAAGACGAGGAGATTCTCATCAACATCTACACCATTGTCCAGCTGGTCAATACGCTGTTCAACTTTTACTCCACGCTCATTGTGGTCTACTGCCTTATGACGTGGATCCCCATGAAGCAGGGCGGATTGCTACAGGATATCGCCGCTGTTCTCGATAGCGTGTGCGGCCCGTGGCTTAATTTGTTCCGCCGGTTTATCCCGCCGATGGGCGGCGTCGATTTTTCACCGGTCGTTGCGATTATTGCGTTGCAGTTGGTGCAGAAGCTGGTTCTGCAACTTCTTATAGGTATACTCATATAAAACTGGCTTAGTAACTCACGTCGGGCGCACGGCGCCAAGGCGAAGACAAAGGAGAACTTGTTATGGCTATTACCCCTGCTGACATTCAGGCTCAGACCTTCTCTGAGGCCAAGCGCGGCTACGATCCCGCCGAGGTCGACGTCTTCCTGGAGACCCTGTCCTCTGAGGTCGACGCCATGCTCGCCAAGATTGTCGATCTTAAGGGTCGTCTGACCGCCACCGAGCAGCAGCTCGCCGACACGCAGGCCCAGCTCGCTCAGGCTCAGGATGCTGCCGCCCAGGCCGTCCCTGCCGCGCCTGTCGCCGCTCCTGCGCCCGACTTCTCCGCTCAGGAGCGTCAGATTTCCGCTGCTCTGATTGCTGCCCAGCAGACCGCCGAGGGCATTGTCAACGACGCCAACGAGAACGCTGACCGCATCCGCAACGAGGCTGACGCCAAGGCCCGCGAGGTCATCCGCCAGGCCCTGACCGAGAAGCAGGCCGAGCTTGAGGAGATCGACCGCCTGAAGGCTTCCCGTGAGGAGTTCAAGGCCGAGTACCTCAAGCTCATCCAGCACTTCATGGACGATGCTCAGAACTCCTTCCCGTCCGATCTCATGGCTTCCACGCCGGTCGGCTCCGCCGCTTCTCCGGCTGTGACCGTTCCTGCTGCCGAGCCGCTGCCCGTCGCCGAGCCGGTTATCCCTGTTGCCGATCCCTTCGCACCGATTGACAACTTCGCTGCCGACGACCTGGACTAATATCCAGCTATCATTTAGCGCCTAGAAAGGGCCCACAGCTTGTGGGTCCTTTTTTGTGGCTGTATGCAGTCTGCAAAACAAAAACGCCGAGTCCTGCGTTTGAGGGCACAGAACTCGGCGAACGGGCGAGCGGTCAAAGGTGGATTTTAAGGCATGTCCCAAAAATCTACTTGAGGAGGAAGTCGGGGAGGGGAATGGTGCGGGCCTCGCGATGTTCGGGGTCGGCGATGTGGTCGGCAGGATAGCCGCAGACGAGCATATGATAGGGATAGATACCCTCGGGCAGGCTGAACTGCTCACAGGCCACCTCGGGCTTAAAATGGCACACCCAGCACGTACCCAGGCCCTGTTCCTCGGCCTCCATCATCATTTGATCGCACACGATCGAGGTGTCGATGGCACTGGAATTCATCTGGTCATACGGGCGCACCCAAGCATCATCGGTAACGCTGCAAATAAGGAAGACAAGCGGAGCTCCAAAGATAGACCCATCACGAGCAAACCGAGGCTGACAAGCAGCAGCCTTCTCCAACAGCTCAGGCGTATCCAGCACCATCACACGGGCTGGATGATTATTACAAGCAGAAGGAGCAATACGCCCAGCCTCAACAATGGCATCCACCACAGCCTGCTCAACAGAACGATCCTCAAACTCGCGACAAGAATACCGAGACCGAGCCAGATCCAAATAAGACATACAAGCCTTCCAACAATTAAAAATCAAACAAACCCAAAGTAACCCAAACAGTACCCAAAACAGCAATCAGCCAAACGCTCATCAAGGGCCAAAGTGTCCGAACGAGTAACAAAGGCCCCCTCGGCCAAACCCCCATTGCGCTACAACTATCAGCCAAAGTTCCCAATGGTGGTGCATAAGGGAGCGGGCCCGGCCACTAATAACCTTTTGAACGACTCTGCTTGCAGCCGGAGTGAAAAAGGTTATTAGTGGCCGGGCCCGCGACCGGTGGGACATGTACCCCCAATTAACTGTTCTTCATGACAATCGAATCCACGACATCGGCCACATTCTCGCAGCAGTCGGCGCAGTACTCCAGGAAGGCGTACACGTCACGCCAGGCGATAACCTCGAGCGGGTCCTTGCCGTTAACGTGCAGGTTACGCATGGCGTTGATATAGAGCTCGTCGGCCTCGGACTCGATGGTGTTGATCTGGATGACGAGTTCGCGCAGGGTCTTGGACTTGCGGTAGTTGGGCAGCTCGACCATCAGGTCCTTCATGGCACGGCAGGCGTCGGTCACCTTGTGAGCGATGACGATGGCATCGGGGTGGATGCTCTGGATGTTGGTGAAGTAGACGCGCTGCACGACGCCCTCAATGCGGTCGAGCACGGTGTCGAGCGAGCAGCTCATCAGGTCTAGATCCTCGCGCTCAAGCGGGGTGATAAAGGCGGTGAGCAGGGCGTCTTCGAGCTCATGGTGCTTCTTGTCTGCCGCATGCTCAATCGCATGCATCTTCTCGAGCATGTCGTGAATCTTCGCGGGATCGAAGTTCTCGAAAATCTTGGTTAGCAGCTCGGCGGCCTGGACGGCAAGGTCGGCGCAGGCGACGTAGTTGTCAAAGTAGAACGAATCGGGTTTCTTTGCCATGAGTGGGTCCTTTCGAGGCGAAGACGGGTGGGCGAAGTTTTGCGGTCCGGATGGACGCTCGGTGTGGCTAGAGGAACATCATGAACAGCTTGGCCATGACAAAGCTGATGAGTCCGCAGGCGGGGAAGGTGAAGAACCAGGTGAACATCATGTCCTTGACGACGCCGAAGTTGATGGCCGAGAGGCGTTTGACGGCACCGACGCCCATGATGGCGCAGGTCTTGATGTGCGTGGAGGACACGGGGATGCCGGTAAGGGTGGCAAGCAGCAGGTTCGCGGCGCCCGCCAGGTCGGCGGAGAAGCCCTGATACTTCTCGAGCTTGACCATGCTCTGGCCGACGGACTTGATGATGCGCTCGCCGCCCACGCTGGTGCCGATGCCCATGGTGGCCGAGCACAGCAGCATAATCCAGATGGGGATGCCGGCATCGCCGACGCTCGTCTGGCCGCTGGCGAAGGCCACGCCTAAAAAGAGCACGCCGATGAACTTCTGTCCATCCTGCGCGCCGTGCATAAAGCTCATGGCCGCAGCGCTCGCGATCTGAGCGTATTTAAAGAAGACATTGGCACGTCGCCTGTTGGCGGCGGCGAAAAGAATCGAGACGAGCTTGCACAGGACCCAGCCCATGACAAAGCCCAGACCGATGGAGAGCGCCAGGCCGTAGATGACCTTCATCCACTCGTGGACGTTGACGCTGCTCGCACCGCCGAGGGCGATGGCGGCACCGGTCAGGCCGGCGATAAGGCTGTGGCTTTGCGAGGTGGGGATGCCAAAACGCGACGCTGTGGCGCCGTAGACGACGATGGAGAACAGCGCCGCGCACAGACAGGCGAGCGCCATGGTGCTGTTTCCGCCAAAGTCGACAATATGGGAGATGGTGTTGGCGACGCTCGCGTTAAAGTGCGTCATGATGAGCACGCCAAGGAAGTTGAATGCGGCACTCATGAGAATAGCGGCGCGGGCGGGCATGCAACGCGTAGTGACGCAGGTCGCGATGGCGTTGGGTGCGTCGGTCCATCCATTGACGAAGATGGCGCCGAGCGCGAGGATCACGGTGACGGCAAGGACTGGGTTCGACACAAGTTGGCCGAGGAAGGTTGAGAACGTTACGTCCATATATGGGCTTTCTCGAAGTTTGCAGGCACGTTACAGAAACATGATAAATCGTATCACCTCCTGCGGGTTTCTTTACCGAGTTCTGATGGGAGCAGTGAATTTTTTGGCACTAAAATTGAATATTATCCCTGTTGACCGCGGGTGTTCTTTTTGCTAACACGCCATGCGGACACATGCGATCGCTCCGACACCCCAAAACCACAGCCTGTTCGCTTTACAACATGCAAACATGCGTTCGATAATAGGAGGCATGGAATATCGACAGACAGATGGCAAAACTCGGCGCGTGCACAAGCAGTATGTGGACGTCGTGGCTCGCATCCTCGCGGGCGGACAGGTCGTGCCGGTCACCGTCTGCTGGGTCGACGGTCGTTGCTTTACGATTGACGAGATTGTCTCGACCACTGGGTTTGGCCTGACGGTTCACGGCATTCGTACGGCAACCTATAAGGTGCGTTTTGGCGGGCACGCGACCGAGTTGTATCTGGAGGACCAGACGCGCGAGCGGGCGGACGGCTCGCAGGCACACGTGATGCGTTGGTGGGTTTGGGCGTTTGATCGTACGCTTGAGGGCGAGCGCCGTAGGTAAGGACGCACGGCGTTCGGGTACAATGGCAGGAAACTTGTCGGCTACGGCGCCGTCGCGGTGCTTTTTGAAAGGACGAAATTATGAACGATATCCAGGGCTATCAGAATGGCCCCATCGAGACCGGCGCAAGCCGTGCCAAGGAGATGTCGCCGCGCGCGTACAACCTTGTCATGTCTGCTCTGATCTTTTTGGGCTTTTGCGCCATGGGCGCCGGTGCTTACTTTACGAGCACCATGTCGTTTGCGCGCATGATGATGAGCGGCGCCGCTTTGCCGCTGGTCTTTGGCTCATTTATTTTGACCATCGTCGGCATGGTCATGATGTCGGCTGCTGCCAGCAAACAGTCCGTGGGCCTGTCACTCGTGGGCTACGTGGTCTTTGCGAGCACCTTTGGCCTGACCGCGTCGTTTGGCCTTGCCAACTACGACCTGCCCACCATCAACACTGCCTTTATCGCCACGGCCGCCATCACCTTTGTCTTTGGCGCCTTGGGCGTGACGTTCCCCAAGTTTTTCCAGCGCGTATATGGCATCGGCTTTGGCATTCTGCTCGCCACTATTCTGGTTGAGATCGTGCTGATGTTTATGGGCGTCTCGCAGACCATCACCGACCTGATCGTGATCGTGGTGTTCGCCGGCTTTATTGGCTACGACACCTATGTTGCCACGACGGTGCCGCCCACGCTGCCCAATGCGGTGCTCATGGCGTCCAATCTGTTCGTGGACATTGTCAACGTGTTCCTGCGCATCCTGAACATCATCGGTCGTCGCGACTAGCGCGGGGATTGCAGCGTTTCTTGTCGGACGCGATAAAACGATGTGAAAGGCGGTCCTGCGGGGCCGTCTTTTTTGTGCGCGGCGGGGTATCATGGATGGGAAAAGCCGATAGCGGCAGCGACAGGAAAGGTGACCACTTATGGCAGACGTCGACAACAGGAACCGTAACCGCAGGTCCAACCGAGCGGGTCAGCCCAATCCCAAGCGCGAGGCCCGTGCCAAGGCCGCCGAGCGCCATGTGGCGACTGTGTCCGAAGCGTTCGCCAAGGATATCGAGCGTTCGCTTGCTGGTGTTCGCGAGTTTGACGGCATGCCCGCCGGCTTTGTCGCGGCGATGAAGGCCAAGGTTCAGACTACTGTGGCCCCCGAAGAGCAGGTCGCCGAGGACGTCGAGAACGCGGAGACTGCCGAGGTCGAGGCGGCGTCCGAGACCGAGGCGGCGCCCGAGCCCGTCGAGGAGCCTGCCGAGGAAATCGCCGAAGCTGAGTCCGCGCCTGCTGAGGAGCCCGCTCCGGTCCTGCCCGAGGTCACTGTGCTTGATGCCTCCGCCACGCAGGCAATCCTCGATAACGGTCGCGGCTATGCGCAGTTCTGCGACATGGCCGTGCTCGCCTTTGCCTCGTTTACCAATCCGGGCGGTGGATATATTCAGGGTTATCTGGGCCAGGAGGCCACGCTGTGCGCCGATTCGTATCTGTACAACGTTCTCGATAAGCAGCGCAAGTGGTACGGCGAGAACCGTCGCCGCAACATCAACTGCGAGCTCTATCGTAACCGCGCCCTGGTGGTGCCTGCGGTGCGCTTCGACCGCAACCACGTGCATGCATACGCCGACGTGATCGTGGCCGCCGCGCCCAACGTTAAGCGCGCCCGCCAGGAGTATCGCGTGAGCGACGATGCTCTGCTGGATTCCCTGCGCGACCGCATCCGCTTTGTGCTCGCCATCTGCGACGAGTTGGGTCGCGAGAAGCTCGTGCTGGGCGCATGGGGCTGCGACAGCAACGGCTTTGATGCCGAGGCCGTGGCCGAGCTCTTCCGCAAGGAGCTCGCATCGGGCGACTTCAAGGTCAAGCAGGTCTTCTTTGCTGTGCCCTCTACGCGCTGGGACGAGGACTTCGCCAAATTCGAGCACGTGCTGGCAAGCTTCCCCGAGCGCAACGAGGAGTCCTATGCTCAGGTTGCCGCCCGCGCCGCAGCCGCCCGTGCCGCCGAGCGGGCTCAGGCCGCTGCCGAGGATGACGAGGATGACGACGACTGGCGCAAGTACCTGTAAACGGTGCGTGTGATGCGATATACCGAGCCGACGGGGGCTGCTCCCGTCGGCTTTTTATTGAGTGGGGAGCTTACGATGAAAAACGTTCTGTGCTTTGGTGACAGCAACACCTATGGCTATGATCCGGCTGGTATGCGCGATGGCACCGCGGTGCGCTATGCGCAGGATGTGCGCTGGTGCGGCGTGGCCCAACGTGACTTAGGCGAGGGCTGGCATGTAATTGAAGAAGGCCTCAACGGCCGCACGACGGTACGCGACGATATGTGCCATCTGGACACCAATCTTAACGGCATCCGCGCGCTGCCGATGCTGCTCGAGGCTCATAAGCCGCTGGATGCGATCGTTATTATGCTGGGAACTAACGATTGCAAGACGGTCTTTAACGTGACAGCTTCCGATATCGCCCGTGGCGCCATGGCGCTGATTCGCGCCGTCCGCGCGTTTCCGTGGACCGACGCTGCGCCTTGCCCGCGCATCCTGCTTATGGCCCCTATCAAGATCAAGCCGCAGATCGCCGATGTGTATATGACCGACTTTGACGAGCGTTCCGTCGAGGCATCTGAACATTTTGGCGAGTACTATGCGCACGTGGCCGAGCAGTTTGGCTGCGACTTTTTGAATACCGCCGAGTTTGCCGAGCCGGGCGATATCGACTATCTGCATATGATGCCCGAAAGCCACGAGAGCTTGGGACATGCCGTGGCAGCCAAGCTCCAAGAGATGCTCGGTGAGTAGCGCGACCCCAAGCCACCACAGAAGTTCCCCTTGTGGTGGCTTGTTTCGTTGCTTTGTCTCGATCTGTAACAGTTGTAAGGCCGAAAACGGGCTAGATGTTACAGATTAAGATTATTTAGGTCGATATCGGTCGTTTGTCTCGATCTGTAACATCTAGGGTCGATTTCGCCGAGTTACTGTTACGGATTGAGATTTTCTTCTCAGCGGAATTTGAATGTCTCGATCTGTAACATCTGGGCGGCTAAATCGTCCCTAGATGTTATAGATCGAGATATTTGTAGGAGCCACCACAAAGGTGTCCTTTGCGGTGGTTTTGGGCTGCGAATCTTAATATTGCCACATGTGGTTGACGGGGCCGGAGCCTTTGCCCATGTCAAAGCCGGCGGCGAGAGCGCCGGTTAGGTAGGCCTTGCCGGCATTGACGGCATCGGCAAGATCCATGCCCTGGGCCAGCGCGCAGGCGATGGCGGACGAAAGCGTGCAGCCGGTGCCGTGTGTGTTGTCGGTCTCGATGCGCTTGTGGCGGAACCACGTGGTGAGCGGATCGCCCAGATGGTTGCCCTCGTCATCGAGTGGCGCGGGTTCGGCCAATACATCGTTGGCCTCGTTGACAAGATGCCCACCCTTAACGAGGGATGCGCAACCAAAGCGGCGGGTGAGGAGCATGGCAGCATTTTGCTGTGTGCGCTCGGAGTCGACCTCGTAGTCAAGCAGGGCCATGGCCTCGGGAATATTGGGCGTGATGACGGTTGCTAGTGGGAACAGGCGGCGGGTGAGCGCCTCGGCGGCATCTTCGGCAATCAGCCGTGCGCCCGAGGTGGCTACCATGACGGGGTCGACGACCACGTTTGTCGCGTTCCAGGCGCTCAGGCGGTCGGCGATAACCTCGATAATCTCGGCAGAGGAAACCATGCCGATCTTGACGGCGCTGGGGCGGATATCGTCAAATACGGCGTCGATCTGCGCAGCGACGATATCAGGGGAGATATTCTGCACGGCGGTGACACCGAGCGTGTTTTGTGCGGTGATGGCGGTGATGGCCGTCTCGGCATACAGGCGGTGCGCCGTGATGGTCTTGATGTCGGCCTGAATGCCGGCGCCACCGCTGGAATCGGATCCTGCGATGGATAGAACGGCAGGTACCTTACTGCGATCCATGTTTGCTCCCTTGTTCGGTCGGAATCAAATGGGTCTTTAAGCCAGCATTATAAAGATGCCCGGGCCGACTCTATGTCGAACCCGGGCGGGCGATGCAATCTTTACGCAAATGTAAGCAAATGTTCACACGTCAACAATTGACGAACACCATGTTACCGATTGTGGCTCCGGTGACGAGTTAGTCCTCCATGCCGAGATCGATCGTCGTACCCTCGAACACCTTGTTAACGGTGCGGACGGCGCACATCTTGCCGCACATGGTGCAGGTGCCCTCGGTGGCGGCGGGGGATTCTTCGTAGCGTTTCTTGCCGGTGACCGGGTCGAGAGCACACTTCCACATGGCATCCCAGTCGAGCTTGCGGCGTGCCTGGCCCATCTTGTCGTCCATGTCGCGGGCGTGCGGCACCTTCTTGGCGATATCGGCGGCGTGCGCGGCGATCTTGGTGGCCATGAGGCCGTCGAGCACGTCCTTGGCGTCGGGCAGGCACAGGTGCTCGGCGGGCGTCACGTAGCACAGGAAGTCGGCACCGGAGCTGGCGGAGATGGCGCCGCCGATGGCGGCGGTGATGTGGTCGTAACCCACGCCGATATCGGTCACCAGCGGCCCGAGCACATAGAACGGGGCATTGTGGCACAGGCGCTTCTGCAGTTTCATGTTGGCGGCGATCTCGTCGAGCGCCATGTGACCCGGGCCCTCGACCATGACCTGGACGCCGGCGGCCCAAGCGCGCTTGCACAGCTTGCCCAGCTCGATCATCTCAGCGGTCTCGGTGGCATCGTTGGAGTCGTAGAGGCAGCCCGGGCGGCAGGAGTCGCCGAGCGAAATCGTCACGTCGTACTCGTGGCAAATCTCGAGCAGCTCGTCAAAGTACTCGTAGAAGGGGTTTTCGTTGCCGGTGACCTCCATCCAGCCAAACAGCAGCGAGCCGCCGCGGCTCACGATGTTCATCAAGCGGCCGGTCTCCTTAAAGGTCTTGGTGACCGACTTGTTGATGCCGCAGTGGATGGTCATAAAGTCCACGCCGTCCTCGGCGTGCGCGCGCACGACCTCGAACAGGTCATCCTTGGTCAGCTTGACCAGCGGCTTTTCCATATAGCCGATGGCGTCGTACATGGGGACGGTGCCCACCATGAGCGGCGTCTCGTCGATGAGCTGCTGGCGGAACTGGCGCGTCTTGCCCGAGTTGGAGAGGTCCATGATGGCGTCGGCGCCAAAGTCCTCGGCAATCTTGACCTTCTTCCACTCCTCGGCGGCATCGGCCTTATCGCCCGAGATGCCCAGGTTCACATTGACCTTGGTGGAAAGGCCTTCGCCGACACCAAAGGCGCGCATGCCTTTTTTGATATGCACGATGTTGGCGGGGATGGCGATGCGGCCGTCGGCCACGCGCTCGCGGATGTACTCGGGGTCGCGATGCTCGCGCTCGGCAACCTCCTTCATCTGCGGCGTAATCTGCCCGGCACGGGCGAAGTCGATTTGCGTGACGAGCTTGGGCTCGGTCTGTGTGCTCATTGGCACGGCTCCCTTCGTTGGCATTACCCATATCAGGTTTGCGGGTCAGGGCGGGCGCGCCCAATCTCAGCCTGCCGTCTTGTCCTGCAAGCTCCCCGTTATGTCATGGGCTCAAGTATAGCCTGAATGGGTACGATTGGGCCAACAAGCGTGCCTGTGGGGAGGCGAACATGGAAGACAAGCATCTATATCGAGAGACGCAATGGGACGTATCGGCCGAGGAAAGCCGTGCGCACCATGGCCTTGTTGCAATTGGTTTTGCGGTGCTTGCCGTGCTGGTGATTGCCTTTTGTATCTGGACGTTTGGTGGTCGCGGCGGCGTTGCATGGGAGTTCGAGGCTGATGATAGCCTACCGATTATGACGATGAAGGTCTCTGGCGGCAATACCGTTGCCGCGCCGGGCGACTATTGGTATCCGCGCGATGGATTTGTCCAGCTGCAGCTGAGCGGTGGTTCCATTCCTGGTGAAGAGATCGAGCGCGTGACCTTCGATGCGTCGCTTAAGACGCTGTTGGTCGAGCTCAAAGATCAAGGGGATGTGCCCACGACGATGGATATCGCCCTGACGGAATGGCGCCTGGAGCCCCCGTCGGGCGTCAAGGTGTCCGAGGTGGAGCATGTCAAGATTAACTACCAAGATGGCTCGACGAGCGAGATTGTAAAGGCCGATGGCTTGGCGGAGTAACGGGGGGGGTTGGAAACGGCGGGCCTATTGTGCCTGTGCGTTCATGAAAACCAGGGTGTTTTCGTCTGAAAGCTCGGGGATGTGACGATAGCCGATGTTGAATGCGGTAAGTCCGCTTGCATCCTCGAGCTCGTTTTCTGCCATCCACCGCACCATGGAGCCGCGCGCCTTTTTGCTGGCGGTCGACCGTTGGATGGGCTTCCCGTTGCGGATACCCTCGCCAAAAAGGCATGTGACGGCCGTGGCGTCGCCCGCGAGATGGGGCAGAACGGCTTTGGCATACTCTACGCTGGCGAGGTTGACGATCGTGGTGTTTGAGCCTGCCGGGGCGATAGCCTGCGCGAGCTTGTCGCTCCAAAACGCGTAGAGGTCTCGGGCATCGTCAACGGCGAGCTTCGCGCCCATCTCCAGCCGATACGGTTCGACGGCATGAAAGGGACGAACGCACCCGTAGAGGCCGGAGAGGATCCACAGATGGTCTTGCAGCCATGCGAGCTGCGCGGAATCCATCACCTCGGGTGCCATGCTCTGGTATTGAATGCCGTGATAGGACATGACGGCAGGGGAGAGGTGACGGGCGAGTGCGGGATTGTCGAGATCGCCGCTTTTCAGGATGGGCCCGAACTCATGCAGGGTGTTGAGGCAAGGCCCCAGCAGTTTGTCACTCACGTTCCATAGCGCCTGCAGGCCGCCGCTGCCTTCATTTCGTTCGATATCTAGCAGAGCGCGGTGGAGGCGAGCCGTCTCGTGCACAAAAGGTGGAATGCCCAGGACTTCAAAAGCATCTTGGGCCGCGCGCATCTGCTTGGCGGGCGAAATGATGACCTGCAGCATGGACTCTCCTCTGCCAAAAAGGAAGTTGCGGTGGAATACGGTCTGTTTTGGCTGTTTATGGGCCAGGTTAGTCCGTATTTCACCGCAACTGGTGAAGGGTTGGTTAGGCGCGCTCGAGGAAGGCTTTGTAGCCGCGGTAGGCCTCGTAGATGTCGGCCTTGTTGGCGACCTCCCACAGGGCGTGCATGGACAGGACGGCAACGCCGGAGTCGATGACGTTCATGCCGTACTTGGCCATGATATAGGCGATGGTGCCGCCGCCGCCCGCGTTGACGCGGCCGAGCTCGCAAGTCTGGAAGTCCACGCCTGCCTCGTCCATGATGTCGCGGATGAGGGCCACATACTCGGCGTCGGCGTCGTTAGAGCCGCCCTTGCCGCGGCTGCCCGTGTACTTGTTAAAGCACAGGCCGCGGCCCATGAAGGCGGCGTTCTTGGTTTCGAACTTGCCGGCGTAGCCCGGGTCGAAGCCGGCGGACACGTCAGAGGAGAGCATGCGGCTGTGGGCGAGTGCGCGGCGCAGGGCCAGCGGGCTATCCTCGCCGGCGAGCGTCATGATCTCGGCGACGGTGTTCTCGAAGAAGCGGCTCGTCATGCCGGTGGCACCCACGGAACCAATCTCCTCCTTGTCGACGATGAGCGTGATGCTCGTGCGCTCGACATCTGCAACATTGATCTGGGCGAGCATGGAGGGGTAGGCGCAGACGCGGTCGTCGTGGCCATAGCCCAGAATCATGGAGCGGTCGAGGCCCATGTCGCGGGCGGGGCCGGCGGGCACGACCTCGATTTCGGCGGAGAGGAAGTCCTCCTCCTCGACGTCGTACTGCTCCTTGAGGATATCCAGGAACATCTGCTTGACGGGCTCCTTGGGGGCGTCCTTGTCGTCCTCGTCAAACTTGACGGGGCGGCCGCCCACGATCACGTCGAGGATCTCGGCGTCGACAGCGTCCTTGGCGGGCTTGGACATCTGCTCGCTCGAGAGGTGGATCAACAGGTCGGAGATGGTAAAGACCGGGTCGTCCGCCTTGTCGCCGATGTTGATGTCGACGGTGGTGCCGTCCTTTTTGCAGATGACGCCCACAAGCGCGAGCGGGGAGGCCACCCAGTGGTAGCTCTTGACGCCACCGTAGTAGTGCGTGTCGAGATAAGCCATGTCGCCGGCCTCGAAGGCGGGGTTCTGCTTGAGGTCCAGGCGTGGCGAGTCCACATGGGCGCCCAGGATGTTAAAGCCCTGCTCGAGCGGGGCGGTGCCCAGGTTGACGAGCATGAGGTCCTTGCCGTGATTGGCGGCGTACACCTTGTCGCCGGCCTTGAGCGCGCGGCCCTCGGCGATCACGGTCTCCAGATTGACGTAGCCCGCCTCCTCGGCCATCTTGATACCGGTCTTGACGCACAGGCGCTCGGTCTTGTTCTCACTCAAAAACTGCTTATAGCCGCGGCAAAGCTCCTCGAGCTCCTCGATCTGCTGTGGCGTGTACTTTTTCCATGCGCAGGGACGCTCCATGACGCAGGCTCCTTTCGGATCGATCGTGCTGGTTGATGTACCGTGAGCCATCGTATCACGCGCGGGCCCGCGGCGGCAGGGAAGCCTGATGTGCGGTGGCCATGGCGCGGGGAGCGTGTAAACTGGTGTGAGCAAACCGTGCCCAGCCCAAAGCGAGGTATTCAATATGTCTGACAAGCGCCGTACCTTTGCCGTCATCGACGGCAACTCGCTCATGCACCGCGCCTTCCACGCCGTGCCGCCGACCATGAACGCGCCGGACGGTCGTCCCACCAACGCAATCTTTGGCTTTTTGAATATGTTCCTCAAGATGATTGACGCCTTTAATCCCGACGGCGTTGTCGTGGCGTTTGACAAGGGCAAGCCGCGCGTGCGTATGGAGATGCTGCCGCAGTACAAGGCTCAGCGCCCGCCCATGGACCCCGATCTGCACGCACAGTTTCCCATGATCAAGGAGCTACTCGCCGCGCTCAACGTGCCGATTTTGCAGTCCGAGGGCTGGGAAGGCGATGACATCCTGGGCACTATGGCGCGCTTGGGCGAGCAGGCCGGTTGCGACATGCTGCTGGTGACCGGCGACCGCGACATGTATCAGCTTGTGACCGAGCATGTCAATGTGGTCTCGACCCGCAAGGGCCTGTCCGACGTGGCGATCATGACGCCCGAGAGCGTGGACGATCTGTATCACGGCATCACGCCGGCACTCGTGCCCGACTTTTATGGTCTTAAGGGCGACACGTCCGACAACATCCCCGGCGTGCCGGGCATCGGCCCCAAAAAGGCGAGCGCGCTCATTGCGCAGTACGGTAGCCTGGACGAGGTCATCGCACACGCCGACGAGGTCAAGGGCAAGATGGGAGAAAACCTGCGCGCACACATCGACGACGCGCTGCTGAGCCGCAAGGTCGCAACCATCCGCACCGATGCACCCGTCGAGCTCGACTTTGAGGCGACGTCCTTCCCGGCGTTTTCTGCCGATGAGGTTTCCGCGGCGCTGGGTACGCTTGGTATCACCGCCATGCAGAACCGTTTCTTGGCGCTGATCGGCGGCGAGGGCGGGGCTGCTGCCTCCGGTGTGTTTGAGATACCTGCGATGGTTCGCGCAGCCGCCGGCGATACTGACGCGCTTGGTACCGTTGCGGCCGAGGTCTCCCGCGCGATTGATGCCGGCGAGTGGGTCGCCGCCGTGGTGGACGACGACAAGGAAGAGGGCGCGCTCTTTGGGCTGACGCGCACGCTGTGGTTGGCGACGTCCAAGGGCCTGTTCGCGCTCGAGGAGGGCGACAGCGGTGCGGTGGCTGAGGTCGAGGGCTTCAACTTCGTCCACGGCGTGATTGCCGGCGTGCTCGCGCGTCTGTTTATGGAGGGTCGCGTGGCGAGCCCGGATATGAAGGCACTGTTGCATGAGCTTTCGCCCATCGATTCTTCTGAGCCCGAGCTCATGGATCCGCTGGCAGTCGATTCCACGCGCATCTTCGATACCGTGGTTGCCGCCTATCTGCTGGATTCCGATCGCTCCGAGTTCGATGAGGCGTATCTGACTGATACCTATCTGCAGATGGCGCTGCCTGCGGCGCGCGGCGCAGAGGGTGCTGGCGAGGACGCTCCGGCGCCTGCCGCCCGTACTGCGGCCCTGACGCTGGCGCTCGTGGCGCCGTTGCGCGAGTGCATGGCCCGTGAGAATGCCGCCAACGTGTTCGATGGCATCGAGATGCCGCTCGTGCCGGTGCTTGCCAAGATGGAGCGCGCGGGCATGCTTGTGGACCCCGACCGCCTGCACAGTCTGTCCGAGGGCCTGGCGACCCAGATTGCCGAGGTCGAGCGCAGCATTCGCGACCTGGCTGGCGACGAGACCTTTAACATCGGCAGCCCCATGCAGCTCTCGCACGTACTCTTTGATGTGATGGGGCTTCCGACCAAGGGCCTCAAAAAGACCAAGCGCGGCTACTATTCGACCAACGCCAAGGTGCTGAGCGACCTTGCCCGCGACCACGAGATCGTGCGCCTGATTTTGGACTGGCGCGAGAAGTCCAAGATTAAGTCGACCTATCTGGACACGCTAGGTCCGCTGCGCCGTGGTGACGGGCGTGTGCACACCACGTACAACCAGACCATCACCGCGACGGGGCGCCTGTCTTCGAGCGACCCCAATCTGCAGAACATTCCGACGCGCTCGGAGCTGGGGCGTACCGTCAAGACGGCGTTCTCGGCGGGCGAGGGAAGCGTCTTTTTGGCGGTGGACTACTCGCAGATTGAGTTACGTTTGTTGGCGCATCTTTCGGGAGACGAGCACCTGGTGCGCGCCTTTAACGAGGGTGAGGACTTTCATGCCGAGACGGCCGCGCGCGTGTTTGGCGTGCCGGTGTCCGAGGTAACGCCCGACTTGCGCAGTCGCGCCAAGGCCGTGAACTTTGGCATCGTGTATGGTCAGCAGGCCTATGGTCTGTCGCAGTCGCTGCATATCTCGATGGCCGAGGCGCGCGACATGATTGATCGCTACTACGAGGCCTACCCGGGTGTGCGCACGTTCCTCGACAACGTGGTGGCGCGTGCCAAGCAGACGGGCTATGCTGAGACCATGTACGGCCGCCGTCGCCATATTCCGGAGCTCAAGGCCAAAAATCCGCAGCTCCGCGGCTTTGGCGAGCGCACGGCCATGAACCACCCCATGCAGGGCACCGCCGCCGACATCATCAAGATCGCCATGGCCCGCGTAAGCCGCCGTTTGGAAGAAGAAGGCTTTGCCGCCCGCATGATCCTACAAGTACATGACGAACTGGACTTTGAGTGCCCCATCGACGAAGTCGAGCGCCTCACCGCCATGGTCCGCGACGTCATGGAGCACGTCGTAGACCTCCGCGTACCCCTCATTGCCGAAGCCAGCACCGGCATAACCTGGGCCGATGCCAAGTAAAGACGCACCAACAACTCCAAAGTAACCAAAAGCAGAAGGGGGCTCCTTGCCAACAAGGAACCCCCTTCATCCAAATATATTCAGCTAAGTATCTAGACACTCAAGACGCCATCTTGGCGGCAGGTAAGTAAACCTAGGGCCTGGCCGGGCGGCACGGGTTAGCTTTTCGTAGATTCCGCACGCAAAGAAAGCCACTTAATGTGGC
>CAKTWK010000020.1 GCA_934630735.1 uncultured Collinsella sp. | reverse complement strand
TGTACGGTACGGGCCTTCTTTAGAAACGCACGCTTGATCGTCCGCGCGTCGGCATCCCTGTCGACGCCAAGTACCTCGTAGTAATCCCTATTTTCCGACACGACCGAATCCTTCCAACTTTCATTATTGTCACAGTGCGTCCTATACCCAAGCTGGGCCGACCGCAAACAGAGGGTTTGATGTTATTGCATTTGATACGGCGAAAGCATGGCCCGTTGCGAGCAGCTCGCGAACCAAACCGACACGAGCGCGAACATGAAGCCGTTGGCAAAACCGTTGGCAAACTGCATCGCACCGCGCTTCCACCACAGCAGGCTGCGATGAAGCACACCGTCCGAAAGCACCATAAATAGGCCCATGGTAAACGGAATAAAGCACATCACGGCAAAGGCCGAGAACACGCCCGAGATGGCCGACAGCACCAAAAACGGCGCCACAATGCCCATCAGGTAAAAGCCAGTACGAGCTTTGCCTTCCAAGCGCTCGGCCTCAACATGGGCGCGGCCGACCAGGTCGCCGCCCGCGGCACCGTTAGTGCCAGCATGGCCCATGCCGCTAATGCGGACCTCGTCGCCATCGTGCGTGCCGGCAGGAAACTCAATCGTCTGCTCGGAGGTCACACGGGTTCGCCCGCTGCCACCGCAATCGGGGCAGGGGTCGGCCACGACCTTACCGGAACCGCCGCACTCGGGGCAGACCGACTGGAACGTGCCCGCACCAAACAGGAAGGACAGGTCGACGTCGATGTGGCCGCGGCCACCGCAGCTCGGGCAGGTATGTGCATGCTCGGACGAAACGGAGCCAGAGCCGCCGCAGTTGCTACAGGTATCGAAGCGCGTGTAGCGGACGGTCTTGCGGGCACCGCCCTTGGCCTCCTTGGCGTCGAGTTTGATATCGACGACCACGTTGGCGCCGTTCTCGGGATTGTAGGCAGCCTGGCCGCGACGCTGCTGGCCCCAGGCGCCACCAAAGGGAAAGCCGCCCTCAAAGGGATTGCCATAGCCCGTGTTGCCGGCGTAGCCGCCACCATAGGGCGAAGCCGTAGGAGCACCGGCAAAGGGATTGCCAGAACGCATGGCGTCGTAGCGCGCACGTTTTTGCTCATCCGAAAGCACGGCGTAGGCCTCGGAAACCTCTTTAAACTTTTCCTCGGCATCCGGCTCTTTGTTGACGTCCGGATGGAACTTGCGGGCCTTTTGCTGGAAGGCCTTTTGAATATCACGCGAAGTGGCGTCCTTGGAGACACCCAGAATCTCGTAGTAATCTTTTTCGTTCATCGTCGCCATGCGCGGCAACCTCCTGCTCACAGCAGCGTATATATTCCGGTAATTCTACCCGAGCGGCCTAAGCTAGATCCCAAAACAGCTCGAATAGAACATTTCCATCGAGCCAACCCAGGTGGGTCGGCGCCAGACGAGCTCGAACATGGCCCGCGACGACATCTGCCGAAGTGAAGGGTCCCTCATGACCCCAGAGCGTCTCGGGCACCCAAGTGGCAAGACCCAATTCGAGCGCGCGATCGCAGGCAGCTGCCAGCTCGCCCGTTGGGATGACGCAAGCTTCACGAGCCAACAGGTCGGACGCAACACCGCGCGTCATGCGACAAGCGAGCATCAAGTCTTCGGCGACAGCCTCGCGCTGCGACAGATATTCGGCCTCGAACGCCGTCGCGTCATCGTCACGTTGCACCAGACGCACGCGGTACGCATCGCCTCGAGAAGACACGCCGGGGAACAAACCTGCAAGACGGTCGAAGTCCTCGTCGTCGAGCATGCCCGCGGCAGAACGACCCAGGCCCAGGTAGCCCCGTCCGGTCCAGTAGGCAATGTTATGGGCGCACTCATGGCCGTAGAGCGCGTAGCTCGCCACCTCATACGGATGATAGCCGGCCGCACTCAGGCGCTCACGCGCCGCGTCCATGCACGAAGCCTGAAAATCCTCGTCGGGCTCGAGCGACTCGTCACGGCATGCCATGCGATAGAGTGGTGTGCCCTCCTCGAGCGTGAGCGGGTACACCGATACATGATGCGGCGCCGCCGCCAGCACGCCATCGAGCGTGCTCCGCCAGCTTGCGGCCGTCTGCCCGGGAAGGCCGCACATCAGGTCGCACGACACATCGAGGCCAGCGTCCTTCACCGTCGCGATAGCCGCAAGTGCCCGATTGGCATCGTGAATGCGGCCAATAGCAGCCAGCTCGGTATTGTCGAGTGTTTGCACGCCCAGAGAGATGCGCGTGACACCCGCCTCGGCAAGCGCGGTGGCGAGCTCGACGGTCAGGGACTCAGGATTGGCTTCGCAAGTAAATTCAACGGGTTTGCACCACATGGAGATACGACGGGCAAGTTCCACCAGGCGCTCCCCAGCAAGTGACGGCGTGCCGCCGCCAGTATAGACCGTGCGGACCTGCGCAAGCGCCCCGGCGTCGCCAAAGGAATCGAGGCGCGCATACAACTGCTCAAAATACGAATCGAGCGCGGCATCCAAATCACACGCAGCAAAGCTGCGAGAGTCAAAGTCGCAGTACCGGCACTTTTGGGCGCAAAACGGCACGTGCACGTACAGCGCGGTAACGGCCACCGTTAGGCCTCCAGCGGATGAGCAGGCACCGACTCACCGGCGGCAAGCGCGGCCTCGCAGGCCACCACGTCGCGCTCGATATCATCGACCAGCGCCATAAACTCCTCGTACGTAGAGCAACGCACCACCTGAGCGCGCCAGGCGGCGGCATGGGGCATGCCCTTTAAGTACCAGCTTGCGTACGTGCGAGCACGCGACATGAGCGGCAGAAGCTCATGCGTCAACGTCAGGTGCTCGCGCAGAGCCTCCAGGCGCTCGACCGAGGAGCGAGAAGGAACCGGCGTGCCATCGAGTGCAAGGGCTCGGGCATCGCCGAACACCCACGGATTGCCGTAGATGCCGCGCGCGATAAACACCGCGCTGGCACCCGAGCCGTGCAGATGCTCAGCAGCGTCCTCGGCCGAGAACACATCGCCCGAACCAATCACGGGAATCTCGACAGCGTCGGCAACCTCATCGACGACCGACCAATCGGCCTGGCCCGTGTAGAGCTGCGTGGCGCAACGACCATGCACGGCGACTGCGGCAGCCCCTGCACTCTCAAGCATCTGGGCAAATGTCGCGGCATTGCGATCCTCGGCATAAAAGCCCTTGCGAATCTTGACGGTCACGGGCACGTGCGCTGCGCCCACCGTAGCCTCGACGATCTTCTCGGCCAGGTCGGGCGTGCGCATGAGCGCCGAGCCCTCGCCCTTGGTAACGACCTTGCGGGCGGGACATGCCATGTTGATATCGATGAGCGACAGGCGATCGCCCACACGTTCCTCGACGGCAGCGACGGCGCTCGCAAACTGATCGGGCTTGGAGCCAAAGAGCTGCACGCAAATCTGCTGCTCCTCGTCGGCCGGTAGCACCAGGCGCCACGTCTTATTGCTGGCATAGGCAAGGCCCGCCACGCTCACCATCTCGCTGTAGGCAAGGTTGGCACCGCGGCGGCGGCACATGATGCGGTAGGCAGGGTCGGTCACGCCCGCCATGGGAGCCATAAGGAACGGCTGCTCGGCATAGGCGCCCAGCAGCCGCTTGCTGTATTCAGAAAGCGCCATAGACCTACTCGTCCACCTTGAGGATCGCCATAAAGGCCTCCTGCGGGACCTCGACCGATCCGATGGCCTTCATGCGCTTCTTGCCCTCTTTCTGCTTCTCGAGCAGCTTGCGCTTACGCGAGATATCGCCGCCGTAGCACTTGGCAAGAACGTCCTTGCGACGCGCCTTGACGGTGGAACGGGCGATGATCTTGTTGCCGATAGCACCCTGGATGGGCACCTCGAACAGCTGACGCGGGATGATCTCCTTGAGCTTGTCGCACAGGCCACGGGCCAGGCCATATGCCTTGTCCTTATGGACGATAAACGAAAGCGCGTCCACCTCGTCGCCCGAAAGCAAAATATCGAGCTTCACGAGCTCGGAGGGACGGTACTCGTTGAACTCGTAGTCGAGCGAGGCATAGCCCTTGGTGCGGCTCTTGAGCTGATCGAAGAAGTCCAAGATGAGCTCGGCGAGCGGCATATCGAAGCGCATCTCGACCGATTTGCTCGTCAGGTGGATCATGTCGGTTGTGACGCCGCGGTGCTCGATGGCGAGCTGCATGACGGCACCCGTGTACTCAGGCGGGCAGATGATCTTTGCCTTGAGGTAGGGTTCCTCGATACGATCGATGCGTGTGGCCTCGGGAAGGTCCTGCGGACTGCGGACATCGATCATTTCGCCGTCGGTCTTGTAGACGTGATAGTCAACCGAGGGACTCGTGGCAATGAGGTCCAGGTTGAACTCGCGCTCCAGGCGTTCCTTGACGACTTCCATGTGCAGCAGGCCCAGGAAGCCCACGCGGAAGCCAAAGCCGAGCGCCACCGAGGTCTCGGGCTCCCACACCAACGACGGGTCGTTGACGTGCAGTTTATCGAGCGCGTCACGCAGGTTCTCGTAGTCCTTGTTGTCGATCGGGAACAGGCCCGTATAGACCATGGGCTTGGCCTCGCGATAACCGGGAAGCGGCTCGGGGCAGGGGTTCGACGCCCACGTAAGGGTATCGCCCACGCGAACGGCCTCGGGATCCTTCAAGCCCGTGACCACATATCCGACCTCGCCGACCGTCAGCGCGTCGACCGGGGTCTCGGCAGGACGCTTGACGCCCACGCCGTCGACCAAAAAGTCGCCCTTGGCTTGCATCATAAGCAGGGTATCGCCCTTTTTGATGGAACCATCGAAGACGCGCACCGTAGCCACCACACCGCGATACTCGTCAAAGTACGAATCCAAAATGAGCGCTTTGAGCGGAGCGTTTGCATCGCCCTTAGGCGGCGAAATCAAAAAGACAATGGACTCCAGCAGATCGTGAATGCCCTCGCCGGTCTTGCCCGAGACGCACACAGCATCATCGGCAGGGATCGCCAGGTCATCCTCGATCTCGGTCTTAACCTCATCGGGATGGGCCGAGGGCAGGTCGATCTTGTTGATGGCCGGCACAATGTCCAGATTGGCGTTCATGGCGAGCGTCGCGTTGGAGACGGTCTGCGCCTCGACGCCCTGAGTGGCGTCCACGACGAGCACCGCACCCTCACAAGCGGCCAGCGAACGCGAGACCTCGTAGGTGAAGTCCACGTGGCCCGGCGTATCGATCAGGTTGAACTGATACGTCTCGCCGTCGTCGGCGTCATAGGACACGCGGACGGCATTGGACTTGATCGTGATGCCACGCTCGCGCTCGATGTCCATCGTGTCAAGCAGCTGCGACTCCATGTCGCGCTCATCGACGGTATGGGTGAGCTCGAGGATGCGGTCACTGATCGTGGACTTGCCATGGTCGATATGCGCAACGATCGAGAAGTTGCGGATGTGGGAAATGTCAATTGAAGTATTCATGCGGACTATCTTACCCGAGCGGTACAAAAAATGGAGCCTGTTCCATAAAACAGGCTCCATTTATGCGCGTAATCTGTGTGGTGTGAAATTTACAACTTAGGCGTTGATGCTGTTCACGAGCTTGGCAAGACCGGACTTGCGGTTGGAAGCCTGGTTCTTGTGGATAACATGCTTGGCGGCAGCCATGTCGAGACGCTTGGTGACGGTCTTGAGGGCAGCCTGGGCCTTCTCGGCGTCGCCCTCGGCGACGGCGGACTGGACGTGCTTGGTCAGCGTCTTGAGCTCGGACTTGACAGCCTTGTTACGCATGCGAGCTGCCTCATTGGTGCGGATACGCTTCTTCTGAGACTTGATGTTTGCCACTTCTGGAGTTCCTTTCGAGTTCCTTGCAAAAAATGTATGACACCTCTGAGACACGGTGAGGTCATGCAAGCGCCTACTATAGCACGCTCCCTCTCAAAGGGATAGAACGAATTTGTCAAATAGGCAGGTATCATCACGATTTTCTCAAGATGTTCGTAATCCAGAGCAAAAGCGCGGTCTGAGAATCGGCCGAACCCTTGAGCGCGAGCTCCACATCAACGGCACCCTCGAGCGCTGCGATGAGCTCTGCCATCGAAAAGCGACGTGCCCAGGTCAGGTGATTCTTGACCTGCCAGGACTGGAGCTTGAGCGTTGCGGCCAGCTCGCGACCCTGCCCACGCGCGTCGAGCGCCTTGGCGACGATAAGCTCGCGAATGCGACCGCACAGCAATGTGTAAGTCCACACGTAGCTCTTGGAGGGCAGGAGCTTAAAGAGCTCGAGCGAACGCCGCATATCGCGAGCCGAGACGGCGTTGAGGAAGTCCCAGGGTTGAACCTCGGCCGTACGAACAATCCAGCGCTCAACATCGGCAAGTTCAATCTGAGGCGACTCGACCATCTGGGCAAGCTTAGCCAAGTCGTTATCGAGCATGCGCGTGTTTTCACCCGAACGCGAGACGAGCTCCTCGGCGGCCGCCGTCGAAATCGACTTACCGCGCTGCGTCGCCATCTGCTGAACACGGCGCGGCAGTTCCCAGCGCTTGGTACCCGAGCAATCGACGATAGCCTTCTTGTCGATCTTGGCGATTGCCTTATACAGGCGCGTATTCTTGGAAAGTGAGTCGGCGATGAAGAGGCAGACCGTTGTTGGGCTGGGACTCGCCAGATACCCAACGAGCGGCTCCGAGACCGCCTTGGCGAGCTTTGAGCAGCCATCGAGGATTACCAGACGAAACTCGCTGCCCATCGGAAAGGTGTTAAGCGATCCGATAATGGACTCGATATCGGGGTCCTTGGTCATGTCTCGCTCGTCGAGGTTGAACTCGAACATACCCGATTTTTCCAGACGCGCTTTCATACGCGAGACGGCGTGGTCGCGCTTAACTCCGTCGGTACCGACGATCAGATATGCCGGCAGCAAACCGGTTTCGGACATTGCGCTCCCCTCCCGCAGGCCTTCGTATTCGTTCCGTGCCATTCTAGCCCAGGGGCCCACCACACGCCAACGACGTCGTCACGGTCGCTGGCATCGCATCGCAAAGCCATTCGCAGTCGGTGTGACGGTAATGTCGCCGTGTTCGATGGTACACGCGAACACACCACCCGCTTCCTTAACGGCATCGATGCAGGCATCGGACGGATGGCCGTATCGATTTCCCTCACCGGCGCTTGCGAGGGAAAGCTCGGGCTTCAGGACGTCCAGCAACTCGCCATCGACTGAAACCTTGGAGCCGTGATGCCCAAGTTTAAGGACATCGATATCCCCCACCTCCTGCACGAATTCCCGCTCTTGGTCGAGCTCGGCATCACCGGTGAGAAGTATTCGCAGGCCCTTGCCTTCCTGAACATAAGAGAGCAGCAGGACAAGCGAGTCCTCATTTCCCTCGCCATCCACGAACTCGAATGGCCACATCACGCGAGCGCAAAATGAGCCGATGTCGACCGTATCCCCACGGCGCACCTGCCGATACTCCACGCCAGGTCGGTTCAATACCTCGGCAGGAGCATCCTCCAGCGCATCCGCCGCCACGGCAATCGTTCCGACCGAAAACTGTTCGAGCACGGCAGGCAAACCACCCCAGTGGTCCTCATCCCAATGCGTCACAAAGACGGCATCGATATGGTGCACGTTATTGCGAACCAACGCCGCAACCACACGCTCGTCGAGCCCGCAGTCGACGAGAGCTACTGCGCCGCCTTGGCGGATAAGAATCGCATCGGCCTGGCCCACATCGAGCACCGTCACCGAAGGCGGAGCGAATCGATCCCAATAGACGTACGGAATCGCAGCCAAGAGCATCAGGCATGCAAGCCCCACCGCCATAGGACGTGCACGGGGACGCGGCCACCAGACCAGCAGAACCGCCAGAAAACACGGCACTAGGTAAATCCACATGCTATCGGGCGGCACGCTCACGTATGCACCCGGCACGGCGGCAAACAGCTGCTCGAAGAACAGCGCGCAACGGGCGGCAATCATGGGCACAACGAGCGCCCAAGTCCGCAACGGTCCCACGAGCGAAAAGGGAGCCAGCACGATCGACACAGCGAGCAGAACGCTCACCACCGGACCGATGACCGCATTTGCCAACGGAGCAATGAGCGAGAATGTACCGAAGGCAGGAATGGTAATGGGAAGTGTCGCCAGTTGCGAGCACAGCGTGACGGAAAGCACGCTGGCAACGCCCGATGGCACACCCAGCTCACCCAAAGCGTAGGTCGCATAGGGACAAAAGCACAGAATGGCTAAGACGCTGGCGCATGAAAGCTGAAAGCCCATCTCGAACAGCACCGTCGGCCGCAGTAGCACAAAGATGGACATGGTTACGAAGAGTGCCGATGCGCCGTGCCGGCGACGCCCCGCGCCGTTTACGACAAGCGTCGCGAACACCATGCAGCACGCGCGCACGGCCGAGGGAGACGCGCCCGTAAAGGCAGCGTAGCCCACAAGCGTTATCGCCAATATCGCCCGCTGAAGACCACGTGAGCACCGGGTCTTTTGCAATACGCCCTCGATTACAAACCCCACGATAGCCAAATGGCTGCCCGAGACGGCGATAAGATGTGCCGTTCCCGTCACCGAAAACCAGTCGCCCGCCGGCTGGGCGCGCAGCTCGGCCGAACGACCGCAGACGACACCGGCTATGAGCGCACGCGCCGGGTCGGTCGCAGGCGCGATGGATGCAAGCAGCCCATTTCGCAGCCGAAGCAGCGGCCCCGGAGAGCCCTCGTCGACCGACGCCAACCGGATGACCTTCACTTTTCGCAGCTCGCCTCGAAGCACGCGTGAGCGCCCATACGCATCGTTCTCAAAGAGCGAAATTCGACCGATAGCACGTACATGCGAACCGACGTCGAGCTCGCGATCACACGACAGCCGCAACTGACCCAAACGCTTTTCGCCTGCATACGCATCGCAGGTATAGGAGTATGCACCGTCACTGATGGACGGGTCGCCGTGCACAACAAACTCGAGACTGCTCGCAGCCCGATTATCCAGTGCGCTCGAAGCACGCAGCGCCCCGATCGCCCAACCCGCGGACACGACCGCCCCCGCCAAGAAGCCAAGGCCCGCGGCATAAAGCCATCGTCTCCACCGCACAAGGCGCATACAGGACCGAGCCAATACGATGCAGGCCGCAGCCGCAACGGGAATGGCCATAAGCGACGCGACGGACGCCGCCCGCTCTCCCAACAGCAAATCGGCCGCCATGTTAAGTACCAAGCCACAGCTCACACACAAGCCGGCACAAAGCGCCATCGTCCACGGCATCAATGGTCGTGGTGGCATCACTTGCTCGCGATCGGTCGCACTCATACGCAAATGCAATCTTTGATTTTGGCGAGCTTCTTCTCACCAATCCCCGATACGCGCATCAGGTCATCGACTGAGGCAAAAGCACCGTTCTTTGTCCGCTCATCGATAATCGACTGAGCCATAGAAGGCCCGATGCCCGAAAGCGTCTGCAGCTCCGCCGCACTTGCCGTATTGATGTTCACGAGCCCCGACGAAGACCCCGCGCTAGGAGTCGCGCCAGCACCGCTTTCGGCCCCGCCGACCGCCGCAGTCGCTTGTTGCTCCCCCACTGTCGGAACATAGATCTTTTGGCCATCTGTGATCTTGGACGCACGATTAAGCCCGGTCACATCCGCCTCGGCCGTAAGCCCTCCGGCGGAATCGATCGCTTGGGACACCCGTGCTCCATCTTTGAGCCGATACACGCCAGGCCTCACAACGGCGCCATCTACATCGACGTACACCTCGGCAGCAGAGGAGCTCTTGGCCGAAGACTCATCGGCATCATCATGAGACACATCACCATCCCCGTGCACATCCGAGGAGATCGTCTCATCACTACGCTCAAACGACACGCCGCTGGAGCGGCTATTAAAACTTGCCATCGCTAAGCCACTCGCGGCGGCAATGACAACCAGAATCGCCACCACCACCGCCTTGTGACCGAGTAACTTGCCCGCCAAGCGGTCCATCCGTTTAACCCGTTCGTGTTGCTCGCGCTGCGCCATAGCAAACACCTCCCAACACCATCGTGTCAGGAAACGAACGCCGCAGCTTCCGCACGTCCACACCAGTTTTAGCGGTCAAACCAAAAGCTGACCAAAACCTTGCGGGAACATGTCCATTTATTCAGGCACACGTCAGCGAATGAACATCTTGGCATCATTTGCCCAGATAGCAAAAGACCGACGATACAGGCGCATCGTCGGTCTATGCAGGCAATTACTCGTGATCTTGGTAAATCTCACGCGGAGCAAGCTCCGGATGTTTGCGTTTTAAGGTCTTAGGGGCCTTATACGTGTTGCTGGAGAAGTCGATATACTCGGTCTGCTTAAGCAGGCGCTCGATCATCTCCTCGTGGTCGAACAGCTCCCAGGCCTCGTGCACGGCATCGAGTTTGGCGTGCGTCTCGGGACGACGCGGCATAAACAGCGTGCAGCAGTCGGGCGCTGCCTCGGTCGAAATATCAAACGTGCCAATCTCCTGAGCGCGCGCAATGATCTCCTGCTTGTCAGACCCGATGAGCGGACGGAACACGGGGATCTTGACGGCCTCGTTGACGGCCATGATGTTCTCGAGCGTCTGGGAGGCAACCTGACCGAGCGACTCGCCGGTCACGATGGCCTTGGCGCCCTCGATATGCGCAATGCGCTCGGCAACCGAATACATGATGCGGCGATACATGATCACGCGCAGGTTGCTGGGGCAGGCGACGGAAATCTCACGCTGACAATCTCCAAACGGCACCACGTACAGGCGGCCGATCTGGACACCCGGCTCAAGCGCGCGGATGATGTCCTGCACCAAATACTCGCTGGTATCGGGCGTCTGCGGACGACCGGAGAAATGCACCGGCACGCAAACCGCGCCGCGACGCGCGAGCATCCAGGTCGCCACCGGAGAATCGATGCCCGACGACAGAAGCGTCACGACCTTGCCGGCAGAACCCACCGGCAGACCACCCACGCCGCGCTCGGAGCGCGCGTACACGTAAACGCTACCCTGGACCACCAGTACGTGCACCATCGCATCGGGATCGTGCATTTGAACCTTTTTATCGGGGAAGGCCTCGCACAGCACCTCACCCACCTGACGATTGATATCAATCGAGGTGAGCTCATAGTCGGTATTGGAGCGCTTGGCATGCACCTTAAACGAATCGAAGGGGCCAAACTCGCGCAGCGCCTTGACGGCGGCGGCGCAGTACTCCTGCGGGTCGCGGTTGGTGTGGTACGCCAGGGACACACGGGCAACGCCGGGGACGGTGCGGATGACACGCGCCGCCTCGTCGGCCTGATGCTCGTTAAAGGTCACGAGGATATAACCGGAAATTCGAGATACGGCGTTCACGGAAAAGGCGGCCAAAGCCGCCTTAATGTTATCCATGAGGATATGCTCAAAATGTGCGCGGTTCTTGCCCTTCAGTCCAACCTCGTGATAGTGGACCAGGCAAACGCGAGCTGCCATTTAGGCTTCAGCAACCTTATGGCCGAGCGCCTTCTCGTAACGGGCCTCGTCGTAGGAGATATCGCCGTCGACGATCTCGTCCATAGCCATCGAGATGGTGTCAGCGCCGGAGAGCGCGATGGTGATGTCGTCGACATCCTGGACGGCAAGCACGCGGTTATGCTGGCCGCGCAGCATGCTATTGATGTCGCAGGCACGCTTAGAGGCAAGCGAAGCGAGCAGGAAGCGGTTGTGATCGGTCTTCTCCAGAAGATCGTCAATGCAAGGCTTTACAACGGACACGGACCTCAGATCCTTTCATGCATATCGAGAACGCGAACGAGCTCGTCGGTCGCGCGGTCGAGATCGTCATTCACCACGACGTCGTCGTAGCGGTCGGCAAGGGCAAGCTCATGGGCGGCGTTTGCCATACGCAGCTCGATTGTCTCGGGCGTCTCGGTACCGCGACCGACCAGACGCTCGCGGAGCACCTCGAGCGAGGGTGGCTTGATAAAGATCAGCACGGCCTCGGGGAAACGCTCCTTAACCTGCAGGGCACCCTGGACATCGATCTCCAAGATGAGAGACGAACCAGAGGCGAGCTTGGACTGAACCTCGCTCACCAACGTGCCGTAGCAGTTACCGTGGACCTCGGCCCACTCAACAAACTCACCGTTTGCCACGCGGCGGTCGAACTCCTCGCGCGTCAGGAAAAAGTAATTGACGCCATCGACCTCGCCTTTGCGTGGGGCTCGCGTGGTAGCCGAAACCGTCAGGCCCAGGTTAGAGCGACGCTCGCGCACACGAGTGACGAGCGTGCCCTTGCCCGCGCCTGACGGTCCAGAAATCACAAAGAGCTTTGAATCCTGAGCGCTCACTTATTTGGTCAGCTGCTCGAGGAGCTGCTCGCGCTGACGGACGCCAAGGCCCTGGACGCGACGGGTAGCGGAGATGCCGAGCTCCTCCATGATCTTGGCGGCCTTGGCCTTGCCATAACCGGGGAGAGACTCGATGAGGGTGGAAACTTTCATGCGGGAAGCAATGGGGTCATCGGAGTTGAGCACGGACTCGAGGGACTTCTCGCCCTTCTTGATCTGCTCACGGAGCTCTGCGCGAGCGTGACGTGCGGCGGCAGCCTTCTCAAGAGCCTGCTTGCGCTGCTCATCGGTAAGCTGAGGGAGTGCCATTCGTACCTCCAAATAGTTGGGTTATATCTGATTCAATATTTGGCATTTTAGCACGTAAAACGTACAAAATGCCCAATCGCGGCTCCATAGGTTAGACGATACCCGCAAAAAGTGCAATATATCGCGCTAAAAGAAGAGCCCCCGACCTGCGATTCCACACAAAGGATGGGAAAGTTTTCGCAGGCACAGGGGCTAATTTGTGCTAATGAGACCCAAAAGTGGTGACTTGAGGGAATCTTTTACGCGACGTTTTCGACCAGCTCGGCAACGATGGCGTCAAACGCGGCAACCGGATCGTCGGCGCCGGTAATGGGGCGGCCCACCACGATATGGCTCGCGCCGCGCTCGATAGCCTGGGAAGGCGTGGCCACGCGGGACTGATCGCCCAGCGCAGCACCAACCGGACGCACGCCCGGGGTCACAATCAGCGCATCGGGGCCCAGCAGCTCACGCATGTCATGAGCCTCCATCGGCGAGCACACGATGCCGTCGATACCGTTGGCCTGGGCGAGTTTTGCCAGACGGGCGGCCTCCTCGGCAACGGGCGACTCGACGCCGATCTCGCTCAACGCATCCTGATTCATGCTCGTAAGCACGGTAATGGCGACGAGCTTGGCTCGATCCTCGCGCGCCTCCTCAGCACCCTCGCGGCAGGCGGCGAGCATAGCACCCGAACCCAAGCCGTGAACCGAAAGCAAGTCGGCACCGGCAAGCGAGGCCGAGCGAGCGGCACCGCGCACCTGATGCGGAATATCATGGAACTTAAGGTCGAGGAAGACCTTAAAGCCCAGATCCTTGAACGTTTTGACGATCTCGGGACCCTCGGCGTAATAGAGCGTCATACCCACCTTGAGCCAGGCGGCATGGCCCGAAAGCTCATGGGCGAGCTCGAGCGCACGTTCACGGTCGCAGTCGAGGGCGACGATAACGCGGTCGCGGGCATCGGTCTCTAGCATTCGAAAGCACCTACCAGCTCGTTGATGTCCTTCACACCCTGGGACTCGGCCCAGGCCTCGAGCTCGTGCGCGATCTTGATCGAGGCGCACGGATCGACGAAGTTGGCCATACCGACCGACACGCAGGTAGCGCCAGCCAGGATAAACTCGGCCGCGTCCTCTCCGGTCATGACGCCGCCGACGCCGTTGATGGGGATATCGACGGCCTGGGCAACCTCCCAGACCATGCGCACGGCGATGTGGTGGCACAGCGGGCCCGAAAGGCCGCCCTTGGGCTTGGCCACGCGGGACTTGCGGGTGTGGACGTCGATGGCCATACCCTGGATGGAGTTGATGACGGAAAGGCCATCGGCACCGGCGGCCTCGAGAGCCTTGGCGATCTCGGCAACGTTGACCGGAGCCATCTTTACGAACAGCGGCTTGTCGGTCACCTTGCGGCAGGCGGCCATGACGCCAGAAGCGCCTTCGGGCGTGGAGCCCATGGCGGCACCGCCGGCGGCAATGTTGGGGCAGCTCACGTTGATCTCATAGCCGGCAGCCCAGGGGCACAGCTCGACATACATCTCGAGCGCACGGACAAACTCGTCCACGGAATGACCGGCAACCTGGCAGATGACCTGGCAGCCGTCCTTGGAGAGCTGCTCGAGCCACGGACCGGACTCGCGGGCGAAAGCGGCCACACCGGGGTTCTGAAGGCCCACGGAATTGATCATGCCGCCGGGGATCTCGGCCATGCGGGGTGCGGGATTGCCGGGCCAGGGCTCGGCAGCGCAGCCCTTGGTGGTGATGGCACCCAGCTGGGAGACATCAAAGAAGTTCTGGAACTGCCAACCGTAGCCAAAGGTACCGGCTGCGGTGTTGATGGGGTTCTGCATCTTGACGCCGCCGAAATCGACGGCCATGTTCACGGTACCCACTAGAAGACCACCACCTTGGAAGCATCGAACACGGGGCCGCACATGCAGGCGCCCTTCATACCGTCGACCGTCTCGACATTGCAGGTGTTGCAGGCGCCAAAGCCGCAGCTCATCATGCGCTCGAGCGACACCTCGCAGTACGCGCCGGCCTCCGCGGCAGCGGCGGCGACCTTCTTCATCATGACGGCGGGACCACAGCTGGCGACGTAGTCGTAACCGCCCTCGCCGAGCAGCTCGGCGGCAGGATCGGTGCAAAAGTCATGCGTGCCCAACGAGCCGTCGTCGGTGCACACGTTGACCGTGGCACCCAGCGCGCGGAACTCATCGATGCCCACGGCCTTGGACGCGGTGCCAAAGCCCAGGCACACGTCGACGGTCACACCCTGCTCGGCAAGCAAGTCAGCCAGGCAGAGCACGGGCGGAACACCGATGCCGCCCGCCACGAGCAGCGCCTTCCTGGTGCCCTCGGGCACAAGCCAGCCGCGGCCGCCGGGGCCCAGCAAGTTGGAGGTGGAGCCAGGGGCCATCTGCGACAGACGACGGGTATCATCGCCCACGACGGCGTACCACAGCTCGACGGTGCCGGCCTCGGCGTCGGCGCGATAGAAGCTCAGGGGCACGCGAAGCAGCGAGGAAGCATCGCCCGGCACGGCGATATTCACGAACTGACCGGGCTTGAGCGCACTTGCAAGCTTGGGGGCCGAGATAACGAGCGAGAAGATGCCGTCGGCGATCTCCTGGTTCGAGACGACCTCGAAGTCGTGCATGCGTGCAGTGGAAGGTGTGGGCATAGACGCTCCAATCCCCCATGCGGTTGCATGGTTCAGGCGAACAGAAAGCGCGGCACCGCAAGGGCGCCGCGCACAAAAGCGATAAGGCTATGCTAGCAGATGCAGCCGTCGGCAAGCGTCTGCTTACCGCCGACAAACACATCGGTGGCACGACCGGTGAGCGTGCGGCCGGCAAAACCGGAGTTCTCGGCACGCGACTCGTAACCGTCCTCGCCGACCGTCCAGGTAGCAGCGGGATCGAACACGGTCAGGTCGGCAACGGAGCCCGCCTTGACTTGAACCTGGTCCAGACCCAAGATCTCACGCGGCTTGATGGCCATGAGCTCGACCATGCGGCCCATGCTCATCTTGCCCGTGTTGACCAGCTCGGTGAGCACAAGCGACAGCGAGGTCTCGAGGCCGATCATGCCAAAGGGCGCAAGCTCGAACTCGCGGGCCTTCTCCCACGGAGTATGGGGAGCGTGGTCGGTGACGATGGCGTCGACGGTGCCGTCGATGACGCCCTGACGGATAGCTTCGGCGTCCTCCTCGGTACGCAGCGGCGGATTGACCTTGAGCGAGGTGTTGTAGGTCTCGTCCAGGTCGTTCTCGGTCAGGAACATGTGGTGCGGGGTGGCCTCGCAGGTGACCTGCACGCCAGCGGCCTTACCGGCACGCACGAGCTCCAGGCCATGGGCGGTGGAGATGTGCTGGATGTGCAACTTGGCACCGGTCAGCTTGGCGATCTCGATATCGCGAGCGATCTGCAGCTCCTCGCCTGCCGCCGGCCAGCCCTCGAGGGCCAGACGGGTAGAGACCTTGCCCTCGTTGATCTGACCGTGACCGACCAGGTCCTCGTCCTGGCAATGGCTCATAAAGACCTTGCCGAACATCTTGCCGTAGTCCATGCAGCGACGGAGCATGCCCGCACCCTGCACGCCGCGACCGTCGTCGGTGAAGGCGACGGCGCCGTGGGCAACCATATCGCCCATCTCGGACATAGCCTCGCCCTTAAGACCGCGGGTCATGGCGCCAGAAGGATAGACGCGGCAGTGGCCGACCTCGGCAGCGCGGGACTTGACGAACTCAACGACGGTACCGTTATCGGTAACGGGATCGGTGTTGGGCATGGCGCACACGCCGGTGAAGCCGCCCTTGGCAGCTGCGCGGGTGCCGCTCTCGATGTCCTCTTTGACCTCGTAACCGGGCTCGCGCAGGTGGACGTGCATGTCCACCAGGCCGGGGACGAGGTACTTACCGGAAAGGTCGCGGACCTCGGCTCCCTCGGCGGCGAGGTTCTCGCCGACCTCGGCGATCTTGTCGCCGTCAATCAGGACGTCAACGACACCGTCAAGCTCGACGGACGGGTCGACGACGTGGGCATTCTTAAGAAGCAAGGCCATTATCGGCACCTCCAAGCAGCAGATACAGGATAGCCATACGCACGCAGATACCGGCGTAGACCTGCTCCAGGATGACGGAGCGTTGCGGGTGGTCGGCCATATATGAGTCGAACTCGACGCCGCGGTTGATGGGGCCCGGGTGGCAAATGATCGCGTCGGGCTTCATGAGCTTCTCACGGTCCTTGGTCAGGCCGAAGAGCTTGTGGTACTCGCGAATGGTCGGGAACGGGGCACCCTCGAGGCGCTCCTGCTGCACGCGCAGCATGTAGACGACGTCCAGCTCGGGCAGGACGGAATCGAGATCGCTCGTCACGTGGTCGCAGCCCAGAACATCGGGCGCCGGCGGCAGCAGCGTGCCGGGGGCGACGGCGTAGGTCTCGCAGCCCATGATCTTCAACGCGGGGATCAGCGAGCCGCAAACGCGGGAGTGGGCGATGTCGCCGACGACGGCGACCTTCAGACCGTGGAAGTCACCCTTGTGCTCCCAGATGGTGTACAGGTCGAGCAGGGCCTGCGTGGGGTGGTTGTGCTTACCGTCACCGGCGCAGATAACACTCGCGGGCGAATTCTGCGTAACGATGTAGGGAGCACCGGCATGCTTGTCGCGCACGACGATGCAATCGATCTTGTAGGCGTTGAGGGTCTCGACGGTATCGACGAGGCTCTCGCCCTTGACCGTGGAGGTCGAGGAGCCGCCGAAGTTGAGGCTGTCGGCCGAAAGACGCTTCTCGGCGAGCTCGAAGGAGCTGCGGGTACGCGTCGAGGGCTCATTGAACATGTTGACGATTGTCTTACCCTTGAGCGTGGGGACCTTCTTGATGGCACGCTCGTTGACCTCGGAGAACGCCTTGGCGGTCTCGAGGATGAGCTTGATGTCCTCTTCGGAGTACTCGGTAATGTCGATCAGGTGCTTATGGTTGAACGCCACGGTACTACTCACCTCCCAGCGGCGCGGAGCCCACGTGGGAACCCGGCGCGACGTCGTTGATCTCGACAGCGGTACGGCCGTCGACTTCCTTCATATATAAGTGCACGTTCTCCTCGTGCGACGAGGGGACGTTCTTGCCGACAAAGTCCGGCGAGATAGGGAGCTCGCGGTGACCGCGGTCAACGAGAACTGCCAGCTCGACTCGGCTCGGACGGCCCAGGTCCATAACGGCGTCCAGAGCGGCGCGGATGGTGCGACCCGTGTACAGGATGTCGTCCACCAGCACGACGCGCTTGCCGTCGACGCTGAAGGGAATGTTGGTAGCGTGGATCGCGGGAGCGAAATTGGTCGCATAGTCATCGCGATAGAAGCTGATGTCCAGGCTGCCGAGCGGAACGTCGACACCCTCGATCTCCTTGATCGCCTCGGCGAGCTTCTTTGCCAGAAGGTCGCCGCGCGTGACGATGCCGACCAGAGCGAGGTCTTCACAGCCCTCGTTGCGCTCGAGAATCTCGTGCGCGATGCGGGTCATCGCTCGGTTGACGGCGGTCTCGTCCATGATGACCGCCTTGGGGGAAGTCGTGCCCATCGATCTCCTTCCTCACATGTCTTGACTGCTGACACAGTCAAAAAAATAGATGCCCGACCGCTCAAAGCGGAACCAGACACCCACAGGAAGTACTGCTCATTGACAGCTATGTAATTCCATGTGGGTATCTCGTACCCCTTTAATGGTCAAGGCATAGTGTAGCCAACATCGGGCTCAATTGCGAGCATAAATACTTGTCAATCCGTAAACGGAGCCAATCGCTCCATAAACCTATATATATTTGTGGGACGCGCTTGAAAACCTTGTTGCGAGCTGGCATAATCCCCTCTGCTGCACGCAAATCGGATCTACGTCCAGGGCCGTGGCGTGGGCACTATCGCCAAAAGAGAAATATCTCTGTGTAGATTGCGCACAGAGATATGCTTCTGTGCTATAGTTCAGGCTTGTTTGTTAACGCGACATGTTCGTTTGTCGCCCAAGGAGGGTCAGTTATGTCCAAAGTTTGCGAAGTTTGCGGTAAGCACCCCGTTGCCGGTCGCTCCATCAGCCACTCTCACCGCGTCACCAACCGTAAGTTCCGCCCCAACATCCAGCGCGTCTACGTCGTCGTCGATGGTCACCGTCGCAAGATGAACGTTTGCTCCACCTGCCTCAAGTCCGGCAAGGTTGCGCGCTCCTAAATAAGGTCTTACCAACAAGTACCTCGGACTCTCCGGGTCAAAGACCTCGCGTTCACATAGAACTTACCAAAGGCGTCCTCCCCTACGGAGGGCGCCTTTTTGCACTCATTGTGGACAGACTTAGATGAGTGTTTTCACGCATTGGGGACAGACATGACGCATGCCGGCAGCGATTCGCCCCCTGCCTCACGCTGCCTCGTTCCAGCCTGCAGTGGCCTTGGTCACACTTGTAGCGCCGATGCCGGTGATACGAGCAATTTGCTTGACCGTGAGATGTGCCCGCCTAAGCCTCAGCAGACAGGCATCGCGTTCGGGGCGAGGCAGGGCCTTGAGCAGCGCAGGATCTATGCTCGGCAGGACTTCGCGCGCAACGGAAAGGGCTTCCTCATCGGGGATCCGGCGGCGTGGAAGAACCTCCACTGACCAGATCCGCCCGGCAACTTCCTTAAGATGCTCGCAATAACGACGGGAACCCCCGACAATATCGAGCATGGGGGCCGCATCGCAGATGTCAAAGGGATCGTAGCCCAGCTGATATGCCTTATAGCTTGACCAACGGTACGCTTCGAGTGAGTCTAGCGCGCCTTTTACGGGATTGAGATGGATATAATCGAGCAGCTGCACTGCCTGCGTGTCCGACTCAATCGCGACCCGCGAATAGCGATTATCAAACAGGTGGCCCGTTCTCCCCGTTTTCCCATTGAAATACTTAGCATACGCCGTCAGTGCGCACTGCATTGCCTTTGAAAGGTTGTCAAATGGGTCATCAACCATCAAATGGAAGTGATTGTCCATAAGGCACCAGGCCAACACCGCCACGTCATGGCGCGCGAACCTGTCCGAGATATCCGATAAGAAACGATAGCGGTCGGAGTCATCTTCAAAAATAATCTGTTTGGAGTTGCCACGGTCAAAGACGTGGTAGTAGCCGGTGAGCGAAACGGCGCGGGCGCATCGAGGCAAAATCTCTCCTTTCAAAACTGAACAGGCGAACAGGCAACACCTAAAAGGAGAGAAGCAACGCAAAATGCTGAGCCTGTGACCTATTTATATCCAATAAGCGGCAAAAACAGGTCCAGAACGGCAAAATGGCAAATCGATGTCTGTCCCAAATGAGTGGAAGCACTCATGTAAGACCGTCCCCAATGAGTGGGGTGATGCAGTGGGCAGATAGTTTTAGTTAAAACGCTTCATTTAGTTGAAGCGTTTTAGTATGCCTTTTACGGGAATCTGACCGTTCGCCGAATAATTTCTTGCTATCATGCAAGGCGTAGGGTAAATCTCCGATCGCAAGGAGACACAAATGGTGAAAAAGTCACCGGAAAACACTACTCCCGCAATTGTGGACAACGTAGAGGCGCTTGAGGCTAAGCTCGCTCAGATGCGAGAGGCCCAGGCGCTTTTTGCTACGTACACGCAGGAGCAGGTCGACAAGATCTTCTATGAGGCCGCCATGGCCGCCAACAAGGCTCGTATCCCGTTGGCGAAGATGGCCATCGAGGAGACCGGCCGCGGCGTTCTTGAGGACAAGGTCATCAAGAACCACTACGCCGCAGAGTACATCTACAACGCTTACAAGAACACCAAGACCTGTGGTGTCCTGGAGCGCGACGAGGCCTACGGCATCACCAAGATCGCCGAGCCCATCGGTATCGTGGGTGCCGTCATCCCGACGACCAACCCCACCTCCACCGCGATCTTCAAGACGCTGATCAGCCTGAAGACCCGCAACGCCATCATCATCTCCCCGCACCCGGCTGCCGCCAAGTGCACCATCGCCGCCGCCAAGCTCGTGCTTGACGCCGCCGTCAAGGCTGGCGCCCCCGAGGGCATCATCGGCTGGGTCGATGTCCCCTCCATCGAGCTGACCAACATGGTCATGCGCGACGTCGACATCATCCTCGCCACCGGTGGCCCGGGCATGGTCAAGGCCGCCTACTCCTCGGGCAAGCCCGCCCTGGGCGTCGGCGCCGGTAACACCCCGGTCGTCATCGACGACACCGCCGACGTGCTGCTCGCCGTCAACTCCATCATCCACTCCAAGACCTTCGACAACGGCATGATTTGCGCTTCCGAGCAGTCCGTGACCGTTATCGACACCATCTATGACCAGGTTAAGGCCGAGTTCCAGAAGCGCGGCTGCTACTTCGTCAAGCAGGGTGCCGAGATGGAGGCCCTGCGTGCTGCCATGTTCAAGAACGGCGCCCTCGATCACCGCATCCCCGGCATGGCTGCCGCCAAGATCGCCGAGCTCGCCGGCATCGAGGTTCCCGCCAAGACCAAGATCCTGATCGCCGAGGTCACCTCCACCGACCCCGCCAAGGAAGAGTTCTCCCACGAGAAGCTCTCCCCGGTCCTGGCCATGTACCACGCCAAGGACTTCCAGGAGGCCGTCGACAAGGCCGAGCACCTGGTGCTCGCCGGTGGCCCGGGCCACACCGCCTCTCTGTACGTGCACCCCGCCCAGGCCGAGAAGATCAGCCTGTTCGAGCATGTCATGAAGGCCTGCCGTATCGTCATCAACACCCCGTCCTCGCACGGCGGCATCGGTGACCTGTACAACTTTGGCATGAAGCCGTCTCTGACCCTGGGCTGCGGCTCCTGGGGCGGCAACTCCGTCTCCGAGAACGTTGGGGTGAAGCACTTGATCAACGTTAAGACTGTGGCCGAGCGCCGTGAGAACATGCTGTGGTTCCGCGCTCCCGAGAAGGTCTACTTCAAGAAGGGTTCCACGCCCGTCGCCCTCGACGAGCTCGGCACCGTCATGGGCAAGAAGCGCGCCTTCATCGTCACCGACCAGTTCCTCTTCAAGAATGGCAACACCCGCGCCATCGAGGCCAAGCTCGACGAGATGGGCATCGCCCACGACTGCTTCTACGACGTCGAGCCCGATCCGTCGCTGCAGTGCGCACGTCGCGGCGCCAAGCAGATGGCTCTCTTTGAGCCGGACGTCATCATCGCCGTCGGCGGTGGCTCCGCTATGGACGCCGGCAAGATCATGTGGATGATGTACGAGCACCCCGAGTGCAAGTTTGAGGACATGGCCATGGACTTCATGGACATCCGCAAGCGTATCTTCACCTTCCCCGAGATGGGCAAGAAGGCCTACTTCGTCGCCGTCCCGACCTCCTCGGGTACCGGCTCCGAGTGCACGCCGTTCGCCATCATCACCGACAAGGAGACCGGCATCAAGTGGCCGCTCGCCGACTACGCGCTACTCCCCAACATGGCTATCGTCGACGCCGACAACTGCATGACCGCCCCGCGCGGCCTGACCGCTGCCTCCGGCATCGATGTCATGACCCACGCCATCGAGTCCTACGTCTCCATCATGGCTTCCGACTACACCAAGGGCCTCTCCGAGCGCGCTGCCAAGCTCGTCTTTGAGAACCTGCCCTCCAGCTTCACGAACGGCGCCAAGGACCCGCACGCCCGCGAGGAGATGCACAACGCCTCCTGCATGGCCGGTATGGCCTTCGCCAACGCCTTCCTGGGCCTCAACCACTCCATGGCCCACAAGCTCGGCGCTTTCCATCACCTGCCCCACGGCCTCGCCAACGCCGTCATCCTGACCCGCGTCATGCGCTACAACGCCGCCGAGGCCCCCGTCAAGATGGGCACCTTCTCCCAGTATCCTTACCCCAACGCGCTGCACAACTACGCCGAGATCGCCAAGTACTGCGGCATCGAGGGCAAGGACGACAAGGAGGTCTTCGAGAACTTCATCACGAAGCTCGAGGAGCTCAAGGACTTCATCGGCGTCAAGAAGACCATCGCCGACTACGGTGTCGACGAGAAGTACTTCCTCGACACCCTCGACGAGATGACCGAGCAGGCATTCAACGACCAGTGCACCGGCGCTAACCCGCGCTACCCGCTCATGAGCGAGATCAAGGAGCTCTACTTGGACGCCTACTACGGCCGCGAGCCTCAGGATTACGCCGTCTGCTAGTTCTAGCACGGTTTTTAACGGCGGGGGTGCACGGGTGTTTCACACACCCCCGCCGTCGCTTCTATCGCATCGTTGAAAGGATGCAACCATGCTGCTACCCGATTCTAAGACCGAGCTCGTCCGCCGTGGCAACAAGGTCGTTTACGACCTGGGCGACAAGATCGTTAAGGTCTTCAACGAGACCAAGCCCGTCTCTGACGTGTTCAACGAGGCTTTGAATCTTGCCCGCATCAATGAGTGCGGCATCCGCAGCCCCAAGGCTCTCGAGGTTTCCCAGCTCGAGAACGCCAACGGCTGGGCGCTCGTAACCGAGAAGGTCCCGGGTACCACCCTTGCCGAGAAGATGACTGCCGAGCCCCAGCGCTTCGGTGAGTACCTCGAGATGTTCGTTGACCTCCAGATTGAGATCCACGGCTACACCTCCCCGCTGCTCAACCGCCAGCGCGACAAGTTCGCCCGCATGATCGACAGCCTGGATCAGCTCAATGCCACCACGCGCTACAACCTTCAGGAGCGCTTGGACGGCATGACCAAGGAGTTCAAGGTCTGCCACGGCGACTTCAACCCCTCCAACGTCATCGTTGGCGAGGACCGCAAGCTCTACGTGTGCGACTGGGCACACGCCACCCAGGGCTCCCCTGCCGCCGACGTTGCCACGACCTATCTGCTCTTTGCCCTCACCAGCAAGGATCAGGCCGAGGCCTACCTGGAGCTCTACTGCGACCGCGCCGACATGCCCATGCAGGTCGTGCGCCAGTGGACGAGCATCGTCGCCGCTTCCGAGCTCGCTCGTAAGCGCAACGTGAACGATGAGTTCCTTAAGAACTGGATCGACGTCGTCGATTATCAGTAATATCTGAGCGATTCATTTCGCATCGGAGGCACAAAGGAAAAACCCCGCAGCTCGCATGGGCTGTGGGGTTTTCCTTTTAGCGATTGAGCACGCCGACAAGATAAAAGGACGGCCCCGCATCTCCCCAATCTGGAGAAATACGAGGCCGTCCCGTATATCGAACAACAAGCGAAATCGCCGATTAACGACGAGCTGCCTTCACAAGCTCAGCAACCTTGGTGACGACCTCGTCGATCGCAACGTCCTCGCGCTCGCCCGTGGCACGGTCCTTGAGCTCAACGGTGCCGTTCTTAAGGCCACGCTTGCCGAGCACCACCTGATACGGGAAGCCCATAAGGTCGTTGTCAGCAAACTTAAAGCCAGGACGCTCATCGCGATCGTCGACGACGACTTCGATACCCTCGGCGCACAGACCATCAACGATCTGCTCGCAGACGGTAGCGCACTCCTCCTTCTTGGGGTCGAGCGGAATCACTGCAACCTCGTACGGGGCAACGGAGACAGGCCAGACGATACCGTGCTCGTCGTTGTGCTGCTCCACGACGGCAGCGAGCGAACGGGACACGCCAACGCCGTAGCAACCCATGATAAGCGGCTTCTCCTTGCCGTCCTCGTCCATAAAGGTGGCGCCCATGGCCTCAGAGTACTTGGTGCCCAGCTGGAAAACCTGGGAGACCTCGATACCGCGAGCAGCAGAGAGCGGCTTGCCGCAGTGCGGGCAGGGATCGCCGGCAACGACGGTAACCAGGTCGGCCCACTCATCGACGGAAAAGTCGCGCTCGGGGCAAGCACCGGTAAAGTGATAATCGACCTCGTTGGCACCGCAGGCCCACTGCTTGGACTCGCGCAGGCTCTCGTCGCACGCCAGACGGATGCCCTCGGGCAGGTTAACCGGTCCGATAAATCCCTTGTGCAGACCGTAGGTCTGGAGCTCCTCGTCGGTCATCATACGATAGCCCTTGCCAAAGACGTGCTCGGCCTTGCAGTCATTGAGCTCGTGGTCGCCCGGGACAATGGCAACGACTGGCTTGCCTTCGGCGTCGATGAGCGCCAGCGACTTACGCGTACCGTTCTCGGGGAAACCGAAGAACTTGGCGACGGCCTCGATGGTGCCCATCTCCGGAGTCTCAACCTTGGTGAGCGTGCCGTCGCCGGGGCCCTCGGTCACAACGACCTTGGTGCTTGCAGCCTCGTCGTCGGCAGCAAAGCCGCAATCGTCACAGTAGACGAGCGAAGCCTCGCCGGCGTCGGCCAGAGCCATGTACTCGACGGAGGTGTCGCCGCCGATCTCGCCGGAGTCGGCGACAACGGGCAGAGCCTTGATGTAGCAACGCTCGCAGATGTTGGCGTAGGCCTGCTTCATCTTGTCGTACTCCTCCTGCAGGCTCTCCTGCGTGGCAGAGAAGCTGTAGGCGTCCTTCATGATGAACTCGCGGCCGCGCATCAGTCCAAAGCGGGGACGGAACTCATCGCGGAACTTGTCCTGAATGTGGTACAGGTTGACGGGCAGCTGCTTATAGGAGCGCAGCTCATTGCGCACCAGGGCCGTGACGGTCTCCTCGTGCGTGGGGCCCAGCACAAACTCGCGACCATGACGGTCGTCAAAGCGCACGAGCTCCTTGCCATAGGCATCGATGCGGCCGGATTCACGCCACAGCTCGGCATCGACCATAATGGGCATCATGAGCTCCTGGGCGCCGGCGGCGTCCATCTCGTCGCGCACGATGTTCTCGATCTTACGAATCGAGCGCCAAGCGAGCGGCAGATAGGAATAGAGACCGGCGGCCTCCTTGCGGATCATACCGGCACGAAGCAGCAGACGATGGCTTGCAAGCTCGGCGTCGGCAGGATCCTCTTTGAGCGTCGGCGCATAGAGCTTAGACATATACATTGCTCGGGTCATTTATTTCTCCTCAATAAGCTTGTCGACCTCGGCCATAAGCGCGTCGACAATTTGATCCTCAGCTACTTTACCAATGATCTGGCCATGCGAAAAGAGCAGAGCCTGACCACGTCCGCAAGCAACGCCAAGGTCGGCATCAGAAGCCTCACCGGGGCCATTAACGGCACATCCCATGACGGCAATCGAAAGCGGCGCGGTATAGTTCTTAAGCCGCTCGGTTACTTCCTCGGCGATAGGAATCAGGTTAACCTGACAGCGAGCGCACGTGGGGCACGAGACAATCTCGGGACCACGGCGACGCAGACCCAGCGACTGCAAAATTCCCCAGGCGACCGGCGGCTCCTCGACCGGATCGGCCGTGAGCGAGACGCGCATAGTGTCACCGATACCCTCAGACAGCAGGATACCAAGGCCCACCGAGCTCTTGATGGTGCCCTGCAGCTTGGTACCCGCCTCGGTTACGCCCAGGTGAAGCGGAACGTGGGGAATCTCACGCGACAGGGCTCGGTAGGTATCGAGCGTCGTTTGCACGCTATGGGCCTTGGCCGAAAGCACAATGTTCGTAAAGCCGCGGTCTTCAAAATGCTTGACGAAACGCTCGCTCGACATCACGAGCTTTTCGGGCTGCGTGAGGTCGTCGCGCTCGGCGATATCCTGCTCAAGCGAACCGGCATTGACGCCGATACGAATCGCGCAGCCCGAGGCGCCAGCAGCATCGATTACCGCATCAACCTTGGCCCAATCGCCGATATTGCCGGGATTAATGCGCAGCTTGGCAGCACCGGCCTCAACGGCACCAATGGCGAGCTTATGGTTAAAGTGGATATCGGCGACAATCGGCACCGGAGACTCGGCACAGATGGTGCGGAAACCCTCAAGCGCGGCCTCGGTGGGCACGCTCACGCGCACGATATCGCAGCCAGCCTGCGCCAACGCGCGCACTTGCGCAAGCGTTGCCTGGGCATCGGCGGTATCGGTGCAGGTCATGGATTGAACCACCACCGGCGCGCCGCCACCGATCTGCACGCCGCCCACATGCACGGGACGCGTCAGCTCGCGAGGCAAAGGATGGGATAAAGACAATCCAAACACTCCCCTACAGAATAAATCGAAGGATGTCGGAACGAAGCATATAGACAAACAGCAGCGCAAAGAGTGCGATGCCCACATAGCTCACAATCGTCTGGACCTTAAGCGGAAGCTCGCGGCCCGCAATCTTTTGAATGACCTCGATGACCAGCTTGCCGCCATCGAGTGGCGGGATGGGCAGCAGGTTCATAAAGCCAAGCGAGAACGAAATGAGGGCGGCAAACGAAAGGAACGTGGCAGGGCCGGCAGCAGCAGCCTGTGAGGACATAACGCTAATACCCACGATCGAAGAGGACTGATCGAGAATCTCCATCGTATGCTGAGGCTGGAGCAGACGCATCACGCCGTCCGCTGTCTGCACGATATAGGAGAACGACAGGCGAGCCGACGTGATGGGGTCTAAACGGACCACCTGCGTAGAGGCATACACACCTAGGCGCTCGTCCTCTTTGAGCGCAACCGTGGTCGAATGCTGCTTGCCGTCACGCTCGTACTCAATGGCGATATCGTCCTTACCGGCAGCCTTGCCGATGGCATCGTAAACGTCCATCCAGGTAGAGCACGATACTCCGTCGACCGAAAGAATTGCGTCGCCGCCCTCGATTCCCGCCGAGGCGGCAATCGAGCCTTCGTCAACCTGGCCAATCACATTGGTATCCACCGGCACGGTGACACCGGCGATGGAATAGATGCTCATAAGGAGCAAAAAGCCCGTCACAATATTGACGATAATGCCCGCAAGCAGCATAAAGGCACGCTTGACAAAGCCCTGGCCCAAATAGGTGTGCGAGCGCTCACGTGCAAGGAATTCAGCCTCGCCGCACGGCAGTTCCCATACATCGCCCTCGGTAGTCGCATGCTCGCGATCGAACCGACGGCCATCAAAGATAGTATAGCCTGCCGCGTCACGCGGCAGGGTCTGGTAATTGGTGGGATAGTAACTGGGCGAAGGCTTTTCCCCTTCTTCATACCAGGGAGCGATGGAGCCCCAGCCCAACAGCAAAGCACAGGCCTCGAGCACATCCTCCTCGGACAGCTCAAGCTCAACGGCAAGATCGGCCACCGTCACACGACCGTGGCGATAGATGGCCGCGAGCACGCGATCGGCACACGAAACGTCGGTCGGATCCATGCCGCAAATGGCAGCATAGCCACCCAGCAGCAGCGGCGTCACGCCAAACTTGGTTCCAATGCGACGCGATGTGTGATGGATATCAAAGCGGCACGGCAGGCCCAAGAAGAACTCAGTCACCCGGACGCCGCAGGCACGCGCCGCCAAAAAGTGGCCGCCCTCGTGCAAAAACACGAGGACGGAAAGCATCAGCAGGCCCCAAAAGACCGATGAGAGAACGCTCATAACAGTATCCATAAAACGAAAAAGCAATCCTTATGGGTTAAGAACGGGTTGCGGCGAGCACCTGCGCGGCCTTTTCACGCGCCCAGCCATCGATGTCGCGAAGCTGTTCAAACGAATCGACCGTCTGCACATCGTGAGCATCCATGCAGGATTCCACAATGCGGTCGATATCGGTAAAGCTGCAGCCATCATGCAGGAAGGCATCGACGGCGACCTCGTTGGCGGCATTGAGCACGCACGGCATGGTGCCGCCCGTCTTGCCGGCACGTTCGGCAAGCGCAAGGCAGCGGAAAGTATCCATATCGGCCGCGTCAAAGGTAAGCTGCCCTAGCTCGCGGAAATCGATACGCGGAGCCGGCGTATCCCAACGCTCGGGATACGAGAAGGCAAACTGGATGGGAATGCGCATGTCGGAGGCGCCGAGATGCGCCATCACAGAGCCATCGGCAAACTCGACCATGGAGTGAATCTTAGACTGGCGCTGCACGACCACGTTAATGAAATCAAGATCGCAGCCAAACAGATGCATGGCCTCGATACGCTCCAGACCTTTGTTCATGAGGGTGGCGGAGTCAATCGTGATCTTGGCTCCCATAGCCCACGTGGGATGCGCCAGGGCATCGGCGCGCGTCACGCGATCGAGCTCATCACGCGTGCGGCCAAAGAACGGGCCGCCCGAGCAGGTAAGCCAAATGCAGTGAGCCTCGCGCGGATTTTCGCCCAGATAGCACTGGTAGATGGCAGAATGCTCGGAGTCGACCGGGATAAGCTGACTCGGCTGCGCCAACGGCATCAGCAGATCGCCACCGACGACGAGCGACTCCTTGTTGGCCAGGGCAAGACGCTTGTTCGAGGTCAGGGCAGCATGGCTCGCCTCGAGACCGGCAGCGCCCACGATAGCCACGAGCACGCAGTCGACATCATCGCGGCATGCGAGCTCACACACGGCCTGCGCCCCAACGCCGAGCTCCGTGCCCTCGGGCAGTTCCTGGAGCACCGCGTCGGCGCCATGGGAGGCGTCCGCCACGGCAACCGCCGGAACCGAGAACTCACGGGCAGCGGCAACGAGCTCGGAGGTGCTGGAGTTAACGGACAGCGCCGTCACCTGCAGGCGATCGGTATGCTGACGGCACACGTCGAGCGCCTGAGTGCCGATAGAGCCCGTACAGCCCAGAATGGCAACACGAAGACGCCCATCGGGACCGTAGGTGGTCTGATAAGCCATTACAGCACGCCCCCGATCATCAACAGCAGCTGTGCGGTAATGCAGCCAAAGATGAGCGAATCGCTGCGGTCGAGCATGCCGCCGTGGCCCGGGATGAGATTGCCGGAATCTTTAACGCCCACACCGCGCTTGATGCGCGACTCGATGAGGTCGCCGATAACGCCCAGGATGGAGACGACCACGCCGCACAGCAGTGCATAGGGCAGGCTCAGCTTGTAGAAGTGCGTCGCCCACAGGATGAGCCAGATCAAGACAGAGCCCAAAATGCCGCCCACAAAGCCTTCCCAGCTCTTTTTGGGAGAGATCTTGGGAACCATCTTATGTTTACCGATGCGGCTGCCCACGATGTAGGCAAACGAGTCGGAGACCCAAAGGGATGCGCAAACGCCCACCGAAAGCAGGGCGCCGGCAAAACCGGGCACGGCATCGCGCAGCAGCACGATAGCCGACAGCATAAAACCAGTGTAGATTGGGCCCATGAGCGTCACGGCAACGTCGGAGATGCGAGTGCGCGGAGACCAGACATACCAGATACCAACCGCAAGCATCAAAGCGAACAGCAGGGCGTTCAACAGCAGCGAATCGCCCAGTGCCGAGAGCGGAAAGAGCACGGCGGCAGCGATTCCAAGGCGCTCGTTGGCAACCTTGCCATCGAGCCTCGTCATGCGGAAGAACTCATAGCAGCACAGACCGCTCATGACGGACACGAAGATGGCCGTGGGCACAATACCCAAAACCAGGCACAGGATAAAGACAACGGCATAGACGATACCGGCGGCGGCACGGGTGATAAAGCCCGCCAGCCACGAACCGGAGCCGCCCTTCGCTGCAGGCGCTCCTGCAGTGGCAGCCTTACGCGCGGTCGTCGCGGAAGTAGGCGGCTTGGGAGCGGATGCCTTGGGACGTTCGGACACGATTAAGCCTCCTCGGTCTTACTCAGTCCACCAAACCTACGGTCGCGACCCTGGTAGGCCAAAATGGCGTCGACAAGGCCCCAACGATCAAAGTCGGGCCAATAGGTATCGGTGACATAGAACTCGGAATAGGCAACCTGCCACAGCAGGTAGTTCGAAAGGCGAAGCTCGCCAGAAGTGCGAATCACGAGCTCCGGATCGGGAAGACCGGCGGTGTACAGGTGCGAAGCAACCATATCATCGTCGATAGCGGCGGGATCGATATTTCCAGCAGCCGCATCAAGTGCGATCTGGCGGACAGCACGGGTGATCTCGGCGCGGGCACCGTAGTTAACGGCCAGCGCCAGCGTCATACCGGTATGATCGGCGCACTCGGCAAGGCCACGCTCAAAGACATCGCGGGTCTTCTTGGGCAGCGCGGAAATATCGCCCAAAAAGACAACGCGAACGTTCTCGCGCTTAAGCAGCGGCAGCTCATCGATAAACGTTTTGGCAAACAGGTGCATCAGAACGTTGACTTCGTGCTGCGGGCGATTCCAGTTTTCGGTCGAAAACGCATAGGCCGAAAGCACGTCGACGCCCAGGCGCACGCAGGCGGTAATGATCTCTCGCAGCGAGACGATGCCAGCCTTGTGGCCTTCGGTGCGGGCAAGACCGCGTGCCGTGGCCCAACGGCCGTTGCCGTCCATGATGCACGAAATATGGTGCGGAATGTTATTGAGGTCAAGGTCGGAAAAACCGACGCCCGCAGGGGCGTCGGCAAAGTACTCGACCAGTTTATGCTCGTCGTATTGCACCTTAGATCTCCATGACCTCGGCTTCTTTTTCCTTCAGAAGCTCCTCGACCTTGGCAACATACTCATCGGTATGCTTCTGGACCTTGGCCTGCTCGCGACGGACATCGTCCTCGGTGAGCTCCTCATCGCGCTCGAGCTTGTTGTTAAAGTCGCGGCGGATGTTGCGGATGGAGACCTTGGCCTGCTCGGCGTACTCGCGGCACTCCTTAACGAGCTCGCGACGACGCTCCTCGGTGGGAGCCGGGAACGGCAGACGTACGACGGTACCATCGGAGTTGGGGGTAATGCCTAGGTCGGAGGTACTGATGGCCTTAACGATGGCATTGATGAGCGCCTTGTCCCACGGCTCGATAAGCAGCATGTGGGCCTCGGGGGTCTTAACGGCGGCAACCTGCGTGACGGGCGTAGGAACACCGTAGTAGTCGACGGTGATGTCGGACAGGATGTTGGCGTTAGCGCGGCCAGTGCGGACCTTGGAGAAGTTGTGCTTGAGGGACTCGAGTGACTTGTCCATGTGGGCGGTGATGTTCTCTGCCATGCTTAATCCTCCTGATAGACGAGCGTGCCGACGGGCTCACCCGCGAGCGCGCGCTTGACGGTGTCCTCGCCATCGATGTTGAGGACCAAAATGGGCATACGGTTGTCCTGGCAAAGAGCCGTAGCCGTGGAATCCATAACCTGCAGGCCGCGGACGAGAACCTCGTGATAGGTAATCTTGTCAAAACGGACGGCATCGGCGCACTTGACGGGATCCTTGTCGTAGATGCCGTCAACCTTGGTGGCTTTAATCAGAATCTCGGCGCCAATCTCGCAGGCGCGAAGGGCCGCGGCGGTATCAGTCGTAAAGTACGGGTTGCCCGATCCGGCGGCAAAGATTACGACGTTGCCCTTGGACAGGTGGTTGATGGCGCGGCGGCGAATATAGGGCTCGCAGATCTCGTTCATCTGGATAGCGCTCATCACACGGCAGGGAACATCGTTGTGCTCGAAGGCATCCTGCAGGGCAAGCGCGTTCATAACGGTAGCGAGCATGCCCATGTAATCGGCCTGGGCGCGCTCCATACCACCGGCGGCGCCGGCCATGCCGCGGAAAATGTTGCCGCCGCCGACAACGACGCCGACCTCATGGCCAACGGCGAGCAGCTCCTTGACCTGCTTGGCAAGATGATCGGTAACCTTGGGGTCGATGCCGTAGTTGCCATCGCCCATCAGCGCTTCGCCGGAGAGCTTCAGAAGCACGCGTTTATATCGGATGTCGGACAAAGCGATCCTCCTTTAATTAGACTCACAACATAATATCAAAGGCTTAACGGGGAGCCATGAAAAAGCAGGCTGTGAGTAAAACCCACAGCCTGCTCATTACCAGCTACAAGAGCTTATTTACTCGCCACGGACCAGACGGTCAAAGGCAACGACGGTAATGGTGTCGCCGAGCTCCTTGGAGACCTGCTCAGCGTACTTCTTGATGGTGAGGGAGCTGTCCTTGATGAACTCCTGCTCGGTGAGCACGGACTGCTTGTAGAACTTCTCCAGACGGCCAACAGCCATCTTCTCCTGGATGGCCTCGGGCTTACCGGACTCGGCAGCCTGAGCCATATAGATCTGCTTCTCGTGCTCGACGGTCTCGGCCGGAACCTGATCGCGGGTAGCGCAGATCGGGGCGACGGCGGCAACCTGAAGGGCAACGTCGTGAGCAAAGGTCTTGAAGGACTCAGCCTGAGCGGTCTCGGCCTTCTCGAAAGCAAACTCGACGAGGACGCCGATCTTACCACCCATGTGGATGTAAGAAGCGAGAGCGCCGTTCTCGGCCTTGCGGGCGGCGAAGCGGGAGATCTTCATGTTCTCGCCCATGATGTGAATCATCTCGGTGAGCTCGGAGGAAACGGTCTCCTCGCCCATCGGCTTCTCGAGCAGAGCGTCGACGTCAGCAGGCTCGGTGGTAGCGACAACCTCAGCGACCTTGGAAGCAAAGCCGGTGAACTTGGCGTTGGAGCCGACGAAGTCGGTCTCGCAGGAGAGCTCGAGCAGAGCGCCGGTCTTGCCGTCCTCAGAGACGAACGCAGCGACAGCGCCCTCGTTGGTCTCACGGCCAGCCTTCTTGGCAGCCTTGGCGAGGCCGTTCTTGCGCAGAACGTCGACAGCGGCGTCCATGTCGCCGTCAGCCTCGACGAGAGCCTTCTTGCACTCCATCATCGGGGAGTCGGTCATCTCGCGGAGCTGCTTGACCATAGCGGCGGTAATCTGGGCCATTGTGGTTCCTTTCAAAGAGATGAAAAAGAATTAACTAAGACTGATTTACTCGGCCTTGGGCTCAGCGGCCATCTCGGCCTCGGAGACCTGCTCCTTGCCGGAGCCAGCGAGGCAGGCGTCAGCCATGAGCTCGCACATAAGGGTGACAGCGGAGATAGCGTCATCGTTGCAGGGGATGCCGTACTCGACCTCATCGGGATCGGAGTTGGTGTCGATCAGAGCGACGACGGGGATGTTCAGGCGCTGGGCCTCCTTGATGGCGTTCTCCTCGCGCTTGGTGTCGATAACGAAGAGAGCCTGGGGCAGACCCTTCATGTCGCGGGCGCCACCGAGGTTGGTCTGGAGCTTGGTGAGCTCCTTGCCGAGCACAGCCTGCTCCTTCTTGGGGAGAACTGCCATGCGGCCGTCCTCGACCATAGCCTCGAGCTCCTCCATGCGGTTGATGCGGGAGCGGATGGTGACGAAGTTGGTCAGCATGCCGCCGAGCCAACGCTGGTTGATATAAGGCATGTTGGCGCGCTCAGCGGCGTTCTTGACGGCCTCCTGAGCCTGCTTCTTGGTGCCGACGAACAGCACGTTGCCGCCCTTGGCGACGTTCTTGACGAAGGTGTAGGCCTGGTCGGCGTCGAGGATGGTCTGCTTGAGGTCGAGGATGTAGATGCCGTTGCGCTCACCGAAGATGAACGGCTTCATCTTGGGGTTCCAGCGACGGGTCTGGTGACCGAAGTGGCAGCCGGCCTCGAGCAGGGTGCGGATATTAATCTTGGTAGCCATGTTAAACCTCCTGTGGTTTGCCTCCGCGCGGGGTCATCCTCCAAAACCAACCCGGACATGTGCTACCAAAGCCCGGGCACCACGGTATGAAGTAGCCGCGCGTGCGTGATAAAAACCTGTTGCCGTGAAGCAACCCGATGAATGATAGCAGGATTACCTCTTCCTGCCAACCCGCAATCAAAACCACACACCTGAGCGTGTGTCGACGTACCGGCCGCGAAAGACTATTCGCCCCGGGGATGGGCTTGAGCAACGGCTCGCTTAAGCCGATCGGGCGTAAGATGCGTGTAGATCTGCGTCGTGGACAGGCTCGCGTGGCCCAGCAGCTCTTGAACCGAGCGCAGATCCGCGCCACCCTCGAGCAGATCGGTCGCAAAGGTGTGGCGCATCGCATGCGGGGCAATGTCGGCCGGAATGCCGGCGAGCGTCGCCAGCATATGGAACCGTCGTCTGAGCATAGCGGCACTCATGCGATTGCCGCGCGCAGAAATAAACAGCGGATGGGGACCGTTTGCGGCAACGCGACGCTTTGCCTGCGCGAGCAGCGCCGGTCTCCCCTCCTCGACATAGGTGCGCGTCGCCTCGAGTGCGCGACGATACAGAGGAACAATACGTTCCTTGCTCCCCTTGCCCCATAGCCGCAGCGTGCGCTCGGACCATGAGATGGATTCCACATTGAGTGCCGCAAGCTCTGAGATGCGCGCGCCCGAGGCATAGAGCAGCTCGAGCATCGCCGCATCGCGCAATCCGGCGGGTGTTGCGGTGTCGGGGGCTTGAAGCAGCGCCTCGACCTGCTGGGTCGTCAGCACGCCGGGCAGGTCGCGCGGCAGCTTGGGCGAAGAAATCGCCGAGACCGCATCGCCCTCCACGATTCCCTCGGCAGCCATCCAACGATAGAGCGACCGAATAGCCGACAAATGTGCCGCAATGGTTCGAGGCGCCACCTGCTCGCGCGAAAGCTCGGCCAAATACGCGCGGACGGTACGCACGTCGGCCATACGCGCATCGACACCCGCACGCTCGCACCAGGCAGCAAAGCGCTCCAACCGCGATCCATAGGCAGTCACCGTATTAGGAGAGAGCCCCTCGACGCGTGCTATGTAGGCGATAAACGAGTCGACGGTATCGTACAGGTCAAAGGCTATGACCGGTCGCCTCCAAACAAGTCGGAACGCGTGGCCAAGTAGGCATCGAGGGCCTCGAGGGCACGATCCGCATAAGCCTGGTAGCGGTCGCGTTTACTGCGGCGCTTGCCGTCCTCGAGCGGCGGCACCAGGCCAAAATTGACATGCATGGGCTGGTAGCCCACGGTTGCCGGATCGGTCGCATAGCCCACGAGCGCACCCAGGGCGCCCACGCGAGGAAGCTCCACAGAAGCCGCACCGATAGCCTCGGCATAGGTGTTAAGCGCAGCAAGCAGACCGGTAGCCACCGCTTCCATGTACCCCTCGGTGCCGGTGATCTGACCGGCGAGGCGCACGCCCGTGCCAGGCACGGCAAAGGTGCCGTCAAGAACATGCGGCGCATCGACAAAGGTATTGCGGTGCATGACGCCATAGCGGAAGAACTCGGCATTCTCCAAACCGGGAACCATATGGAAGACACGCTTTTGCTCGCCAAAAGTCAGATTTGTCTGGAAACCCACCAGGTTATAGGCGCTCTTTTCCTTATTCTCGGCACGCAGCTGAATCGCCGCCCAGGGACGACGTCCGGTTCGCGGGTCGGTAAGGCCGACGGGCTTCATAGCGCCAAAGCGGATAGCATCCTTGCCGGTACGGGCGACCTCCTCGGCGGGCTGACAGGCCTGGAAGAGGTCGCCACCCTCAAAGTCCTTGAGCACAACGCGGTCGGCGGTGGTGAGCGCCTCGATAAAGGCCTCGTACTCCTCCTTATTGAGCGGAGCGTTGAGATAGTCGCCGCTCCCCTGCTCCTCGTAGCGCGACTGCGAGAACAGTACGTCCATATCGAGCGTGGAGGCATCGACGATTGGCGCGGCAGCGTCAAAGAACGCCAAGGCGTCGCCACCGACGAGCTTCATGACCTCTTCACTCAATGCCGGCGAACACAGCGGGCCCGCGGCAATGACCACGTGGCCCTCGGGAATCTGCGTGACCTCGCCGTGCACGACCTCAATACTGGGTCGAGCGGCAACCTCGGCCTCGACAAGCTCGGAAAACTTGACGCGGTCGACCGCCAGGGCACCGCCCGCGGGAACGGCCGCACGATGGGCACAATCGAGCAGCACCGAACCCATACGCTCGAGCTCGGCCTTTAGCAGGCCAGCAGCGGAATCCGGACGGGTTGACTTAAACGAATTTGAGCAGACGAGCTCGGCCAAGTGATCGGTATGGTGGGCCGGAGAGCTCACCTGGGGGCGCATCTCGCACAGCCTTACGGCAAACCCGCGATCTGCCAGCTGGATCGCACATTCCGAACCCGCCAGACCGCCACCGATAACCGTCACCTGATCGAACTGCATCTGCAAACACCTTTCTAATTGACACGCTTTCCATTGTGACCGAAGGGCG
>CAKTWK010000019.1 GCA_934630735.1 uncultured Collinsella sp. | reverse complement strand
GCCGGAGGAACCACGAGCGCTACAGGTTCTTGACACCCATCGCGCGCATGGCGTTCAGGATGGCGATGATCGCCACGCCCACGTCGCCAAAGACGGCAAGCCACATATTGGCGATGCCCAGCGCCGCAAGCACCAAAATCAGCAGCTTAATACCCAGCGCAAAGATGATGTTCTGCCAAACAATCGACATGGTCTTGCGCGCCACGCGGATCGCGCGGGAAATATTGGACGGTTTGTCGTCCATGAGCACCACGTCGGCGGCCTCAATCGCGGCGTCGGATCCCATGGCGCCCATGGCAATGCCCACATCGGCACGGGTGAGCACGGGCGCATCGTTTATGCCGTCGCCGACAAAGGCGAGCTTGCCCTTGCCGCTTTCGGCCGCGAGCAGCGCTTCAACACGCTCGACCTTGTCACCCGGCAGCAGTTGCGCATGGAACTCGTCGAGGCCGAGCTGCTTGGCCACCGCAGCGGCCACTTCCTCGCGGTCGCCCGTGAGCATAACGGTGCGCTTGATGCCGGCGGCGTGCAGGTCGCGGATCGTCTGCTCGGCATCGGTCTTAACGGTGTCTGCAATCACGATGTGGCCGGCGTACACGCCGTCAACAAGCACGTGGAGGATTGTGCCGACAACCTCACAGTCCGGTGCTTCAATGCCGGCCGTGGCGAGCATCTTGGCGTTGCCGACGACGACGTGCTTGCCGTCGATGGTCGCCGTCACGCCGTGGCCCGCGTCATTAGTGGAATCCGTCACGCGCTTGGGATCGAGTTCGCCTTGGAAGGCGGTGCGTACCGACTGCGCGATGGGATGGTCGGAGAATGACTCGGCGAGGGCTGCGACTTCAAGCAACGATTGCTCGGTATAGCCTGCCTCGGGGTGCACCGCGACGACCGAGAACGTTCCGTTGGTGAGCGTGCCGGTTTTGTCGAAGACGACGGTGTCCACGTCGGCGAGCGCCTCGAGGTAGTTGGAGCCCTTGATGAGAACGCCCAGCTTGGAGGCACCGCCGATGCCGCCAAAGAAGCTCAGCGGCACGCTGATCACGAGCGCGCACGGGCAGCTGACGACCAGGAAGGTCAGGCCGCGCAGGATCCAATCGGACCAAGCGCCAGTCACCAGGCCGCCGCCGAGTGCGAGCACCGTTGCCGCGCCGGTGACGGCGGGGGTGTAGACGCGGGCAAAGCGCGTGATGAAGTTCTCGGTGCGCGCCTTCTTTTCGCTGGCATTCTCCACGAGCTCCAGGACGCGCGCGACGGTGGACTCGCCAAAGGGCTTGGTGGTGCGCACGTAGATGAGGCCCGTCATGTTGATGCAGCCGCTGATGATGTCGTCGCCGGACTTAGCGGGGCGGGGGGCTGACTCGCCCGTGAGCGCGGCAGTGTCGAGTTGGGTTTCGCCCTCGACGATGACGCCGTCGATAGGCACGCGCTCGCCGGGCTTGACCACGATCACGGTGCCGACGGCGATGTCATCGGGAAAGACCTGTTCGAGTGTGCCGTCGGCTTGCTCGACGTTAGCGTAGCCGGGTGCGATGTCCATCATGGCGCTGATCGACTTGCGGCTCTTGCCCACGGCGTATGCCTGGAACAACTCGCCGACCTGGTAGAACAGCATGACGGCGGCGCCTTCGGCCATGTGCGGGTCGGTGTCGGGGAAGAGCACCATGGCAAACGCGCCGATAGTCGCGACGGCCATGAGGAAGCTCTCGTCGAAGGCCTTGCCGCGGCGGATGTTATTGAAAGCCTTTTGCAGTACGTCGTAGCCGGCAATCAAAAACGGCACGAGGAACAGCACAAAGCTGGCGTAGATGTCGCCCGGGGTGCCGAATGCGGCGGTGAGGGTGCCGAGCTCATCGAGGGCGTACACCACGGCAAAAATGCTCAGCGCTACCAGGATGCGGTTGCGCTTATGCTCGAGCGACTCTTTTTCCTTGCGCTTTTTCTTTTTCTTTTTGGGGTCGGTGGTGGCCATGACTCGTATCCTCCCATTTGAATGTATGAACACGCGCTCATATAATTTCGCGAGCAAAGGCCGCAGCAAGCGCGGCCTTGCAGGTTGGCGTAAACCTGGGCTAGAGAATGATCTCGCAGTCCGGCTCGGCGTCGGCGGTGAACTCTACAACGCGGTTGAGCACCTCGTCGAACTCGGCGTCATCAGCTTCGAGCGTCAGCTTCTGTGTCATAAAGTTGACCGATACGGATTTGACGCCCTCGAGCTTGGCCAGCTCGTCCTGAAGCTCGCGCGCGCAGTTGGCGCAGTCGATCTCGTCGAGTTTAAACTGCTTTTTCATGGTGGGTTCCTTTCCTTGTTTTGCGGCTTGGGTGCAGGCCGCGCTGGTGCCGTGGTTGGTTACTATTCGCAGATATGGCTCATGCCCTGGTTGAGCATGGTGTAGACGTGATCATCGGCAAGCGAGTAGAGGATGTTGCGGCCGTCGCGGCGGAACTTGACCAGGTGCGACTGCTTAAGCGTGCGCAGCTGGTGCGATACTGCCGACTGCGAGGTTGCGGTCGCCTCGGCGATGTCGGCCACGCAGAGCTCGCGGCCCATGAGGGCATAGAGAATCTTGATGCGCGTGGTGTCGCTGAAGACCTTGAACAGGTCGGCGAGGTCGTAGAGAAGTTCCTCGTCGGGAAGATCCTCGGGCGAGCAGGTGGTGGGGATCGCGGGTTCGGTGGCCTCGATGTCGGGTTTCGTTTCATCAACGCGGATGCTCATTGCAATATCCTTTCATATGAACATGCGCTCATATAACTTACTTCCGAGTATATGAGCGCATGTTCATATGTCAATACAATAGGCGATAATTTCGATGACTGCTTGCCGCCTCTGCGATTATCTGTGGGTTGAGATGCATCGACGCAATGCTCGCCAACATATTTCGAGATGTTCGGCCAGCATGCTAAGAAAGCCGTCTCGAGAAGCAGTAGAACTGTTCATATTTGTACTTAATCTTGTTAAATATCGTGAGAATCAGTTCTTTCTCTACGGGAGTTCCTGCAGAATCAGTTTTATCTAAGGGTATATTGAGCATTGCCGTAGCCAATCAGGCACATCGGTGGCCGAATAAGTCGAAAAATGTAGGTGGACATCTGCAGAGACCGCCTTTAGAAGAGCGAATTCTCAATTAAATCAATAATTGCGTCGTCTTCCGTGCGGTTTTCATCAATTTTTGCAGACATGTCGCATTCCCATGCCCCATTGATTTCTTCAGCAAGGGCCCCAACGTGTTGCATGTCGTCGGGTTCGGGCACATCGTTGATGCTCGGGTCGTCAGCTTGCGGATATTGGCTTGCAATTTCGCGCTTGGCGGCCTCTTCTTCTTTGAGTGTCTCCAGGACGCGGCGACCGTATTCGAAGTAGCGCCGCAATACAAATTGACGAAGAGTTTCTTGCAGGATGGCGAAGTTATCCGGGAGTCGACCGGGCCAGATCTTCTCGCGAATGCGAATCGCTTCCATGACCCGTCTAAAAGCAGACTGCTTGAAAAACGAATGACGACTAACTGTGACAACGGCATATCCCATGTTTCGCAGCGTGTTTCGGCGCTCCTCGTCAATTGATTGCTGCTCGGGCTCGTCGTGGTAAAAGCCGTTGTATTCGATATCGGTCATCGAATTTTCGAGCAGCGCGTCGAGGTAGAAAACCGTCCGTCGCGTTAGGGTGGCGTATCTCTTGGGGACTGGGATCGGATAATCCGTTTTGAGCGCGCGTATGGCTAAGCCACCCATTGACTTGGGCATTGTCAGCATCATGACAAACGCCGTTTCGAGTGGGGAGCGACAGCCTTCGCGTACATAAGAAAGTGCCTTAAGGGCTTTATTGGATCCACGATACCCCGATGCCTCTGAAAAGAAGGCTCTGAGCTCTTCAACGCTGGTTAGGGCTGGGCGCTCGCGATATTGAGTTTCGTCGGACGTTTCAAGCGCGTAGGAGCCGCAGATTTCAAAGTAATACTCAACGAGTTCCGAAAGGTTGAGGTCGGCTGTTGCTTCTAACGCGCACAGCTTGATATCGACGATGTAGACGTTCGGTTCGAGTTCTAGGTAGCTTTCTGCATCAAACATATAGCGCGTGCAGTGGCAGATGCAGCCCTTGCGGTGCCTTTTGGCATTATTGGAAAACGTCAGCACATGGATGCTTTCAGAATCGACATTCTTTCTGTTGAGCCATGCTCGTGCCGCTTCCAGGTCGGACGTGGTCGGCGCAGACACCCTGATCTTTTCCATAGGTATGGGATCGGTCGCGTAGCTTGCGAGCGAGTTGGCTGTTTGGTATACAGCGCGTGCCGTGGTATGTGACAGAACGATTCCCATACGCGCATGATGGCATAGCGGACGCCGCGTTCGCCCGAAACTTCGGGCAACGGTATTGGGGCGCGGCTTATCTTCTGCGAACGGTGGGTTTTGAGCTGTCATATCGAGGGGGCGGCTTCGGCCGGGGAGGTTTCTGCCGGCTGCGCCCTTTTTGGTGAACTTTAGTTGGGAATTCGTAGCTTCTAGGCGTTTTTGCCGACCGCCCAGATGCCTAACCAACATAATTTGAGTTATTCGGCCTTATCCTATGCGAATGGTGCGATCGTAACGTCCTATTCGAATTGATTCAGGTAGATTAATGGGGCTTTGTTGCGAAAGTAAGGCGACTACAGCGCTCGATTGCGGTTCAAGGGGCCTTGACTGGTGGGTCAGCTGGCCGAACAACTCGAAAAATGTAGATGGACCAACCACTCGACTGTGCGAAGCATGCGTATTCGCTCGTTTTGATGAAAACTAGGGCGCAGCCATAAGGCTGCGCCCTAGTTTATTGCGTGCCGGTGCGCCCAGACGGATTGCGCTGTGCCTGGCAGGCGCTCTCGCAGATGGATCGGTTATTTCGCAAACAGGTTCTTGAGGTTGAACTCGGCCTGGACGGTACGGAGCATGAGGTCGGTGTCGTCCAGGCCCAGGTGCTGCTCGTTGGCGTCGGCGGCGAGGGTGCCACGGCGGCGCGCCCAGTTCTCGAGCGCAGCGGGCGCGGACTCGCGGGGGAGTGAGCGCACGTCGGCGTCCAGGCTGCGGCAGATCTGGCGCGAGTCGATGACGATGATCTTGCCTGCGCGGCGTGCCTCGGCGTAACCGTCCAGATGAATTTTGAACCAGCTGTCCTCGAAGGCGGCATTGTGTGCCATGTACGGGTACTTCTTCATGAGCTTGAGCAGCTGCTTCTGCAGCTCCTTGTTCTCGCGGAACGGCTTTTTGCCGTCGATGTCGTCCCAGGTAATGTGATGGATGTTCGATAGCGGCACATCCTCGCCGCGGTAGATGTCGGGCAGGCCGCAGTAGTGTGCCTCGGCGTCATGCGGCACGGCGTCGCTGGTGAGATCCATGATCTCCCAGCCCACGTTGATGATGTAGCCGCGCTCGGGCGCGCGACCGGTGGTCTCGATGTCGATGCCCAACACCGTGCCTTGGATGGGCTTGCGGGCATAGGCCACGCCGAGTGCGTCGCGGTCACCGCGGATCTCGCGCATAACGGACGCGGCGGTGCGCTTTTGCATCTTACCGATGGCCGCGCAGGTGTCGGCGTCGGACAGGCCGCGCGAGAGCGTCGCGGGCGTCACGTTGCGCAGGCGCGCCTCGCCAATCTGGTCGCACAGGTCGCGGTTGCGGTCGGCCAGGTCGCGCACGGTGGCAAAGTCGAAGCCTGGGTCGCCCTCGGCGGTAAAGTACTCGGTCTCGAGCACCTTGAGGGCCTCCTCGCCCTTCTGGCGCTCGGACTCCATGGCGCCATGGTCGCCGTAGATAAACATGGGGATAAACGGCTGGCGCTCGTATTCGAGTGCTTGCGAAACATTCATATGCTGCTCCTTGGACGGGCCGCGTCGCGCGGCTCGTGGTTACTGAGTTGTGGCGAGATGATAGTTTACCATGGGCAACTATTGGCACCGCGCCCGGGACAACTACAATACCCTAGTTGACCGCTAGGACTTTTACAATGTTGCCGAAAGACACGAAAGGTTCCATCCGTCATGGATTTACTGATTGATATTCTGCTCGACGCCGGCAAGGACACGCTGTCCCTGGTGCCGTTTTTGTTGGTGACGTATCTTGCCCTCGAGACACTTGAGCACGTTGCGGGCGACCGCGTCAACGGTGCTATCAAACGCGCGGGCGCCGCCGGCCCCGTGGTGGGCTCGTTGCTGGGCATGGTGCCACAGTGCGGGTTTTCGGCCATGGCGGCGACGCTGTACGCCGGCCGCGTCGTGACGCTGGGCACGCTGGTTGCGGTTTTCCTCTCGACTTCAGATGAGATGCTGCCGCTGTTGCTTGCCGAGCAGGTTCCCGTGCAGACCATGGCGATGCTTTTGGCTTCGAAGGCGCTGATCGCGCTGGTCACGGGCTTTATCGTGGACGCCGCCGTTCGCGGGTTGCGCCGCAACGTCCGCGCGCATATGGCGATTCGTCGCACCGTGCTGGGGACCGCGGTCAATCCGGCGCACGTGAACTGCGCGCACGATGACCACAGCGGTGGCGACATCATTGATGAGGTGGCCGAGGCGGGCGTGAGCGCCGATCACATCCACGAGCTGTGTGAGCGCGACCATTGCGGCTGCGATGAAGACGAGGACGAACCCCACCACGGACACGGCCACGATCACGGTCATGAGGGCGAGCATGAACACCATCATGGCCACGATCACTCCCACTCCCACGAGGGCGCGCCCATCCTGGCAATCATCCGCAGCGCCATCTCGCATACCGTGCAGGTATCAGTATTCATTTTCCTGGTGACGTTGATTCTGGTCGCCGTCCTTGAGACCTTTGGCGAGTCCGCAATCGAGCAGTTCCTGCGCGGCAACGAGACGCTCGCCGTCCTGGGCTCGGCGCTTGTCGGTTTGATCCCCAACTGCTCTGCCAGCGTCGTTATTACGCAGTTGTACCTCGAAGGTGCGCTGCAACTGGCACCGATGCTCGCCGGCACGCTCATTTCTGCCGGCGTGGGCTACCTGGTGCTGTTCCGCACCAACCGCAGCGCTCGCGAAAACGCCGTGTTCCTGGTCATGATGTACGTCATCGGCGCCGGTTGGGGACTCGTTCTCTCCACCTTTGGTCTCTAAGCCCAAAAATCTACCTTGTTTAGCGTAACAGCTCGGTGAGGTTGCGTTTAAAGCGGGCTCGGTCCTCGCTGGTGAAGGCTGCCGGACCGCGGGTGCGTCCCCCGGCGCGGCGCACCTTCTTTTCCTCGTGGCGAATAAACAGTTGCATGTCGATGGTCGCCTTATCGTAGACGCGCCCGCGCACGCCGATGGCGGCGGCATCGCGTCCGAGCACCATGCTCGCTAGGCCTATGTCCTGCGTCACGACCACGTCGCCAGCCTGCAGGCGCTCGATAATGGCAAAGTCGGCGCTATCGGCTCCCACACTCACATCGAGTGTCGTGACCCAAAAGCCCCGACGCGCATGCTCGGGGTCGCGCGGATCGTCGCGGCGAATGTGGCGTTCCAGGTTCTGCGTGCTGTTGCCGGCGATAACGACGGCGACGCCCGCCCTCCGCGCGCAGTCGATCGACTCGCGCGTGACCGGGCAGGCGTCGGCATCAATAAAAAGCGTCTTTGGCATCTAGCGCACCAGTTTGCCAAACTGAATGGCGCGAACAATGAGCGTCACGCCAAACACCAGCAGCGCGGCACCGCTAAAGATGACGAGCATCTTGGCCGACCACAGCGGATAGATAAACACGAACATGCCCGCGATGATGGAGAGTGCGCCGCTCAGGATGGCGAGGGCGCGGTTGGCGGAAAGCTCGGATTCCAGAATCGACATGACGCCCTCGACGATCCAGCCAAAGCCGGCGACGACCACCACGAGCGTGGTGAGCGTCGCGGTCGAGAAGGCCTGGTTGCGCAGGATTATGACGCCGCCCAGAATGATGAGCAGGTTGGAGATGATGCTCGTAACGCGCCAGCCGGTGGGCAGCAGCGGCTCGAAAACAGCGGTAAACAGCCTGATCGCGGCCGTGATCACAAAGTAGATGCCCAAGACGGTCGTCAGGAAGACGAGGGACTTGGCGGGCGCAAATAGCAGTGCGATGCCGGCGACGAGCGCCAAGACGCCCGTGATGGCGTAAATCCAGCGCACGGTCTTGACGGCCTTGCCTGCCATGCTTTTCTCGTCAAATCCAAAGGCGCTCGATTGCTTGTCATCGTTCTTAAAGATGCCCATGATGTCTCCTTTCCGTGCGGCGTAAGCCGTAGCTCTTGCAACCAGTATCGCCCAAGGGCGCCGTCGCGTGGGGCGGGAAGGGCGAATGGGAGCCTTACCTTCCCGAATTGTTATCTTTGTTCCCGTTTGGATGTGGAATATCCAACAGATGTGGAACATTGCGCCGCTGTGTGTAATTGCCTACGTTTTAGGTTAGATTTTCTTAAGAACAATTGGCTTTTATTGGGGGTCTTATGAACGAAGCAGTTCCCGCGGCGCAGGTAAGCGCCGAGTCGATGGCAAAGCAGGGTTGTGAAAAGCTTGGCCTGGACACGTTTGACGCGCTGGTCCGCCGCGCCCGCACGTGCCGCCGATTTGACGAGTCCATGCGCGTACCGCGCGAGTTTTTGCTCGAGCTGGCGGAGCTGGCGCACCTGGCCCCTTGCGGCGCCAACGCTCAGCGCCTGCGCTTTCATGTGGTGAGCGGTGCAGAGGACTGCGCGCGCGTGTTTGACGAGCTCGCGTGGGCCGGTGCGCTCAAGGATTGGCCGGGTCCCGATGAGGGCGAGCGCCCGACCGGCTACATCGCGATTCTTGCCGAGCGCGCTGTTCCGGGTAAGCCCGCCGCGCCCATCACCGAGGTCGACACCGGCATTGCCGCCCAGACGATGATGCTTACCGCTCGCAGCGCCACGCCCGAGGTGGCGGCCTGCATGTTCAAGGCCTTTACGCCCCACGCAATCGATGCCATGGGGCTCGATAACGACAGATACGAGCTCAAGCTGATCATGGCTTTTGGCGTGCCAGCCGAGACACAGGTGATCGACGCGATCGACTCCAACCCGGATGGCTCTATCAATTACTGGCGCGACGAGGCGCAGGTGCATCACGTGCCCAAGCGTCCGCTTGCCGACGTGCTGCTGTAGTTGCGCGTCGTTGCGGCGCGATCCGGCGGCAAAACCACCACAAAGGTGCCTGTCCCCTTTGTGGTGGTGCGAGAGGAGGGCGTGTGGCCGATCTGTATTTGGTGCGTCATGGGCAGACTGAGCTCAATGTGCAGAACATTTTGCAGGGCTGGCACGATTCGCCGCTTACGGCGCGCGGGCGCGAGCAAGCGCTGGCGACGCGTGCGGCGTTCGAGGACCGCGGCATGACCTTTGACCATGTGTATTCGTCTCCGTTGGGGCGGGCGCGGTGTACGGCCGAGCTGATCGTTGGTGAGGGCTGTTCCATAGAGCTGGTCGATGACCTACGCGAGTGGCATTTGGGTTCGTTGGAGGGCGCATCAAACCGCGAAATGCCGGCGCAACCTTGGGGCGATTATCCGGTTGCCTTTGGTGGCGAGTCGGAAAGTGAGCTTCGTGCGCGTATGGTCGCGGCGCTGTCCCGTATCATGGTCCGGCCCCGGCACGACTGCGTGCTGGCGGTCTCCCACGGCTCAGCCTGCCAGGAGTTCCTTAGATGCGTGACTGGCGGGGGAGAGCAGCCCGACAACGGTGCCGTGCTTCATTTTGGCTATTGCGACGGGGCGTTTTCGCTCTTGGGTTGGTAACAAACGAAAGGACCCCTTATGAATAAAGACCTGTATCTGGTCCGTCATGGCCAGACGATATTTAACCTCAAGCGCATTATTCAGGGCTGGAGCGACTCGCCGCTCACGCAGCTGGGATGCGACCAGGCGGCGCGTGCTGGCATGTTCTTGCGTGCGCGCGGCATTGAGCCCGATCATGCCTACACCTCCACACTTCACCGCACCGAGCAGACTATCGCCAACTTGTGGCCTGGCTTGGCGTATGAGCGCCTTGATGGCCTGCGCGAGTGGTTCTTTGGCGACTTTGAGGCCGAGCGCGTGATGCTTATGCCCGAGCGCCCGTGGCGCGACTTCTATTGCCAGTTTGGCGGCGAGGGCCAGATGCAGGTGCGCGAGCGCATGGTGGCGACGTTGACCGAACTTATGCAGCGTCCGGACCATACGTGCGTGCTCGCGGTAAGCCATGGCTCGGCTATCAAGGAGTTTATGGATTACGTGAAGGGCGCGGCGGCAGACGAGCGCGACCGCGTTCCGGGCAATTGCTCGGTGCTGCACTTTGCGTTTGATGATGCGACGGATACGTTTGAACTGGTTGAGATCTTTACGCAGGAAGACTACGAGCGCGAGCTGGGGCTTGAGCCGCTCGTGGCGGCAGCAGGCCCGCAGCGGGGATAGCGTTAGAACCGTGCGATCTGGTGGGTGAGCAAACCCGTCGGGACCTGCGGTGCGCCGCCGGCGACCTGCGCGGCGGGGAATAACGCGGCAACGGTAAAGTTGAACGGCTCCTTGCCGGTGTACGTTCCGGCGGCACGGGCCTCATCGACCAGCAGCTGCGACGCCCCGGTCAGAGCGGCGGCATAGGCGGGGTCGTCGGTCAGTGCCGGCTTCGGTGCTTGGTCGAGCATAGCGCGGATGGCCCCGATGGCGTCCTCGCGCTTGACCTCCCACGCGCGGTGCGTAATGCCCGCGGGGTCGGTGACGGCATAGAGCGACGCGCCCTCTTTGGCGGCGCCGAGGATGATATCCATGACGGGCGACGCCTCGTAAGCGAGCGACACGGGACGAGGCTGAACTTTGAGTTCGGCGATCGCGTGCGCAGCGGCGAGTGCATCGACGTTCTCGGCGACAGCCACGTCGCTGCCCGTCAGCACGTTAACCGGGCAAATCGCCACGACACCCGTCACGCGGCCCGGCTCGCCCGAGCATTCGTACACGTAATACGCCGCGCCTGGATCCTTGAGCATTAGGCCGTCAGCAATGGCGCCGCGCAGGGCGTCGTTGCCGCCCAGGATACCGCTCATCTGCGGCAGCGCTTCGAGCACGCGATCCTGAGCTGGGCGGATGCAGGGAAACGGAAGTGCTTTCATGGACGGTCCTAACACGCGAGTCGGTTTGTTCGCGGCTTATTATGCCCCAACTTGGCCGCTTGCGTCCCAGAGCGTGTTGTCGGCGAGCGCGATGAGCACGTTTTGGCAGCGAACGATATCGGCGTGGGGCACATATTCGTTGGGCTTGTGTGCGAGCGCGAGCGAGCCTGGGCCGTAACTCATGCAATTTCGGTTACCTGTCTTGCCGGCAATGACGGCAGTGTCGGTGTAGCCGGTAAAGAAGCCGACGGTCGTGTCCGCGTCCGTTACGCTGTCGGCGGCATGTTTGAGTGCCGCCAGAAGGGGAGAGTTCGGGTCGCGCTCGATGGCAGGGCGATCGCCCGTCACGACGTAGCTGCCGCGGCAACCGGGAACGGCGGCTTCGGCGACGGCGATGGCCTGCTCTACCATGCGCGTCACGGCGGCCGTATCGGTCGGCGGGGTCAGGCGCATGTCGACCCAGACCTTGGCGTGATCGGGCACGACATAGGGACGGTAGCCGCCCTCTATCTGTCCAAACGTGATGGTCGATGGCCCCAGCTCATCGTGTACGGGCAGCGCCGCAAACGCGCGACGAAGCGAGCAGACGACCTCTGCCATGGCGGCGACGGCATCCGCGCCCTTCCAGGGCTGGCTCGCATGCGCCGTCACGCCAGCCATTTCAATCTCGAACCACGTGCGTCCCTTGTGCGCCACCTGAATCTGTCCGTCGGTGGGTTCGGTATCCAGCACCCATTCGCGCGAACCGACCCAGCCGGCATCAATGGCCGCCTCGGAGCCGCGCATAAAGTCTTCCTCGTCGACCGAGCAGATGAGCGAAAAGCCGCGGCGGGGCAGCGCACCATCCGCCGCCACGCGCTCGAGCGTATGGACCAGTGCGGCAATGGCGCAGGCCAGGCCACCCTTCATGTCGCAGGCGCCCCGGCCATAGAGCTTGTCGTTGCGCACGATTGCTCCGAGCGGCGGAATGCCTGCATCCCAGCCGTCGCCCAAGGTGACGGTATCCATGTGGCAGATGTAGACGAGTCGCGCCTCGTCGCTCACGCCCGGTATGGTAATCATAAGGTTGCGGCGTCCGGGGAGCACCTCGAGCTCTGTGACCTGCACGGCATCGAGTGCAGGATGGCTCAACTGCTCCAGCTGAGCCTCAACCAGCGCTTTGATATACCGCTCAATTTCATCCTCATACGCGCCTGGGTCTGAGCTATCAATCCGCACAAGCTCCTGCGCAAGCCGCCAGGCAAAGTCCTCATCAACCATATGCAACCTCACAATCAGTCTGCTTTCCAAACCGATTGTAAGCCTCCTGAGAGATCCGCGATGCGCACGCAGCGGTATTTACCGTTCGCAGGCCGAGTCAGCGCGTTTGCCGTCCGAGCGGGTTTACAAACGGCGCGGTGGGTACGTAGCCTTTATGGACGACATGCTGTGCGACATATCTGCCTTTCGGTATCACCGGATACCTCCACAGGTCTTGGCGATAATGCCGGACCTGCCCGATTCTGTAGACGATCCGCGTAGGGAGCATCTTTGTGAGCACCCGCTCGTCAAGCATTTCCTGGGCACCCCGTTACACGTGTTGGCGAAGGGCGGCTGCGGACGTAAGGGCGATCGCATTGTCAGGCATGTTTGGAACGGGGAGAGGCCGTTTGGCTCCGTGCGGCAGACAGAGTTTGGCCTCGATGTCGCGTCCCCGCTCTTTACCCTGCTGACCCTGGCTTCCTCGGTCTCAAACGAGCGTTTAATCATGTGCATGTATGAGATGTGCGGCACCTTTGCCGTGTGCAAGATTGCGCCTCAGGTAAAGTCGGCAATTGTGCAGGCATATGGGGACCGGTGGGGTGACGCACGGTCGGGCTGGGAAAACGTAAAGGATACCTCGGGGAATCCAACAGACTTGTGGAAACGACCTCCCTTGATTGAGCTCTCTGAACTTACCGAGTACGTCGATAAGATCCCGGGGCTCCGCGGCGCTAAATCGTTCACGCGTGCCGCGAAATGCATTACGGGGGTGGCGGCATCGCCGCTCGAGGTCCAGGCTTCGATGCTGTTTGGCCTTACGAGGTTGCGCGGCGGCGAAGGGCTGCGCCTTACCAATAACGTCGAGATTCGCTTGACGCGCAGCGCCCGTCTGATTTCGGGGCTTGATAGGCGCTATGCCGATATCCTGCTGGCAAATAAGGACGGCAGTCGAGAGTGTCTGGTTGAATGCCAAGGTAAAGCCATTCACGGATCCATAGAATCCAAGATTTCGGACTCCGATCGAACGACGGCTTTGCAAGCCATGGGATATCCCGTCGTTCTGATGACCTATGGTCAGCTGGCCGATTCCGATGCCTTCCGCGTGGTGATGGAGCTCATCATGTCCTATCTCGATGTGCCGCTGAAAGACAAGACGCCGCGGCAGCAGGAGCTCGAACGGCGGCTTCGTGAGGAGATTTTTATCGATTGGGCGGGAATGTAGCCGCGCGGGCGGAAAATGGTCGCGCGGACTAGAGTTTTGGTCGCAAAAAGACTTATATTTTGCCTTGGAAGGGCCTTAAAAATGCTACCTAGAATAAGTTGTTTCGGAAAATGGACAGTCAACTTACATTCGGCACATAGAGACCGATTTTTGCCTACTAAAGTCCCTGATAAAGCTGTTTATCAAAGCGGGTGTGCTTAGCGACTGGAGCCTCACTATCGATTATCTGAAAAAACTTGTTCTGGGTATCATTTTAAAGTCGTACGGAGCAACAAAATCGCCCCCCGTTTCGTGAAAACGGGGGGGGCGAATGGGCTTCGTGGTCTGTCTGGCAGGCTTGGCACCGGCGCTATTTAATCACGCGCACGCGATACATCGACGGAATCTGCTTGAGCGCCTCGATCGTGCTGCCGTCCAGGTGCTCATCGGTGTCGAACATGGTGTAGGCGTTCTCGCCAGCGGACTCGTTGGTCATGCGCTGCACGTTGGCGTTGTCCTTGGCGAGAATGGCCGTGATCTGGCCGATCATGTTGGGCACGTTGGCATGCAGGCAGGCAATGCGGCTTGCGGCGCGCGCCTTGCCCATGCTGCAGGCGGGGTAGTTGACGCTGTGCGCGATGTTGCCGTTTTCCAGGTAATCCTTGAGCTCGCTGATGGCCATGTCGGCGCAGTTGGCCTCGGCCTCGCCGGTGCCGGCGCCCGAATGCGTGGTGATAAACGTGTTGGGCATCTTGACGGTCTTGGGCGTGGCAAAGTCGCAGCTAAACCAGCTGAGCTTGCCCGCGCGCAGGGCGGCGTCGACGGCATCCTCGTCAATGATGGTCTCGCGCGCGTAGTTGATGAGCACGGCGTCCGGGGCCAGCAGGTCGATCTGCTCGGTGCTGATCATGCCGATGGTATCGGCCTTGCTGGGCACGTGCACGGTGAGGTAGTCGCAGCCGCGGCACAGATCCTCGAGCGTGCCCACGCGCTGCACCTCGCGGCTCAGCACCCACGCGTGCTCGACGGAAATGAACGGATCGTAGCCGTAAACGTCCATGCCCAGGTCGACACAGGCGTTGGCGACCTTGGAGCCTACGTTGCCCAGGCCGATGACGCCGATGCGCTTGCCCTTGAGCTCGCGGCCCACAAAGGCCTTCTTGGCCTTCTCGGCATCGACCTGGATCTCGGGGTCGTCGGCGTTGTTGCGCACCCAGTTCATCGACTGCACGACGCCGCGGCTCGAAAGCACCAGCATGCCCAGGACGAGCTCCTTGACGGCGTTGCTGTTGGCACCGGGGGAGTTAAAGACGACGACGCCCTTCTTGGCGTACTCCTCGACGGGAATGTTATTGACGCCGGCGCCGCAGCGGGCGATGGCGCGAATGCCCTCGGGCAGCTCGTAGCCGTGCAGGTCGGTGGAGCGCATCAGAATGGCGTCGGCCTCCTCGGCGGTGCCCACAAACTCGTAGCCCTCGCCAAATTCGACTTTGCCGTCCTTGGTAATGTCGTCGATGGTTTTAATCTTGCGCATGAAAAACTCCTTAGCGGATTTGTTTATAACAAGTGGTTTGAAGTGGCTGGTCGGCCCGCGTGTTGCGGGCTAGTTAGATCGCGGGCTCAAACTATGCTGCGCTTCGAAGTCCTTCACGTACGTGGCCAGCGCCTGCACGTCCTCCATGGTGACGGCGTTGTACACGCTGGCGCGCATTCCGCCGACGAGGCGATGGCCCTTGACGTTTTGGATCTGGTGCTCTGCCGCGCCCGCAACAAAGGCCGCGTCGAGTTCGGCGTCGCCGGTACGGAAGGTGACGTTGGCGATGGAGCGGCTGTCGGCCTGTGTGGTGCCATGGAACAGCACGCTGTGCTCGAGCAGGTTATAGAGCAGGTTGGCCTTGGCCCAGTTGCGATCGGCCATGGCGGCAAGTCCGCCGGTCTGCTCAACCCAACGGAACACCTTGCCGCACACGTAGATGCCAAAGGTGTTGGGCGTGTTGAGCATGGAGCCCTTGGCGGCTTGGGTCTTAAGGTCCATGTACTGCGGCGTCTGCGCATAGGCCGGGCCTTCGGCGATAAGGTCGTCGCGCACGATGACCACGGTCACGCCCGCGGCGCCGGCGTTTTTCTGCGCGCCGGCGTAGATGAGCCCGTAGCGCTCAACGTCGAGCGGCTGCGACAGAAAGCAGCTCGAGACATCGGCGACCAGCGGTACGTCTCCGCAATCGGGCAGCTCGTGGTACATGGTGCCAAAGATGGTGTTGTTCTGGCAGATGTAGACGTAGTCGAGTCCGTCGCCCGCGGCCTCGTCGGCAATGCGCGCGTTGATTTCGGCCATGGCGGGGATGCGGTCGAAGTTGGTGTCCTCGGAGCTCGCGAGCAGCACGGCCTCGCCGTACTTGGCGGCCTCCTTGTACGCCTTGTTGGCAAAGTTGCCGGTCACGACGTAGCCGGCGCGGCCGCGGCGCATGAGGTTCATGGGGATGCCCGCAAACTGCAGCGTGGCGCCGCCCTGCAAAAACAGGACGCGGTAGTTGTCGGGGATGCTCAGCAGGCGACGCAGGGTTGCCTCGGCGTCGTCGATGATCTGCTGGTACATGCTAGATCGATGGCTCATCTCGAGCACGGACATGCCGCAACCGCGGTAGTCCATCATCTCGTCGGCGATCTCGGCGAGCACGCTGGTGGGCAGCGCGGCCGGGCCAGCTGAGAAGTTGTGCACACGTGCCATCTTCTAGTTCCCCCTCGTAGTCGTTTGAACGTTCGGGATACTTTAGCACAGTAGAGCGCCAGGCGCGACCGCATCACGGTAAAACTCGAGTGTGCCGCTATGATTTACAGGATGGTTACATGGGGGAGGGCTTATCTCGAGGCTCGCATCCGATCTGCCTCTGCCTTTGCCTGTTTCCAAGGGCGCACGCGGCCGTTGGTGAGGTCGTCGTAGCCACGCGTGATGGCACGTTGAATGTGATCTTCGCGTTCCTGAATGGTAGTTAGCGCGCGCGTCTGATCAGAAATAGGCTTTACGACAGGCATATGAAACTCCTTACATAGAATCATATGTAGAACTCTATGTTGAGTGTAGCGGAGGGTGGCGTTGGGCGTGTGCGTGCCTGCATTCGTAAGCGCGGTTGTCTGGTAAGTGTGATTTGGGGCGACCTCGTTAAAGTTTCTAAGCTGCGAAAATGACCGTTAACCGGATTAAATTTTGTTGCTCAACATTTGAAACTCTGGGCGTGGTAACTTTTTTACCAACAGGTATGATTATTGTCATGTGCGCCGCGCCTGCCTGCCGGGTTGCGGCGCACTTGTGACAGCCTTTGACACCCTTGGAGCGTGTACTGTGGATGTAACCACAAAAAGCGTTCGGGGGGGGGGTGCTCACCCGCGAGCAATTCCTCCCGCATGAGATGCGCATCGTCGCTGCCCTTCGTATGCAGGGCGCAAGCGACGAGCAGGTCATTGTACGCGTAAAGAGCGAGAACCTCTTTCAATATCCCACGGAGCGCATGGTCGCCAACCGCGCAACCGTGTGCCTTCGCCGCCTCGACGCCATGGTGCCCACGGACGCCGTATGCGCCGCGCGCGGCATCGACCCCAATACCGCCGTCGAGGCTGCGTCATCCCTAACCAGCCTCATGGCATCCGGCGCCCCCACGCAGGCGGACCAGGCCATCTTCTACAGCATGATCTGCCGCTACGATATCGTGCGCGAGCTCGTGCTCGTCGAGGTAGGGGAGCGCCTACAAAACTTCGATTATGCCTTTACGGCGGTTGACCTCAACGCCTTTATGACACGCTTTACCACGGAGTATCCGGACGCGGCCCGCTGGACTGAGGCCACGGTCAAGCGCATTAAGGGCTCGCTCCGCCAGACGCTCCGCCATGCCGGCCTTATCGGCGAGGGCCAGGGCCCGGAGTCCGAGCGCCTGTCACCACTCTTCCTCGATTCCGATGTCGAGCGAGCCTTGGTTCAGCTGGGCGAGCAGTCGCTTATCGCGGCCCTTACCGGCAGGGCGGTGATGTAGCGTGGCTCCCGTCAAAAGCGCCGTCGACCCTGTTATCACCCCGGCGACCGATCTCACCACCAATATCGGCATCCATTCCCGCAAGAGCGTCGTGGCGGCGCATGCCCGCTCCGAGCGCGCCTGTCAGGAATTTGAGCGCCGTGCGCAGCTTCTGCGCGAGTGCCTGTGCAGCGAGGACTTTTTGGCCAACAAGGGCATAGGCAATGAGATCGGCTTCCACACCTTTTGCTATGACCCCGCGCTGGAGTTTGAAGCGCGTGCATTATTTGACGCCCTTTCACGCGATGCCGAGGCCGACAAGCTTCCGTGCACGCTCAAGGTCGTGAACCTCTACGACGCCGTGCTGGCAATTCTCGAAAAGCGCCGTGTCCTTAAGGCCATCCCACGCCAAGAGGAGCGCCGCGGTACCCAGCGCGTGCTCGAGGACGTGGCCAAGTTCGCCTCGCCCGAGAAAGTCGCCGCGTACATCCTTGAGCAGACCGAGCCGCACGCGCCTGGAGACGTCGTTCTCCTCACCGGCGCGGGCGAGGTCTTCCCATTCTTTCGCATGCACACGCTTCTCCATTGCATGCTTGCGGATTTTGATGAGGTGCCTGTGGTCGCCGCCTATCCGGGCAGTTTCAACGGCTCTTCTTTCCAGCTCTTTAACCGTCTGCCGGCCGATAACTACTACCGCGCCATCGATATCTCGTAAGCACGGCTCCCCGCAGACAAGGCCTGCCGCCGGTAACAACCCTTTGCCATAACGTTCCCAAATCCAAAGGAGCACCCATGGACAACACGATCGTTCGCGACCTCTTTGCAAAAGACATCAACCGTTCCATCAACGGTGTGGTCAAGGTCCAGGATTCAAAAGACGAGTCCATCCGCCAGGAGCTTGACGAGTACGTGGTGACGCGCGAACTGCAGGGGCACTTTGCCACGTTCTTCAAGGCATACGGCGATGCCATCGATGTTCACACCGACAAGATCGGCGTGTGGATCAGCGGCTTCTTCGGTTCCGGTAAATCGCACTTCCTCAAGATGCTGAGCTACCTGCTCGAGAATCGCCAGATCGGCGGTAAGAGTGCCATCCGCTACTTTGACGGCAAGATCGTCGATCCCATGGTCGCGGCCGCCATGGAGCGCGCCTGCTCGGTGCCCACGCAGGCTATCCTCTTTAACATCGATAGCAAGGCGGGTCAGTGGAAGCAGGGCGATACGGCTCCAACGGCGCTGCTTCGTGGCTTTGAGCGCATGTTCTACGAGGCACGCGGCTTCTACGGCGAGGACCTCAAGCTTGCAAAGCTCGAGGATTACATCGATTCCCTGGGCAAGACCCAGGAGTTCCGCGAGGCCTTTGAGCGCGTCAACGGGGAGCCTTGGCTCCAGACCCGCGACACCTACAGCTACTTTGAGGACGACGTGGTCGAGGTGCTGCAGAGCGTGCTCGGCATGAGCGAAAAGGCCGCATGGAACTGGCTTGAGGGTTCTGAGGACGAGGTTTTGGCCCCCGATGTTTTTGCCAAAAAGGTCAAGGACTACGTAGACGCTCAGGCAGCGGCCCACGGCGGCAACTTCCGTTTGCTCTTTATGGTCGATGAGGTGGGTCAGTTTATTACAAACGACAAGGACCCAAGCCTTATGCTGAGCCTTCAGACCATCGTCGAGGAGCTGGGTGCCGCCTGCGGTGGCCGCGTGTGGGTGATGGTCACGAGCCAGGAGGCCATCGACAACCTGAGCCTGCCCGTGGGCAACGACTTTTCAAAGATCCAGGGCCGCTTCAATACCCGCCTTTCGCTCTCCAGCTCCAGCGTGGACGAGGTCATCCAGCGCCGTGTGCTCGAGAAGACCGCGCCGGTGGCCGATATGCTTGCACAGGTCTACGAGCAAGACGCCGCCGTGCTCAAAAACAACTTTACCTTTGAGGGTGGCTCGCGCTCCGACCTTGCCGGCTACGCCAACTCCAAGGATTTTGTGGCTAGCTACCCGTTTGTGGGCTACCAGTTTAAGCTCCTGCCCGACGTCATGACCGAGGTGCGCAAGCACGGTGTCAAGGCCAAGCACATGTCAACGGGCGAGCGCTCCATGCTGAGCGCGTTCCAGGAGAGCGCTCAGGCCATCCAGCATGACCGGGCCGGTGCGCTCGTGCCGTTCTGGCGCTTCTTCGATACCATCTCCAAGGACCTGGAGCACGGCATCAACCAGGTGGTCGACCGCGCGGTCCGCGCGGCCGAGGACGCAAAGGGCCTTGAACCCTACGACGTTCAGGTGCTCAAGCTCCTGTACCTGATTCGTTACATCGGCTACGTCAAGGCCACGGTCGAGAACATCTCCGTCCTTATGATCGATAGCCTGGACGTGGACAAGCGCGCCCTCAAGGACCGCGTCAAGGAGTCCCTTGCCCGCTTGGAGCGCGAGAACTACGTGGCACGCCAGGGCGATACGTATAGCTTCCTCACCGACGAGGAGCAGGAGATAGCGCAGGAGATCGCACGCACCCCGATCGATAACGCGCAGGTGATCGAGTCTATCAAAAAGCGCCTGTTCGACAGCATCTATACCGCGCGCAAACTCAACCGCGGGGCCAACGACTTTCCGTTTGACCGCTATGTGGACGGCTCAATCCACGGTGCCAGCATGGGCGGCATGGAGCTTTGCGTGGCGACTATGGCGAGCGACCTGGGCCGTGCGGACGATACCGAGCTGGCCTTGGCTTCTTCGGGCAAAGCCATCGTGGCCTTGAGCGACGAGGCGGATTATTGGGAGACGCTCGTCAACGCCGCCAAGATCCGCAAGTACGCCAAGACGCGAAATCTCCAGGAGCTTCAGCCGAGTACGCGCCAGATCGTCGAGTCCAAGATGCGCGAGGCAGCCTATAACGAGAAAGAAGCCGATGTCCTTTTGAGCGAGGCCGTACTCCACGCACGTTGCGCGGTCAACGGGCGCATGATTGAGATCCGTGCTGCCAAACCCGCTCAGGTCTTTGAGCAGGTGCTGGCGCAGCTGTGCGATGTAGTCTTTAAAAAGGCCGACTATATCGGCGCGCCGGTCACGAGCGATTCCGATATTCGCTCCACGCTGGCGGGCAACGTTCAAGTGGGGCTCGCTGGCATGGATGCAGGTAACACGCGTGCGCTCAAAGAGGTCGAGGACTACCTCAAAGTGCAGCACCAGCGCCACCTGGATACCGCTATGGGCGATATCCAGCGCCAGTACCAGCAAAGGCCCTTTGGCTGGCGCGAGGTCGACATCGCAAATGTGGTGGCGCAGCTTGTGGTGGAGCAGCGCGCACAGGTGCTGTTTGGCGGTCAGACGGTTCAAGCTAACGACAGCCGCATGGTGGCACTCCTTCGCAAGGATGCCGATAAGGCCCAGGTGCGCTTGCGCATGCGCATGAGCGACCGGTTACTGCGCGCCACGGGCGAGCTCATGCGTGACCTGTTTGATCTCAAGACCGTGCCCTCCAACGAGGATAAGCTCGTGGCCGAGCTCAAAGAGCGCCTTGAGGGCTTGCGCGAGGCGTGCCTCGCCATGGCACGCGACTACTACACGGGCATCAAGCCGGCCTACCCGTATCCCGGTGAGGACGAGTGCGAGAAGATGCGCTCGGAGGTGGCGGACGTCCTTAAGGACCAGAACGAGGCCGAGGCGTTCTTGACCACGTTCACCAAGCACGAGGAGCGTTTGCTGGATGCCAAGGAAGACTTTGACAAGGTGGTTGAGTTCTTCGAGTCCAATCAACGAACAGCGTTTGACCACGCCAGGGATTTCTTGAACCGCACCGAGGGTATCGAGTATGCCTCCGATGACATTCCCGGTGCGGTGGAGAACGTGGCAAAGGTTCGTGAGATCCTCAAAGATCCCAAGCCCTACGGCCGTATTAAAGACCTGCAGCCGCTTATGGATCCCGTCGAGGATGACATGAAAAAGCTGTTGGGCATCCGCCGCAATGAGTTTTTGTGTCGCATCGAGAACGATCTGCAAGACCTGCGGGCGCAGGCCGAGAGTCAAAAGGGCTTTGTCAATCAGGCCAAGGATGCCATAGCAGACGCCGGCACCAAATACGAGTCGTTCAAAAACCGTGCCCACAGCGCTCAAAGTCTCAACGAACTGAGCGTTGTTGCAACTAACTGGGGCGACTGGCTCAGTGCGGCGGCCAACGAGATGTACGACGCTGTGGATGAGGCCCGCGTGCGTATGGACAACGAGCGCCGCACCACCGAGGTCATGAGTACGGGCGAGGTGGTCAAGAAGATCTCCAACAAGGGCGCCGCATCGTCTGCGCCCGTGCCCGCGTCCAAGCCCCAGCGCAAGATCAAGACCGTGCGCCGCGCCGATCTGGCCAAGCCGAGTCGTCTCTTGTCCGCAGAGGACGTGGAGCGCTACGTGGACGACCTGCGCTCCCGTCTTATGCAGGCGCTCGCTGCAAACGACGAGATCCGTATCAACTAACCCGCGGAGCCGCCGGTGCCAACGCGCGCACCGGTGGCTTATGGCGTTTAGAAAGGCTCATCAACCATGAACGATTCTGCTCTTAAGAGTTTCTGCACCTGGGCCCGCACGGAGCTCATCAAAGGCGTGGAGGCGCAGATGGTGCGCTACGGCATCATCGAACCTGCACCCGCGCCCGTTGGGTCCGAGACCGTCAACGGCCTGCCCCTAAGTCCGGCTGAGATTGAGCAGCGTGACGAGCTGCTGCGCATACAGGCAGAGATGGGTCACGAGGCGCTCTGCGACCGAGCAGCCTACACCTGGTTCAACCGCATCGTGGCCATTCGCTTTATGGATGCACGCGGATGGCTTCCCAGCCGTATGCGCATGCTAAGTCGTGCGGACGGCAGCCATGGCAGCGAGGCCGTGGAGAACGCACTGGATGTGGAGATAGCGACGGCCGCTACCGATCGCATAGCCGAGCTCAAGATGGCGGGCTTGGATGAACCGCTGTGGCGTTACCTGTTTGTGGCTCAGTGCGAGGAGCTTGCCGATTGCCTGCCGGGCGTCTTTGAGCGCGTGGGCGGAGCCATGGAGCTGCTGTTGCCCCAGGGCCTTATGATGGCTGACAGTGTGGTGGGCAAACTCAATGCCGTCCTCACTGACGAGGACTGGCGCAAGGGCGTGACCGTTCTGGGCTGGATGTATCAGTACTACAACGCTGACGTTAAAGACGAGTTCTTCAAGTCCAAGCGCAAGGCAGCGGCGGCGGACATCGCGCCCGCCACGCAGCTCTTCACCCCCGAGTGGATCGTGCGCTATATGGTCGAGAACTCGCTCGGCCGTCTGTGGATGCTCAACAATCCGGGGAGTTTGCTACGCGAGCGCATGGAGTATTACATCGAGCCCGATGCTGAGCACGAGGACTTCATCCGCATTTCGAGTCCCGAGGAGATAACCCTCTGCGACCCCGCATGCGGCTCGGGCCATATCTTGGTCTATGCGTTTGAGCTGCTCTTCCATATGTACGAGGAGCGCGGCTATCGTGAGCGCGAGATTCCCGAGCTCATTCTTACTAAAAACCTTGCGGGTATGGAAATCGATTCCCGCGCGGCACAGATCGCGGAGCTGGCGCTTGCCATGTGCGCCCGCGAGCACGACCGTCGCTTCTTTAGGCGTGGCGTTCGCGCCGACGTTACCGTGCTCTCGAGCATCCCGCTAGGGGAGGACGAGCTGCCGGGTAACAAGAAGCTCGCCGAGGAGCTGAGTCATTTGGGCGAGATCGGTTCGCTGCTCAATCCCTCAGAGGACGAGATCGACGAGCTCAAGGCTGCCGCCGCGAGTTGTTCCGATGACCTTTTTGCCGCTACGGCCAAAACTAAGCTCGAAAGCGCTGCCGCCATCTGCGAGAAGCTGTCCCGTCGTTTTACCTGCACCGTTGCGAATCCTCCGTATATGGGCAGCAGCAGCTTTAATCCATTCATGAGCAAGTGGGTCAAGAAGAACTACCCCGACGTGAAGAGCGACCTCTGCACGTGCTTTATCGAGCGCGGTTTTAACCTTGTCGAGGATAAGGGCTACGCCGCAATGGTTACCATGCAGAGTTGGATGTTCCTGGGCAGCTTTGAGAAGATGCGCGCCAAGGTTATCGACAACAAGACAATCGTTTCCATGGCCCATCTGGGACCTCGCGCGTTTGATGCTATCGGCGGCGAGGTCGTCAACGTTACAGCTGACGTGATCTACAACCAGCATTCGGACGCCGAGGGCGCCTATGTGCGCCTTGTTGATATCAACGGCTCTGAGGCCAAGAGGCTCAAACTGGTCGAGGCCATCCAAAACCCCGATTGCGGCTGGTTCTACCGCCGCGACGCCGACACCTTCAAGCAGATTCCCGGCACCCCCATAGCCTACTGGGCCAGCGATGCTCTTGTTGAATCGTTCACAAAAGGAAAGAGGCTCGATGCCATTGCTACTCCGCGACAAGGCTTGGCGACGAGCGATAATGGCCGCTTTTTGAGGAAATGGTGGGAAGTGGTGCCTTCCAACACATCGCGAGATTGCAGTGGCAGGCCCGAGGCAAAGCAAAGTGGTTCCCGTTGGTTTCCGATTATTCGGGGCGGCTCCTATCGAAAATGGTGGGGTGACTACGATGAGGTGGTTAATTGGTTTGATGACGGTCGGGAGATGAAGGAAGCAATTCTGTCCAAGTATACCTATCTCTCTACACCTGATTTTGTGATCAAGAACCAGAACGACTATTTCAAGCCCGCAGTTTCCTGGTCTAAAATTTCTTCCAGCCTCGCCTCCTTTAGGTTTGCACCTCGAGGGATGCTTTTTGAAGTAGCTGGAGCATGTCTTTTTGCAGAGCCGAACGAGCTTCGATACATCCAAGCTTTCTGCAACTGTTCCATTGCCGAAATTGATTTGGCGTTTATGTCGCCGACTCTAAACTTTGAGGTAGGCCAAATCGGCCAGTTGCCGATTATCCAAGATGAGGATGCCGAACCGACTGTCTGTTCACTCGTCGAAGACTCTCGCTCAATTTCCAAGGCGGACTGCGATTCGTTTGAAACCTCCTGGGATTTTAAACGTAATCCTCTTGTCTAGGTGATCGTCATGGCTGAAAAGAAGAGGCGCAAGCCTGTTGATAAGACTAAAATTGAATATGTCGAACCTAAGCCAAGCTGGATAAAGGCTGTTAAGGTTGATGACCATAACGACGTTATGGATTCTATTATTCAGTTTTTTCTGGTTGAATCTCCTTGTAAAGGTGTGAGTAGCAGAGGGCTATCGCTTCTTGATTATGGATGGGCCGATAGCACTCCTCCTAAATCCGGGTATCTTCACCGAAGATTATTGGAAGTTGCCAATCTCTGCGATGGGTCGACGTTATTTACGGCCACACGAAAAGAAGAGATGAAAAATAGGTTTGTTGATGCTGGTATGCCTGGAAATTTTGCTTCAACTTGTACCTCAAATCGCGTTGCGGTGCTCATCAGCAGCAATTTTGTGCTTGATTTATTTCGGATTATTAGAAATTCGTTGGCACATTGTCGCTTCCAAATGGTCGATAAGAACGGTGTAGATTTCATTGCTTTTGAAAACGGTATGCCAGGAAAAGATCTCATTGGAGCGGATTCATTTGAGGTGAGTTCTCGTTTATTTCTTAAATGCAGCACTCTCATTGATTGGATTGCTGTGGTTAAGTCCGAGGCTATATACGAGGCGGAAGAAATTGCCCGCAAGAAAGAGGCCACAGAACGGGAGTGGGAAAACAAACGCCAATTGGTTTTGTCTCGAATATCGAAGGGGTCTTACTCAAATAAAGATGATCTCGGGAAGGACTGTGAGCTATCTAAGCGTAATTTAGATAAATTACTTGGTGAGCTGAAGGCCCAAGGGCTTATTGCTTATTCACGTTCTAATCGAAAATGGGAACTTACTGGTGACGCAAATCAGTGAGTAAGAGATGTTTCATCTTTGATTGCGAAGAACGGTGGGTCGAATGAGCTTCCAACGTTTTTTATCGCAAAGAGGCTCGCTGTCTCTCGAAAGTGACCTTTTTAATGAAATTAGTCGGCGTTTTTAAATGAGAGGGCGGTCAAATATGGCCACTTTACTTCAAGATAAATACGAGGCCCGCAAGGCCGAGGTCAATGCTCGCTTTGAGCAGCTTCGCGCTAACGAAGAGGAGCTCAACCGAATCTTTGCCAAGATCTACAACATGGAAGGCGAAGCGCCCATCGAGGTCGAGGATAAGTTCGTTTCGGTGGCGCGCATCTTCGATACCGCAGATGAGATTCCCGAGAGCTATAAAGGCAACAAATACGTGCGTACCAAGCGCGACGAGATCACCTCGCTCATAAGCTATGCCGTGGGGTGCATGTTTGGTCGCTATTCGCTGGATGTGGACGGACTGGTCCTGGCCGATCAGGGCGCCACGGTCGACGACTATCTGTCAAAGATGTCTGATCCCGCGCACGTGACCTTTATGCCCGATAGCGATAACGTGCTGCCCATCACCGACGATGAGTACTTTGACGACGACATCGTGCGCTACTTTATCGACTTTGTGCGTACCGTGTACGGCGAGGAGACGCTCGAGCAGAACCTGGTCTTTATTGCCGAGGCGCTCGGCGGCAAGGGCACCTCGCGAGAGGTAATCCGCACCTACTTTTTGAAGGACTTCTTTAAGGACCACTGCCAGACCTATAAGAAGCGTCCCATCTACTGGCTGTTCGACAGTGGAAAAAAGAACGGCTTCAAGTGCCTTGTTTACATGCATCGCTATCAGCCCGACCTGTTGGCTCGCATCCGCACCGACTATGTGCATGAGCAGCAGGAGCGCTATCGCTCGCAGATCGGCTATGCCAACGATGCCCTTGCCAGTGCCGAGCGCGGCGAGCGCGTGCGCTTGGATAAGCGCGTCAAAAAGCTCAACGACCAGCTCAAAGAGACCATTGGCTACGAGGAGAAGCTGCATCACTTGGCAGACCAGATGATTAAGATCGACCTGGATGACGGCGTCAAGGTCAACTACGCCAAGTTTCAGGATGTGCTGGCAAAGATCAAGTAACTGCAGATACGGTAAGGATATTCATGCCCAAGATCGATGTAGAAGAACAGCTCAAACTGCGGTTTTTGCAACCGTTGCCCGCATGTATGCCCCGCCGTGTGGTGGTTTGGCACGATGCGGACGGCGAGTTTGCCCCTGAGTTTGAGCGATTGGCCGCCGAGGGTTTCGACGGCGCGGGTGCCGATGCTGGCGTTATGCCCGCTCACGGTGACTTTGAGCGCCCAGTGCGGTTTGTTGAGGCCTGCGAGGGCCGCATGTTTGCCGTTAAGAAGCTTATCAACCGCGATGACCTTGCGAGCGATATCTTGCTGTATCGCCGTTGTCCGCGCGGCAGGCTTGAGGGCGATTGGCTTGCCGATGTCGAGCTGTATGCCGATCGGTTCCAGGCTGACTATCTTTCGCTTTTGGCCGATCAGCTTGGTATCGAGAACATCGATGCCGTGCGCGAGAGTCTGCGCGAGCACAAGGCGTTCTTTGATGCCAAGTCCCGCTGCGCTAAATTTTCCGCGTGTGTTCCACATGCCTTGTGCGCATCCGATATCGAACTCGGTATCCTTACGGTGATTTTTGGCGGTAAAGAGGTTGGCGACGCGCGGCCCGCGTTTGTACTGCGCGGTTGTATGACCACGCTGCTGCACGAGGGCCCCGAGGCACTGGCCGAGTTGGCGGACAAGTACTGTGTGCGTGATGTCCTCTCTGCCTTCATTTTGCGTTGCTATGGGTTTGAGGGGCCGCTGTATGAGCGCGATTCGCTGCTTGCGCTGGCATCCCATGTGCTCATCACGGCGGCATCCACCGCGCTTCCCGAGGGGGCGCTCAAGGGACTCGAAAGCTATGTAGCTCCCGCCTACGGCCCCTATTGCCTTGAGGCGGTGCGCACGTGGGACCAGGCCGCCGATGCCCGGGCATCGAGCGAGGACCTATTTGAGATCTGCCGTTTGGTAGAGGATGCCCGTGGACTCTTTGCGCGGTTCGAGACCTTGCCGATCGATGTGCTGACCTCGTTCGATGTGTTTCCGTGCGTCAATGAGGCCGTGCTCTCGCAGCTGTTCTGCTCGTTTGCCCAGGGCGCGGACCGTGTTGAGGATGCGCGCACATTTGCTGCGCGTCGCTGCGACCTAAGCTGGTACCGTCGTGTCGAGAGCTACTTTGACTTGCTTGCCGCTGTGGCCGATATGTGCGCGTTTAGGCAGGCACACGCGGGCGGGTTCCATCTGGCGCAGCCCCAGCAGGTGTGGGATGCCTACACGTCCGATTGGTATGCCATGGATGCCGCCTATCGTCATATGTGCACCGCGTATCTGCGGGCGCGCTCCGTCGAGTGCGATGTACTCGAGGAACCTGCCCGAGCCGTGGTGGACTGGGCGGAGAATCTCTACAGCAACTGGTTTTTGGCCGATGCCAATGCCTGCTGGACATCAGCTGCGCAAGGGGAGTGGGCCGATTGCGGCTACATCGATGGCCCTGCACGGCAGGATGAATTCTACTGGCATGTGCTGCCCACCTTTGTGGGGTCTGCCAAAACGACGGTCGTTATCGTAAGCGACGCGCTGCGCTATGAGGTGGCCCGTGATGTCGCGGCGCTTCTCGAGCGCGAGCGCGGCGGCAACGTCAGGGTTTCTAGCATGCAGGCGGTCTTTCCCTCCATCACCGAGGTGGGCATGCCCGCGCTGCTGCCGCATCAAGCGCTTGAACTTGCAGCGGATGGCTCGTTTGTGTTGGCTGACGGCATGCCCACTGCGACGACTCCGCAGCGCGAGGCCGTACTTACCCACGTTGAGCCCACGGCCCGCGCTTTGCGCTCGAGCGCATACCTCAACATGGCGGGAACCGAGCGCAAAGCGCTGCTCAAAGACTCCAGGCTCGTTTATCTCTACCACAACAAGATCGATACCACGGGCGAGAAGGCAGCTACGCAGGATGACGTTTTCGATGCCTGCGCGGACACCGTGGAGGAACTTGCCGCGTTGGCGCGCCGCGTGTGCACCGACGCCCCGGGCGCGCGTGTTGTTATGACGGCGGATCACGGCTTCATCTACACGCGTCGTGAGCTCAACGAGTGCCAGATGCTCGGCAAGCCAGACCTTCCCTTCCTTGACGCTCCTGTCATGCACGGCAAGCGTCATCTGGTGGTGCCCAACGAGGCCGTGGCCAAGCTTTCGGAAGAGGCATGCGGGGTGTTTGTTAATGTTGGCATGGGACGTTTGGGTGCCGGTTTTGAGGGATTTGCCCCGCGCGAGAACGTGCACCTCAAGCGTCCCGGCGGCACTAACAACTACGTCCACGGCGGCATGAGCCTGCAGGAGCTCTGCGTGCCCGTTATCGGTTTTTGGCGTGCGCGCTCGGGTTCCAAGGACTTTGTCGATACGCGCGTGGCGACGCTGCGCGTGCTAAGTGAGGGACGCCGAGTGACCAACTCGCTCTTCTCGGTCAACTTGATCCAGGAAGAACCCGCCCAAGGCAAGGTCTTGCCGTGCGAGTATGAGCTGGTGTTTACCGACGCAAGCGGCAACGAGGTGAGCGATACGGTCAAAGCGCATGCCAACAAGACTTCTGTTAACTCGCAGGAGCGCGTGGTGCATGCCAAGTTTGCGTTGCATGCGGCGGATGGATTCTCGGCCAAGGGTCCGTACTATCTGGTCTGCCGCGAGCGCGAGACGGGCAAGATCGTTTGGCGCGAGACGTATACCATCGCTGTTTCGTTTGCCCCTGTTGCTGACTTTGGTTTTTAGGAGTGTGCGCTATGTTTGATAGTCATGATGACGATCTGTGGGAAGTTCCCTCGATTGATGTGAATGCGCCCGTGCAGGCTGCGGTGCCTGCAGGGGAGGCCGTGCCTGCTGCGGAGGCCCCGGCGACTGAGGCTGTTGCGCCTGCCCCGGAGCCGGTTGCTGCCGCGCCCGTTGAGGCTGCGGTGAACGCCGAGGACGAATTCTCGACCGACGGTTATGATCAGGCTGTGGCCGAGGCTCCCGAGGACGACGGCTACGACATGGATGGGTTGGACGGCAAGCTGCTTGAGCACTTTGCTGGCAAGATCGTGCGCAAGGACCTGACGGCCCTTATGAAGCGCGGCGCCAACGTGCCCACCTTTGTGCTGGAGTACCTGCTGGGTATGTACTGCTCAACCGACGACGAGGATGCCGTGGCAGAGGGTTTGGGCCGCATTCGCAGGATCCTCACCGATAACTACGTGCGTCCCGACGAGTCCGAGCGCATTAAGTCCAAGATCCGCGAGCTGGGTCGTTTTACCATCATCGACAAGGTGACGGCCAAGCTCGACGAGTATAAAGATATCTATGTGGCGTCGTTTGCCAACCTGACCATTGAGCCGTTTGTGATGCCTGCCGAGTACGTGCGCGACTATTCCAAGATTCTCCAGGGTGGTATTTGGTGCATTATGAGCATCGAGTATCGTCATCCCGTGGATGAGGAAGACGAGTTTGGCATGGAGGTCTTTGGCGACGATGCGCCGCGCCGCTCCAAGGCCAAGCGCAAAAAGCGCGGACCCGAGGACTCTCCGTTTAGCGTGGCGTCGCTCACGCCCATCCAGATGCCCAATCTGGACCTGGATGCCATGGTCGACGAGCGCCAGTACTTTACGCGCGACGAGTGGCTCAACATGCTGCTGCGCTCTGCCGGCTACGAACCCAGCGAGCTTTCGGAGAAGGAGCGCCTGCACTTTATCGAGCGTATGGTGCCGCTCATCGAGCGCAACTACAATCTGTGCGAGCTGGGTCCCCGCGGCACCGGCAAGAGCCATATCTACAAAGAGGTCTCGCCCTACGCTATCTTGCTTTCGGGCGGTCAGACCACCACGGCCAACCTGTTCGGCCGCATGAATTCCATGCGGGCCGATCGCGTGGGCCTGGTGGGTCACTGGGACTGTGTGACGTTTGACGAGGTCGCCGGCATGCGCTTTAAGGACACCAACGCCGTGCAGATCATGAAGGACTACATGGCCAGCGGCAGCTACGCGCGTGGCCGCGACCAGATTAACGCCGATGCCTCCATGGTCTTTGAGGGCAACATCAACGACACCGTGCAAAACGTCCTTAAGACCACGCACCTGTTTGACCCGTTCCCGCCGGAGTTCAACAACGATTCGGCCTTCTTCGACCGTATCCACTATTACCTGCCGGGCTGGGAGATTCCCAAGATGCGGTCGAGCCTGCTGACCGGGCATTATGGCCTGATCACCGACTGCCTGTCGGAGTTTTGCAAGGAGATGCGCCGCAAGGACTTTACACACCATATCGATCGGTACTTCCGCTTTAACAGCGACTTTAACAAGCGCGACGAGATCGCCGTGCGCAAGACCTTTAGCGGCCTGGCCAAGCTCCTGTTCCCTGACGAGGCCATGGACAAGGACGACGTGCGCTGGCTGTTGGATTACGCCATCGAGGGCCGCCGCCGCGTAAAGGAGCAGCTCAAGATTATGGCGGGCGTCGAGTTTATCGACGTTAACCTGGGCTATATGGATGCCGACAACCCGCAGGATGTGCATGTGGTGCGCGTGCCCGAGCAGAGCGAGGACACGCTGATTCCCGACGGGCCGCTGCTGTCCGGCCACGTGTTTGGCGTGGGCAGGTCGCAGGGCGGCGAGGTTGCCGTGTACAAGCTGGAGAATAAGGCCGTTGCCGGCGAGTGCAAGTTTAAGCACGAGGGCGTGGCCTTTAACAAGCCGGTGCGCGATACGCTGGAAGCCGCGTTCGACAACTTTGTGAACCTGGCGAACCGCGCGGCGCCGGGCATGCACATTGGCTCCAAGGATTATCTGCTGTTCTACAACGACCTGCAGAGCAAGGGCCTGTCCGAGGAAGTTTCGCTCGCCGAGTTTGTGGGCCTTTGCTCCGCGGCGTGCAACCGCCCGGTGATGCCCGCGCTGGCGATTCCGGGAATCTTGCGCATGTCGGGCTCTATGGACGAGATCCGCGGGCTCGAGGACATTATGCGCGTGGCCAAAAACGCCGGCGCCAAGCGCGTGATTTTGCCGCTGAGTGCCATCGCGGGCCTGCAGAGCGTTTCGTCCGAGATTATTTCGGGACTGAGTCCGGTGTTCTACATGGATGGTGACCCGGTCGACGCCGCGAAGAAGGCGCTGGACCTGTAGGGGTGCGGGCGAGCGGGCTTGCGTACGCGTGGGCCCGCGAGCGTGTTGGCGTGTTCGGGTAAGGAGGCCTTGCCATGGCGGACGAGCGTTGCGTTGGCGAGTTGCTCGACGAGTTGTTTGGCTTTGAGTCGGTGGCCAGGCGTCAGACGGCGCTTGAACAGTACGATCGCGGAGAGCTGGTGCGCAAGGCGCGCTCTCGCGAGCTGCTGGGCGTGCTTAGGGGCGTCGAGGCTGCCGAGCACGCTGCGCGCGACTCTGTCGTGCGGGCTGTTGATACGTACGTGCGCCGTGTTGAGGGTGCGGCCCTTGCGCGCGCTCGCAAGCAGGCGGGCGTTGCGGGTCCGCTGCAGATGGAGCGGCGCTATGCTGCCTTTTTGCGTATGGAGGACAAGGCCGAGCTGCTGACGCGCCTGGAACAGACGCTTTCGTTTATCGAGGTAAAGCTGCGGGTCAATACGGCGGTCAGGGTTCGTGCGGTGTACGATGTCGCGGGGGCTTTGGTGTTGCAGGGTGTGGCGCGCCTGAATGACGCGCGCGTTGTGGATGCCGTGCCTTTGGATGCTGATCTGCTGTGTACGCAGTTGGAGCAGATGCGCTGTGCCGCCGACGCAACGGACTTTGCGGGCATGATCACAGCGACGTTTGAGTCTGAGCTGAGTGCGACGGGGTCGCAGGGCGCTGACGGATTTACGGGCGATTTGGCTGGCGATGTAGCTGGTGACGTGGCGTTGGAGCGTGAACTTACGAACGTGCGCGGCGCTGCGCAGCGAGCGCGCTTGGCGGCGCAGGCGTATCGGGCCGAGCGCGCCGCCCGCGTTGCGGGGAGCACGGTGGAGCCGGTATCGTTGCCCGAGTCTGTGTGTGTTGCGTGCGAGACGGCGTGCGATGCCGGGGAGCTTTCCGAGTTGCTCGCTCAGGTTAAGAAGTCGTTTGAGACCTACCGTCGCGTTGTTGCCGACGGCGGGTTATTCTGCGCGTTTGGCTCTGGCTCGCCGCATGGGATTTGCCAGGGCAGTAGTTATTTCGACTACGATTCTAGGCTTGACGAGGATGTGTTGGTGGGCGAGTACGACGGCGCTACCAGGCATGATGTTCGGCGCGAGGTTCCGATTCCCGAGCTGGTGGATGAGGCTTCGGCTGAGGGCGGCGACTCGCTCGAGGTTGCCGTGGCACGCATGCGTGAGTTTAACGGACGCCGTTACGATGGCGTGCTGGATGAGGACCCCGCGCGCCATGTGAATGCGTTTTGGTATGGACTCAAAAAGCTCAGCCAGTATTGCGAGGCCGCCGTGCGTGTGGACGAGCGCGCTTGGGATTGCTTTATCGATAAGGTGCAGTTCGCCTACGATGAGCCCGTGGGGCGCCTGGCCACGCAGATGGACGACAAGCAGGTTGCGGCTTTTGTTGCTGCCGTGGACGCGCTCGGTGCTAGTGAGTAGGGTCCTGGTCTGGTAGGAGGTTTCATCTTGAAGATCGACGTTGATGTTGACCAGCTGCGCGAGAGTCTGCTCGAGCGTGCGGGGAGTGCGGCAGGCGTTGGCTTTCCCGCTGCCATGCTCGACGTGATGGATATCGAGGATGGGTCGCCCCAAGAGCTCCTAGCCCGAGCCGAACGCGAGGGTCTCGACCTCCGCGACTTTGCCGTCGACGATGACTAGGGTAGCTAATTTGGGACGGGGCGTCTGCGCCCGCAGCTGCGCGAAAATGCACGATAAGCCGTCGTGACGGAGTCTGACGACGTCGTGACGGTTCTATTTTGACTGCCTGCTGGCTAAGTGAGTAGGCTTTATTGGAAATCCTGAGCACACGACAAATTTGCTTTAACAAACTCGCAGGTCACAGACTTGTGCTTTGGTGACGTGGTCGGCGATTCGGTAAAAGTCTACTCACTTAGTTTTGAGAGACGCTAATTGTCCGCAACGAGATCCTAGCCGGGGCGATTTATGCTCAAATATGGCCAATTCGGGACGGCTACCCCTAGCCACTACGACGCCAGCGTGGCGATGACGGCTTCGTCGCCGGCGTATATGAGGGTGTCGCCGTCGGGGATGATCGTTTGGCCTTCGCGCTTGAGCATCACCACGATAAACGGGTGCTTGCCCTGCGGCACGTCGCGCAGGCGCTGACCGGCCAGGCGACCGTGGGGCGTCACGGTGACCTCGCGCAGCGTAACCTCGGCACGCTCTTCGAACGTTGGGGCGGCCATCACCAGCAGATCGCCTTCCTCGATGACGGTATCACCGTTGGGCAGTACCGGGTGCGCCCCGTCGCGCAGCACCAAGACCACGAGCATGTCCGTCGCGCTGCCAATATCGGCGAGCGAGCGCCCGGCAAACGGATGGCCAGCGCCCACCTTGAGCTTTACAAACGACATGCCGTCCTCGTCGCGGTAGTCGTTAAAGGTGCGGCGCACGTCGCCGGTCGCATCGATCATATCGAGCTTCTTCGCCACCGCCGGCAGCAGCGAACCCTGCACCACGATGCTCGACACGGCAATCACAAACACCAGGTCAAACAGGTCGTGACCGCCGGGAACGCCGGCTACCACGGCAAAGAGGCTAAAGACGACCGAAGCCGCGCCGCGCAAGCCCGCCCAGCTTACGAGTGCAACCTGGCGAGGGTTCGTCTTAAAGGGCACCAGCAGCAGACCGACGGCGATGGGACGGCTCACGAAGAGCATAAACGCCATGAGCGCCAGGCCCGGCAGCAGCATCTGCGGCAAGCGCGCGGGCGTCACGAGCAGACCGAGCAAGAAGAAGATCGTCATCTCTGCCATCTCGGTGAGGGTGTCAAAGAAGTGTGCCATCTCGACTTTGCCGGTGATGTCGCTGGCGCCCAGCACAATGCCGGCCAGGTATACAGCCAAAAAGCCGTTGCCGCCCAGATAGCTTGGTAGCGCGTAGGCGACGATCGCCACGGCGAACAAAAAGATGGTCTGCGCGCCCTCGGCCGTTGCGTGCGCGCGTTCAATCAGGCGGCCCGCCGCCCAGCCGATGGCAAGGCCCAGGCCCGCGCCCAGGATAATCTGCTTGGCCAGCAGTGCGGGAATGTTGATGTCGCCGCTGGCCGCGAGTGTGGCGAGCACGGCGGTGAGCATGTAGGCGACGGGGTCGTTGGAGCCCGATTCGACCTCGAGCAGCGAGTCGGTGCCGCCCCTCAGCGAAAGGCTGTGCTCGCGCAGCACGCTAAAGACGCTGGCCGCGTCGGTGGACGCCACGACCGATCCCAGCAGCAGGCCGCCGATCCAGTCGAAGCCCAGCGCGAAGTGTGCGAACACGCCGGTAATGCCGGCAGTGATGACGACGCCGAGCGTGCTCAGCAGCACCGCAGGCGCGGCGACGGGCTTGGCACGGTCGATATTGGTGTTAAAGCCGCCGTAGAACATGATGAACAGCAGCGCCGTGCTGCAGACGGTTTCGGTGAGCGCGTAGTCGCTAAATTCGATGTGCGCCGGCCCGTTGACGCCCAACAGCATGCCGAGCGCGATAAAGATGAGCAGGGTGGGGAAGGGGAGTTTTTTGCCGACGGGCTTGATGGTCAGGCACAGAATAATAACGAGGCCGATAAAGAGAAGGATCTGGTTCATGGATGGTGTCCGCTCCTGGGTGGTTGGCGTGGCACGGTCAGTTGTCTGCGGTTATTTGTACCCAAAGATGGTGGGTTTATGGGGTTGGATTGCGGGCGTGCGCGATATCGTCATAGACGACTGCCGTCTTTACCTCTGCTCGGAAACCCTTTCCAGCTTTATTGCAACGGAGTACAATGGGTAACGTTTAAGTTCAACTTGAAGTTTTAGTTGCGGCGCCGGGCTTCCGCTGCAATGCAAAGAGAGGCGTACCATGGCGATCTATGTGACATCTGATGCTCACGGGCACGTGCGTGCGCTTGACGAGGCCCTGTCTAAGATTTCGCTGGCGTCCGACGACACGCTGTACGTGCTGGGCGACATGATCGATCGCGGGCCCGATCCGGTCGGCGTTATTAAGCTCGTGCGCTCGCTGCCCAACGCCCGCGTGCTCAAGGGCAATCACGAGCAGATCATGCTCGATGCCATCATTGGCCAGGATCCGCTCGATGCCGAGACCTGGGATATCAACGGTGGCTGGACGACGCGCGAGCAGCTCAACGACATGGAATTTGAGGCATACGAGGAGCTCGTGCGATGGATGGCCGCGCTGCCCCTCTACGCGGTGGCCGAGACCGAGGAGCGCCCGTATCTGCTGGTACATGCTGGAATCGAGATGAAGGCGGCGCGCGCGTTTTTGCTTGAGCATGGCGTCGATTGTGCCGATGGAGTCGGAGCGGTGGGTGCCGATCGCGAGCTGCTGCAGCAGATGCTCGCGGTGCAGTCGTCCGATGACCTGCTGTGGATTCGTCACGGCTATTGGGATGCGCCGACGGGGCTGCTTTCTGCCGAGGGCGAGGGGCCGGTCGTGGTGAGCGGCCACACGCCAACGGTGTCGCTCGGGCGTTATTGCGAGGTAGGTGGCCTTGCGGGACTCGATGAGGAGTCGGGCCGCGGGCAGATTGTGCGTCTGGGTGGCGAGGATACCGCCGGCGTGCCCGATCGCATCGATATCGACTGCGCCGCCGCCACCGGCTCCGAGTTCGGCCGCGTCGGGATCCTGCGCCTGGATGATGGTGCGGAGTTCTACGCGAATATCAACCCGGGCGAATAACCTTGTTCCGCCGTTCTACCGAACGGCGGTCACGTTGACGCTGCGCAGCCCCGAAGCACCTCATCTTGTCGCTCAAACCGTCGCTCGCGTACAGAAGTACGCATCGCTCCTCCTTCGCGCCAACCTGGGGCACTTCGAGACTGCTCGCTGTCGGTGCCAAAACATCGATGTTTCTTTTCTTCAAATTGATTCGAATTAGGCGCCGTAGGGGTTGCGGTCGCGTTCGATGCGTTGGCGGATGTGGGCGTATTCGATAATCAGCAGAACCAGGAGTAGCACCATGATGGCTAGGTAGCTCACCACGGCGCCCATCAGACCCAGCAGGTTGATCAAGATTACCGGCAGCACTACGCTTACGGCGAAGCAGATCAGGTAGATCTTGGTGACGTCGCCGGCATGGCGCAGCACCGTGATGATGGCGTAGATAAAGTCGATTGCCGCGGTGACGCCGCCGGCGACAACCATCAGCAGTGCCAGCGTGCGGTAGCGCTCGAAATTGAGGCCGTACATAAAGCTCATGAGGGGAATGCCGGGGCCTGCCATAAATGCGGCGCACACGCTAGTAATGACAACGATCAGCGCCATAACGGCAACAATAATCAAGTCAAAACGGCGGCGTTTGCGCGGGTTCGCCCAAATGCTCGACAAACGCAGGAGCTGCGGTTTATAGATAAATCCAATGCTCAACAAAATGGCCTGCGCTGGAAAGAACAGGGCATTAAAGTACAGCTGATACTTGTAGGCCAGCGTGCCTTCCATCACGAACTTGGGCATGCTCTCGATAAGGTTGAACAGGAACAGCGCGCCAAAAAGCGGGGCGCACTGGATAAACAGGTGACCGACCTCGCGCAGGCTCACGCGGCGCGATTTTTCGGTTTCGAGCAGGGCGAGCGGCGCGGTGACCAGCACGAGCGAGGCGATCGCGGCGATGCCCATGGCCATGGCGGCGATGGGCATGCTGCGCGTGAGGAACAGTGCCACGCTAAAGACCGCGATGACGCCGACGGAGCGTAGCGTTTGGCTCATGCCGGCCAGGTAGAGTTTGTCGGCCTGCTGCAGGCGGCCCTCGTACACGTCGGCAATGCCGTCGATCACCTTATACAGGTAGACGCCCAGGCCGATCGTGGCCATCTGCGCATCGTAGCCGCGGGCGCTGCTGTATACCAGGCCGCATGCCAGCGCGAGCGCTCCGCAGAGCCAGCGGTTGAGCTGGTAGGAGGCAAAGGAGGTTTTTTCGTCGATGTCCGAGACCTGAAAGTTGCGCACGCCGTAGTTGCACGCGATCATGATGAGCGTGCCGGTGACAAAGGCGATGGAGAACTTACCAGCTTCCTCGGCGCCCACGAGCTGTGTGGACACGATGGTGAGCAACGGAAACGCCATGCCCCACACGGCGGTGCCCAGGGTATTCCAAAGGTAGTCGCGACGGGTGGCGTGATCTTCGTACTCGGCTTCTTGCGTGGAGAAGCCGCCGCCGTAGACGGCTCCGAGCAGGCGGTTCCACCAGGCATTGACCATGCGGTGGATGGGGCCGGGCTGGCGATCGCGCTCGCGGCGACGGCGTGTGACCTGGCTGCTGTCGGGACTGCCGGCGTTACGCTGGCTTAGCTCTTGGATTCGTGCGAGCTCCTCGGCGGTGTGCGATGCGGGGAACAGGCCGTTCTCGATGCGTCCGCCCTGCCCGTGCGCCCCGTCCGATACGGTGGGGTCGGCGACGCCATTGCGGCGGGCGATGGCGCGGCGAATGCTATCGATGGGCGTGATGCTCAAAGCGGAGTCCTTTCTATTGCTGCGCTCTAGTATAGACGCGACGGTGTTCGTTCGTGTTTTTGAACAGGTTGTTCGATAATTTCGGCGGCGCCATTCAGTAGACGGCATTTGGGGACGTTCCTTATGTGCCGGCACTTTGGGAACGTCCCTAAGTGTCGGCATCCGGGGTCGCTCCTTGGTTGTTGCCTGTTCAAGAGTGTCCCTAACGACTAGGCCGCTTGCGTGCGATTTTTGACCGTTGGGCGGGCGCTTCGCCGTTGCCGCAAAAACGTTTTTGCATATCGGGTACAACGGGCTTTACGTGAGTAAAGTGCGCGCCTCGTCCACGTGTCGCGCTTTTAAAGGAGGCCCCATGCCAGGTATTACCCCTGCAGAAGTTCTGTCCAACTTTGGCATTACGCTGGTCGAAGATCCTGCCGAGAATCAGCCCCGTCTGCTGGTCGATCTACCCGCCGCGGAGCTCGTCGAGCACGCCATCCGCCGCGAAGAAGGCCGCATGGCATCCAATGGCGCACTCGTGATCGAGACGGGGGAGCGCACCGGCCGTTCGCCCAACGACCGCTTTATCGTCGACACGCCCGACGTGCACGACAAGATCGCCTGGGGCGCCGTCAACCGACCGCTTTCGATCGAGAGCTACGAGACCATCAAGGCCGGTATCGTCAACTACCTCAACGAGCGCGATGTGTTCGTCACCCGCGGCATGGCCGGCGCCGACCGCAACCACACGCGTCGACTGCTCGTTGCCTGCGAGCGTGCCAGCCAGGCACTCTTTATTAAGCAGATGCTCGCTCGCCCGCTCGCCCGCGAAATCGCGCGCACCGGTGAGCCGGACTTTTGCGTGCTCGCCGCTCCCGGCTACCAGTGCGACCCTGCCATCAAGGGCCTCAACTCCAGCGCCGCCGTGGTCATCAACTTCCAGGAACGCGTGATTCTGGTCGCCGGCACCGGCTACTCCGGTGAGATCAAAAAGTCGATCTTCAGCGTCATGAACTACCTGCTGCCCGTCGAGGACGACGTGCTGCCCATGCACTGCTCGGCCAGCATGGATCCTGTCACGCACGAGACCGCCGTGTTCTTTGGCCTGTCTGGCACCGGCAAGACCACGCTTTCGGCCAACCCCACGCGCCTACTGATCGGCGACGACGAGCACGGTTGGTCCGACATGGGCATCTTCAACATCGAGGGTGGCTGCTACGCCAAATGCGAGGGCCTGGACGCGTTCCACGAGCCTGAGATCTTCAACGCCGTCCGCTTTGGCGCGATCTGCGAAAACGTGGTGCTCGACGAGAGCCGCAAGCCCAACTACGATGACGTCTCGGTCACGCACAACACGCGCGTGGCCTACCCTGTGGAGCACATTCCCAACGCGTGGACCAAGGGTATGGGCACCACTCCGAGCGTCGTGCTGTTTTTGACCTGCGACGCCTTTGGCGTGCTGCCGCCCATCTCGCGCCTGACGGCCGACGCCGCCATGTATCACTTTGTGACGGGCTTTACGGCCAAGATCCCCG
>CAKTWK010000018.1 GCA_934630735.1 uncultured Collinsella sp. | reverse complement strand
GGATAAGAGGGCTTCCATGGTCGAGGACGTTCTGAAAGGCAACTCCAGAGCGGGCCCGGACAGTTCACCGACTACAGGTCGATGTGCGATTCCTTGATCGGGAACGGCTCGGCGAAGTGGCAGGCGCAGCAGTGGCCCGGAGCAACTTCCTTAAACTCGGGAAGCTTCTCGGAGCAGATGCCCTGCGCGATCGGGCAGCGCGTGTGGAAACGGCAGCCGGTCGGCGGATCCAGCGGCGACGGCGGATCGCCAGCGAGGATGATGCGCTTGCGGGTCTTCTGGATATCCGGATCGGGCACCGGCACGGCAGACAGCAGCGACTGCGTGTACGGGTGGTGCGGCTCGCTATAGAGCGTCTTCCAGTCCGAGACCTCGACCATCTTGCCCAGGTACATAACGGCAACGCGATCGGAGATGTGCTGCACGACGGACAGGTCGTGGGCGATAAACAGATATGCGGTACCGAACTTGTCCTGGAGTTCCTTGAGCAGGTTCAGGACCTGAGCCTGAATGGAAACATCCAGAGCGGATACGGGCTCGTCGCAGATGATCAGCTTGGGCTTCAGGGCGAACGCGCGGGCGATGCCGACACGCTGACGCTGGCCGCCCGAGAACTCATGCGGATAGCGGTTGATGTGCTCGGGGTTCAGACCGACGACATCCAGCAGCTCACGGACGCGCTCGATACGCTCTTCCTTGGTGCCCACACCATGAATGGTCATGGGCTCGGAGACGATCTCACCAATCGTCATACGAGGGTTCAGTGAAGCATAGGGATCCTGGAAGATAAACTGCATCTCGCGACGCATATCCTTGATCTCGTGCTTGCTCATCTCGGCAACATCTTTGCCCTGGAAGAACACCTTACCTGCCGTCGGCTTCGTCAGGCGCATGATGGTGCGGCCCGTGGTGGACTTACCGCAACCAGACTCACCGACCAGGCCAAAGGTCTCGCCCGGATAAATCTCGAACGAAATGTCATTCACAGCAGAGACGACACGCTTAGAGAAGCGCTTGGCGAACATGCCGGACTCTGCGGGGAACTCCTTAGAGAGGTGCTCGACCTTCAGCAGCGGAGTACGCTCGTTATTGTCTGCCATTTACGCCTCGCCTCCCTTCTTGGAATCCTTGCGCGTACGGGACGTCTCAGGAGCGTTCTTGAGGAACTCGGGGTCACCGGAGTAGTGGCACGCAGAGTAGTGACCAGACTCGGTGACAACGCGCTCGGGGCGCTGCTTGCGGCACTTGTCCGTCGCATAGGGGCAGCGAGGAGAGAAGACGCAACCCTCAGGCAGGTTCATGAGCGAAGGCGGGTTGCCGTGAATCGGCGTAAGCGGCTTCTTCTCCTCGATGGCCTGCTCCGGGATGGAGCGGATAAGACCCCAGGTGTAGGGGTGGCGGCTCTCGTAGAAGATTTCCTCAGCAGTACCGAACTCGACAGGACGGCCGGCGTACATAACCATGATCTTATCGGCCATATCGGCGACGACGCCAAGGTCATGGGTAATCATGATGATGGCGTTGCCGTTCTTCTCCTGCATCTCCTGCATGAGCTCGATAATCTGAGCCTGAATGGTAACGTCCAAAGCCGTCGTGGGCTCGTCGGCAATCAGAATATCGGGATCGCAGGCAAGAGCCATAGCGATCATGACGCGCTGACGCATGCCGCCCGAGAACTGGTGCGGATACTCATTGACGCGCTTCTCGGGCTCGGGAATACCGACGAGGTCCAAAAGCTCGGTGGCGCGCTTGAGCGCCTCCTGCTTGGAGTAACCACGGTGCAGGCGAAGGCCCTCGCCCACCTGCTTGCCGATCTTGTAGACCGGGTTCAGGGAGGTCATAGGATCCTGGAAGATCATCGCGATATCGTTACCGCGAATGTGCTGCATCTCTTCCTCGGTCATCTCGAGGATAGAACGGCCGCGGTAGCGAACGTCACCGCCCTCAATCTTTCCCGGAGGCATCGAGATAAGGCCCATGATGGTCATGGCGGTCACGGACTTACCGGAGCCGGACTCGCCGACGACGCCCAAGGTCTCACCGCGATCGAGCGTGTAGGAGACACCGTCGACAGCGCGAACGACGCCATCCTCGGTGTGGAAATACATCTTAAGGTCATCGACCTCGAGCAGATGCTGGCCCTCGGGAACCGGCTGGTCCTTCAGGTCCACATAGTTCTTGTTCTTCTTCATCCTTATGCGTCCTTCATCTTGACGTCGAGGGCGTCGCGCAGACCGTCACCCAGCAGGGTGAAAGCGAGCACCGTCGAGAGAATTGCCAGACCGGGCATGATCATCATCCAGGGAGCAGTCAGGAGATACTGCTGACCGTCCTGAATCATGGAGCCCCACGAAGGCGTAGGCGGAATAACGCCCATGCCGAGGAAGGACAAAGCGGACTCGGTCAGAATGGCGCCACCAATGTTCATAGTCGCGTAGACCACGATGGAGGCGACGGAGTTCGGGAAGATGTGACGCACGACGATACGAGCATCGGATGCACCCATCGCGCGCGCAGCGTCAACATAGTCGTTTTCCTTGACCGTCAAGATTGCAGAGCGGAAGACGCGCGCAATAGAAGGCCAGCCGAGAATGCCGATGGCAAAAAAGACGTTCTGAAGACCACGGCCGATAACGGCGATCATGGCGACAACGAAAAGCACGTACGGGAACGCCAGGAAGATATCCGCACAGCGCATGATGATCGTATCCCAGATGCCGCCGTAAAAACCGGCCAGAGCGCCCATGACCAGACCAATCACCGTGGAGATCGCAGTGGCCATAATACCGACGGAAAGCGAAACACGTGCACCGTAGATTACACGAACGAGAATGTCACGACCAAGGGCGTCGGTGCCAAACGGGTGCTCGGCACACGGAGCCAGCAGCGACGTCTGGGCCATGGTGGTCGAGTCGGAAGCCGTCGGCGAACCGAGCCAGGGCTTAGCCCACAAATCGGCAGTCAGGGCAACCAAAACGACGATGATGATCCAGCAGACACCGATAACGGCGAGTTTGTTCTTACGAAGACGCTTAAAAGCGTCGCCCCACAGCGTGCGGGACTTAGCGGGAGCAGATGCGGCCTTGGTGGCGGTAGCCTGCTCCTGAGACTGAGAATCAGTTTCCTGCATGAGACGTACCTCCCTTAGGCCTTATCCGACGGACCGCCAAGGCGGATGCGCGGGTCGAGGAATGCATAGCTAATGTCGACGAGCAGGTTGATCACCATGACGACGACCACGATGAGCGTAACGCCGCCCATAACGATAGGCCAGTCACGCATGCTAATGGCGCGATAGACCTCGTAGCCGATACCGGGCCAGTTAAAGACCGTCTCGGTCAGGATGGCGCCCGAAAGCATGCCGCCAAAGTCGACACCGATATAGGTAACGACGGGGATGAGTGCATTCTTAAGCGCATGCTTGACGATGATCGCGCGATTGGAGAGACCCTTGGCTTTTGCCGTACGGATGTAATCCTGGTTCATGACGTCAAGCAGCTGCGAGCGCATAATGCGGGCGGCATAAGCGGTCGAAACCGAAGCCAGCGTAATGGTCGGAAGCACATAGTGCATCCAATCCTGATACTGAGAGCTGGAACCGCCGGCACCCGAGATCGGCATGGAGAATGCGCCGCCGGTGGCATCCTTGAGGATGACGCCAAAGAACAGCTGCAGCAACATACCGAGCCAGAAGGCCGGGACGGCGACGAGGATCGACGTGGTGAGCGTTACCAAAATATCCCAGAAGGAATAACGCTTTACCGCCGAAATGATACCCGCACCGATACCCATGATTGCCTCGAGCACGATGGCGCACGCGGCAAGTTTGACCGTATACGGATACTTCTGGGCAAAGATCTCCGTAACCGGCAGCTTGCGCTGATACGAATTGCCCAGATCGCCATGAAGCAGGCCGTTCATGTAATACAAGTAACGGTCCACGAGCGACGTTTGAACGGGGTCGCCGTTCTCGTCAAGGATCGCGTTGCCGTCCTCGTCCGTCTGGACCAGGTGATAGCGAACGCGAAGCTGAAGCTCCACCTCGGGGGACAGAGCCTTGTCTCCACCGATCAGCTTGATCGGATCTCCCGGCACGATATTCTGGAGGGCGAACAGAATCAGCGTAACGCCCAAAAACACCGGGATGAACTGAAGCACACGTTTAACGATGTACTTACCCATACCACTCCCCTATCTAGGGATTAACCTAAATGGGATGCCGATCGCCAGACCGGCATCCCAAAATTACCATCAGCCAGTTTACCCCAGGTTAGGGAGAACTGTATGTTTCCCATGAGGTCTACGTAAATACTTGACCCTCACGGAAGCTGCAAACTCTTAGGCGAGCTCAGCGGTACCCAGCTCGGCGTGCTTCTGCGGATCGACATAGAGGTGCTTGATGCGATCGGAGCCGGCGATGGTGTGCGTGTAGAACATCACCGGGATGACCGGGCAGTCGGCAGCGACCATAGCGTCGGCCTCCTGCATCTTAGCGACGCGCTCTTCGTCGTCAACCGTGGTACGAGCCTCGTCGACCTTGGCGTCGAACTCGGGGTTGTTGTAACCAGAGCGGTTGTCGCCACCGAGGGAGTCGGAGTGGAACAGCGGATACAGGAAGTTGTCCATGATCGGGTAGTCGGCAATCCAGCCCAGACGACCGAACTGATAGTTGAGGTTCTGATACTGCTCGAGCAGGGCAGACCACTCGGGGGTATCGGAGACAGCGGTAACGCCAACCTTGGCGAGGTCGCCGATGATGGACTCCATGATCTCCTTGTGGCCACCGTCCTGGTTGTAGGAAAGGGTCACGCTAATGCCACGGTCGCCGTTAGCGCCGGCAGGAGCAACCTTGTCGAGGTACTCGTTAGCCTTGTCGACGTCGTAGGCGCAGAACTCCCATGCGCCCTCCTTGTAGCCATCGATGCCCGGAGGAACAATGCCGTCGGCGGGGGTACGGGTACCCTTGAAGATGGTCTTGCAGATGGCCTCACGGTTGATGGCCAGGGAGATACCCCTGCGCAGGTCGGCATTGTTGAACGGCTCGGCCGTGTTGTTGCAGGCCAGGTAGTAGGTGGAAGGCTCGGCGCCGAGCAGCATGCGCTCGCCGTCACCCATGGTGTAGCCGTCCTTGGACACGCCGCGATCCTTCTTGGCTGCGTCGATCTGAGCAACGGGAACGTCGCAGATATCGAGGTTACCGGCCTGGAACTCCTTGTAGGCGGTCTCCATGTCCTTGATGACCTGGAAGTGGATGCCATCGATCTTGGCCTTGTCGCCATAGTAATCGTCGAACTTCTTGAGGTTGATCTCCTGACCATCCTCCCACTTGCCGTCCATCATGAACGGGCCGTTACCGATTGGGGCAAGGTAGAAGCTCTTGACATCGGACTCAGCGCACTCGGGAACCGGGGACAGAGCCGGGTGAGAGGCGACGAAGGGGAAGTCGGCGTAAGCGGAAGACAGCTTGACGACGAGGGTCTCATCGTCGGGGCAAGTAACACCGCTGAGCTCGGTAGCGTTACCGGCAAGCAGGTCGTCATAGCCCTCGACCATGGAAAGGTGATAGGAGACCTCGGAAGGACCGTACTCGGTAGCGATGGCCGACTTGGTGTTGACCAGACGCTCCCAAGCGAGCTTGAAGGACTTGGAGGTAACGTCGTCACCGTTGTGGAACTTGGCCTTCTTGATCTTGAAGGTGAACTCGGTGGCGTCGTCGTTGGCCTCGAAGGACTCGCAAGCCAGCGGGACGATCTTGCCCTTCTCGGCGTCGTAAGAGGTAAGAGCGTCGAACAGCTGGTAGTTGACCTGAGTACCCTGATCTTCCTGGACGTTGTAGGGGTCGATGCAGACCGGGTTGTTGATGTAGAAGTTCAGCGTCGAACCGGACTCAGAACCGGAAGCGTCGCCGCCCTTCTTGCCGCATGCGGCAAGAAAAGCCATGGAGCTCGCAGCAAGGGTGCCGCCGACAAAGGCGCGACGACCCATAACGGGCTGGTGGAACATAGAATCAGCCATGCCATCCTCCTTATGAGATAGGACAAAAAAATGTTCAGTCGGACATATGTCGAGACAATCCGATCCGAACCATCAAAACGCCGCCCGCTGCTATGGCTGGTTATGCACAACGGACCAACGTTTTGCAATACAGTAGCGCATTTTATGCACGATTTGGGGCTAATTCCGGTTAACGGTCGAGAATTTCTTTAGTTGGGCGAAGTATGTGGGGATATTTTGACTCTGTTAAAAATATGTAAACAAAAAGGGTCCCGCACCTGCGAGACCCATTGCAAACGTATTTACGCCGACGCTTAGTAGCCGACGATACCCTGCGGGAAGAAGAACATGCACAGGACGACACACACGGCAAAGACGACAGCCATGATGACGGTCAGGCGATCGAGGTTCTGCTCCATGACGCCCGTGGCAGAGCTGGAGTTATACAGCGAGCTAGCGATCATATCCGAAACGCCGGTGCCCTTACCGGAATGCATCAGGACGAGAATCGTCAGCGCCACGGCAGAGACAGCCCAAACGACAAACAGAAGAATCTGGAACGGACCCATAGATAAGCTCCTTAATAGAACAATTCAAACTCCAGTACTGTACCACAACCCCCAGCACTCCCCCACCTGCCATTTGGAGACGGGGTAGAAATGGCAGAAATACCAAAAAGGGGGTTGTCCGGTTGTGGACAACCCCCTTACTAGAAAACGGTATTTGTTTTCTATTAAGCCTCGGTGGCGAGCACGCGACCCGTCATCTCGGCGGAAGGCTCAATACCAGCCATGGTGAGCATGGTCGGAGCGATATCGGAAAGACGGCCGTCCTCGATACCGGTGAGCTGTGCCTTCTCATCAATAATGATGAACGGGACACGGTTGGTGGTGTGAGCCGTGAACGGATGCTTGGAACCGTCGGAAGCAACGTCAAACATGTGATCGGCGTTGCCGTGATCGGCGGTAATCAGCGCAAAGCCGCCCTTAGCGAGAATCGCCGGGACAACCTTGGACAGGGCATCGTCAACAGCCTCGACGGCCTTAACGGCGGCGTCGAAGACACCAGTGTGACCAACCATGTCGCAGTTCGCGAAGTTCACGATGTAGAAATCAGCGCGATCCTCGTTAATAGCGGCGACGAGCTTCTCGGTAACCTCGGGAGCGCTCATCTCGGGCTGCAGATCGTAGGTAGCGACCTTGGGGGAAGCGACGAGCACGCGCTCCTCGCCCTCCTTGGGCTCCTCGATGCCGCCGTTGAGGAAGAACGTCACATGGGCGTACTTCTCAGTCTCGGCGGTGTGCAGCTGCTTCAGGCCATTGGCGGCGATAACGTCGGCCAAAACGTTCTCGGGGAACGTCTTGGGGAAGGCGACCTCGACGTCAAACGTCGGATCGTACTCGGTCATCGTCACAAAGTGCGAAAGCTTAATCTGCTCGCGCTCAAAGCCATCGAACTCCTTGTCCGTGAACACGCGGGTCATCTGACGAGCGCGGTCGGGACGGAAGTTGAAGAAGATGGCCGCGTCGCCCTCGTGAATGCCCTCGTTGTGGGCAGCGAAGGGCTCGACGAACTCGTCGCCGCGCGGATCCTTCTCGTAGTAGGCCTTGATACCGGCAACGGGATCGGTATCGGCATCGGACGCGTTGACCATGACGTCGTAGGCGCGCTGGATGCGCTCCCAACGGTTGTCGCGGTCCATGGCCCAATAGCGGCCCGAAACGGTGGCAACGCGAGCGTCGCAACCGGTCTCCTCGGAGATCTTAGCCAGGAAGGCGCAGAACTCACTCATGTAGCCGGCACCGGACTGCGGGTCAACGTCACGGCCATCCATGAAGGCGTGGACGCGAACGGTCTTGACGCCATGCTGGGCAGCCATCTTGACCAGAGCCTCGACGTGGTTCATGTGAGAATGAACACCGCCAGGGCTCATAAGGCCCATGAGGTGGAGAGTCTTGCCGTCAGCCTTGACGTCGTCCATAGCCTTGACGAAGACCTCGTTCTTGGCGATGGAGCCGTCCTTGATGGCATTGTTGATGCGCGAAAGCTCCTGGAACACGATGCGGCCGGCACCGATGTTGAGGTGACCCACCTCGGAGTTACCCATCTGGCCGTCGGGAAGGCCCACGTCCTCGCCCGAAGCGCCGAGCGTGGTGTGAGGGTACTTCTCGTACAGGCTATCAAGGAAGGGCGTCTTGGCAGCAGCGACGGCGTTCTCGCCATCGGCCGGAGCCAGGCCACAGCCGTCCATGATGATCAGGAGTGCAGGAAGATGACGCTGTGCCATATGTCCTACTCGCCTGCCTTAACGACCATAGAGGCGAAGTCGGCAGCCTTGAGCGAAGCGCCGCCCACGAGGGCGCCGTCAACGTCAGGCTTGGCGACGAGCTCGGCGATGTTGCCGGGCTTGGCAGAGCCACCATAGAGAACGCGGATGCCGTTAGCGAGCTCCTCGCCAAACATCTCCTTGAGGGTCTCACGGATAGCGCCGCAGACCTCCTGAGCGTCCTCGGCGGTAGCGGTCTTGCCGGTGCCGATAGCCCAGATGGGCTCGTAGGCGACGACGACCTGCTTGGGGCAGGTGATCTCAAGACCAGCAAGGCCAGCCTTGACCTGGTTCACGACGTGCTCGACATAGGTGCCAGCCTCGCGGACCTCGAGAGACTCGCCGCAGCAGAAGACGGGAACAAGACCGGCGGCAACGAGGGCCTTGGCCTTCTTGTTCTGATCCTCGTCGGTCTCGTGGAAGTAGTCGCGACGCTCGGAGTGACCGATGATGCAGTAGGTGCAGCCAGCGGACTTGAGCATGTCGCAAGAGGACTCACCGGTGAAGGCACCCTTGGCCTCCCAGTACACGTTCTGTGCACCGAGGGCGATGGGGGCAGCCTGAATGCGGTCATGAACCGTGGTGATGTCAATGGTCGGAGGGCAGACGAGCACCTCGACGCCAGCCGGAACCTCGGGCAGAGCCTGAGCCAGCTCGTCGGCGAGCTTGGCGGCCTCGGCGACGTCGTTGTTCATCTTCCAGTTACCAGCGATAAGAAGGGTGCGATTAGGCATCGAGAAGCGCCTCCACTCCGGGCAGGGCCTTACCCTCGACGAGCTCCATGGAAGCGCCACCACCGGTGGAGATCCAGCTCATCTTGTCGGCCAGGTTGAACTTGTTGACAGCCGCGACAGAGTCACCACCGCCGATGATCGAGGTGCAGTCGGCCTCGGCGACGGCCTCGGCGATAGCCTGGGTGCCGTGAGCGAAGTTGTCGAACTCGAAGACGCCCATGGGGCCGTTCCAGAACACGGTCTTGGCGCCCTTGACGGCCTCGGCGTAGAGCTCCTCGGTCTTGGGGCCGATGTCCATGCCCTCACGATCGTCGGGGATAGCGTCGGAAGCGACAACCTCGGGGACAGCGTCCTCGCCAAAGTGATCGGCAACGCGGTTGTCGATGGGGAGCAGGATCTTGACGCCCTTCTCCTCGGCCTTCTTGAGCATCTCGCCGGCGCGCTCGACCCAGTCCTCTTCCTTGAGGGACTGACCGACGGTCAGGCCCTGAGCCAGGAAGAAGGTGTAGGCCATGCCGCCACCGATGATCAGGGTGTCAGCGGAGTCGATGAGGTGATCGAGAACGCCGATCTTGGAGGAAACCTTGGAACCGCCGACGATAGCGACGAAGGGGCGCTCGGGCTCGGCGAAAATGCCGGTCAGCGTGTCGACCTCCTTCTCGAGCAGGAAGCCGGCGACGGCAGGCAGGTAAGCGGCGGGGCCCACAACGGAACCCTGGGCGCGGTGAGCGGTGCCGAAGGCATCGAGAACGAAGACGTCACCATAGGAAGCGAGCTTCTTGGCGATCTCGGGATCGTTCTTCTTCTCACGCTTATCGAAGCGGACGTTCTCGAGAACGAGGACCTTGCCCGGCTCGACGGCGGCAACAGCCTCGGCGGCCTTCTCGCCGTAGGTGTCGGCGACAAAGGCAACATCGAGACCAGAGAGCTCAGCGAGCTTCTTGGCGACAGGCTCAAGGGAGAGCTCAGGCTGGAAGCCAGTGCCCTCGGGACGGCCGAGGTGGCTCATGAGGATGACGCGAGCATTGTGCTCAACGAGATAGTTGATGGTGGGCAGGGCAGCCTTGATACGGGTGGTGTCGCCAACGACGCCATCCTTGATAGGCACGTTGAAGTCAACGCGGACGAGAACGCGCTTGCCGTCGACATCGATGTCGCGGACGGTCTTCTTGGTAAAGGCCATGTTTGCTTCTACCTTTCGTACGTGTCTGCCTCCCATTACGGCAGACGATTTCCTATAAAAAGGGCGCGACCCTAGGGTGTAAGCCCTATGAGGCCGCGCCCTTCTTTAGACGCTCAACGAGCTATTCGCTAAAAGCTAAATTAAGCAACGAACTTCTCGAAGTACTTGATGGTGCGGACCATCTGAGAGGTGTAGGAGTTCTCGTTGTCGTACCAAGAGGTGACCTGAACGAGGGTCTGGCCGTTGCCGAGGTCAGAGCACATGGTCTGAGTGGCGTCGAAGATGGAGCCGTGGGTCTCGCCGATGATGTCGGTGGAGACGATGTCGTCCTCGTTGTAACCGAAGGTCTCGGAGATGGTGGCAGCGTAGGCCTTCATAGCGGCGTTGACCTCGTCGACGGTGACCTTCTTGTCAACGACAGCGTAGAGGTTGGTGATGGAGCCGGTCGGCGTCGGGACGCGCTGGGCGGCACCGATGAGCTTACCGTTGAGCTCGGGGAGAACCAGGCCGATAGCCTTGGCAGCACCGGTGGTGTTGGGGACGATGTTGACGGCGCAGGCGCGGCTACGACGCTTGTTGCCCTTGCGCTGCGGGCCGTCGAGCGGCATCTGGTCGCCGGTCCAGGCGTGAATGGTGGTCATGATGCCGGACACGATGGGAGCGAAGTCGTTCAGACCCTTGGCCATCGGGGCGAGGCAGTTGGTGGTGCAGGAAGCAGCGGAGATGATGTTGTCCTCAGCGGTCAGCGTCTCGTGGTTGACGTTGTACACGATGGTGGGCAGATCGCTGCCGGCCGGAGCGGAGATGACGACCTTCTTGGCGCCAGCGTTGATGTGGGCCTGAGCCTTAGCCTTGCTGGTGTAGAAGCCGGTGCACTCGAGAACGACGTCGACGTCGAGGTCGCCCCAAGGCAGGTTGTTGGCGTCGGCCTCCTTGTAGATCTTGATCTCCTTGCCGTCAACGGTGATGGAATCCTCGCCAGCAACGACCTCGTGATCGCGAGCGTAGTTGCCCTGCGTGGAGTCGTACTTCAGCAGGTAAGCGAGCATATCGGGAGAGGTGAGGTCGTTGATGGCGACAATCTCGGAGCCCTCATGACCGAACATCTGACGGAAAGCCAGACGACCGATGCGACCGAAGCCGTTAATAGCAACCTTTACTGCCATTGTGTCTCCTTTCGTAAGGCCCCCGCAAGCTACAGCGCCCGCCGTTGAGGCCCACAAACTAACCACTCGCCTAATATACCTTTTTTTGGACTTGAATTTCACGAGAATAGTCGAAATTGAAAATCAAATTTACGTTAAAACGTTTTAAAGAATAAAATAGCAGCTAAATCCGTATATAAGTCGATACTTTAAACTACCCGTTTGCTTCAATGAGCTTTTCAAGCCGTAAAACACGATGGTAGAGGGCCGACTTCGACAAGGGAGGGTCAGCCATCTCCCCTAAATCACGCAGCGACAGATCGGGATAGCGCTCGCGCAGGTCGCAAAAGACCGCCAAGGCATCCGGAAGCGCATCGCGAAGGCCGCGCTGCTCGAGCTCATCGATAAGCGCAAGCTGATGTTGAGCGGCACCGGCGCTTCTGGTCTGGTTGGCGAGCTCGGCGTTCACGCGACGGTTCACATCGTTCTTAACCAACTTGACCGCGCGCGCCTCCTCAATCTCGGCAACGCTGCGCTTGGCACCAATCAGCTTTAATAAATGCTCGATTTCCTCGGCGCTCTTAATGTACACGGCATATGACCCCCGCCGTGCATTAACACGAGCATGGACCCCAATCTGCCCCAACAGGTCGCAAAGCCCCTTAGCATATTGCTCGCCCTGCACCGCGATCTCCAAATGAAAATCGCCGCGTGGATCGGCCACGAAGCCGCCCGCGATGAGCGCGCCGCGGATGTAGGCAAGCCTGCAGCAGGGACGGGCAACGATGTGCCGGGGAACACCAGCGACGAGCCCTCCCCTGCGGTCTAGAATGCCCAGCAGCACCAGAGCCTTGTCCAGGTCGGGTTGATCGGGCAGGGTAATGAGATAGTTACGGACCTTATGCAAGACCGATTTACGAACGGTGAATTCCGTTTTGAGCTTAAGGATGCGATGCGTAAGCGTGATCATCGTGCGCGCGACGTCTCCCGTCTCAGTCGCAACTGTCAAACGATACCGCCCAGAGCCGGTAAGCGAGAGCGTACCACTCACGCGCGTGAGGGCGGCAAGTGTCGACAAGTCGCAGTATTCACATTCGGGTTCGCAGCGCGCAAGCTCGTCGCGCACCTCGGCGGTAAACGACATGCAGGCCTATGCCTTCGTGTTGGCGCGCGACAGATCGCGGTGGGAGATGCTCACGTGATACTGGGCGCCTTCCAGGTAACGGGCCGTGGCCTCGGCAATGGCGACGCTACGGTGCTGTCCGCCCGTGCAGCCGATGGCGATAGAAAGCTGCGGTTTACCCTCCGCGATATAGCCCGGCATCACCGTATCGAGCAGCTGTGTCCAAGCCTTCCAAAACTCCTGCGTCTTGGGATGGTCCAGAACAAAATCGGAGACCTTTTTATCGAGACCGGTCATCGTGCGCATCTCGGGATCGTAGAACGGATTGGGCAGGAAGCGGACGTCGATCATAATGTCCGCCTCGACGGGCATGCCGTGCTTAAAGCCAAACGAGAACACATGGACGTCCATGAGCTGTTGGTCGGACAGTTCGGAAAATGCCATACGTAGCTTGTTGCGCAGCGCAGAGGTGCGCAGACGGCTCGTGTCGATAATCATATCGGCTCGATCGCGCACGCCCTGCAGCTGAAGGCGCTCGCGCTGAATGGCATCGGCCGTAGTCTCCCCCGGCTTGGCAATGGGATGACGGCGGCGATTTTCGCTGTAGCGACGAATCAGCACCTCGTCAGAAGCCTCGAGAAACACGATGTCGCAGCTCATCTCGCGCTCTTCGAGCGCGGCGACCGCATCGAGCAACTCGTCAAACAGCCCCTGGCTACGCAAATCGCAGGTGACGGCGAGATGCCTGCCCACGCCCGTATTGATGCCGACGAGCTCGGCAAGCTGGGCGATGAGACGCGGAGGCAGGTTATCAATGCAAAAATAGCCCATGTCCTCGAACACGTGCATGGCCTGTGTGCGGCCCGATCCGGACATTCCGGTGATGATGACGATATCGGGGATGCGCTCCGAGCGCTCCGCCGCATCCATGGCATCTCCCTTTTGCATGTGCTGCCTCCCGAAAACAAGCGCGGGACCCGGCAACCCGGATCCCGCGCGGTCAATTGCCTATATTGAGTATACCGCCCCGAGCGGATACGAGGTCTGTCTTACGCCTCAAGCGCAGCCTTGAACCAACTTGTAATACTCGTGGGGTGCGTGATGGCGGTGCCGACGACAACGGCCCAGGCGCCAGCATCGATCGCGGCGCGAGCCTCCTCGGGCGTATGCACGCGACCCTCACAAATGATGGGAAGGCCGGGGAATTCCTCAGTCGCCTGACGCAGGAGCGGCAGGTCGGGGCCATCGGCCATGGTGCAGTCGATGGCGGCGACGCCGTGAGAAAGCGTGGTGGATACAAGGTCGAAGCCCATATCAACAGCACGGCGAATGTCCTCGATGGTGGCACAATCCGCCATCAGGAGCACACCCTCCTCGTGCAGTGGACGGAAGGTATCCTCGACCGTCTTGCCATCGGGGCGCGGACGATCGGTGGCGTCGATCGCCACGATATCGGCACCGGCAGCAACGCAGGCGCGAGCGTGACGCAGCGTCGGCGTGATGTAAACGCCCTCGTGCCCATCCTTCCACAGGCCGATGACGGGAACCTCACAGCGACCCTTAATGGCGGCAATGTCGGCAAGGCCCTGGCAGCGAATGGCGGCAGCGCCGCCGAGCTCGCAAGCGCGAGACATTTGAGCCATGGTCTCGGGCGTACGAAGCGGCTCGCCCATATACGCCTGAACGCTCACGACGAGCTTGCCCTTCAGGGATTGAATCAAAGGATCAACGGTCATGTGCGACTCAACCTTTCTCAAAACAGCCTTCTGAGACACCGCACCTTGACGTTCAAACCGTCGCTCGCGTACCGAAGTACGCTTCGCTCCTCTTTCACGTCAATCTGCGGCACCTCAGAAGGCGCACTTGGTAGTTATGTTTACTTCAACGACGCAAGAAGGTGTTCGGCGGCACCGATGAGCGGAGCATCGCCCTCCAGAGAACCGATGAGGATCGGTGTGTTCTGAAGCGGATCGAGCGCCTGGCTGGCATAGCCCTCGTGCACCGAATCCTTCCACGTCTGCGAACGCCAATCGGGACCTTGGTGAATCACGCCGCCCGAAAGCACGATGACCTCAGGGTCCAGGATGTTAGCGAGCGAGCCCAAGCTGGCCCCCAGCGCAAAGCCGGCGTCATGGATGACCTCGGTCGCCTTTGCGTCGCCCGCACGGCACAGGTCGTTCACATCGCGACCGACCGAAGGACGGCTGGGGTCGACGCGGCCAAAGCGCTCATCGTACATACGACCAATGGAAGTGCCCGAAGCAACCGACTCCAGATGGCCGGAACGCCCGCAGGCGCAGGGAATGCCGGCGGCAGCCGAGCACTCGATGTGGCCCATATGGCCAGCAGCACCATGGAAGCCCTGCATCACGCGGCCGTTCTCGACATATGCGCCGCCGATACCCGTACCGATGCCAAGACACAAGACGGAGAACTTGCCCTTGCCGACACCCCAGTGGGCCTCGCCCAGAGCATGAGCCTGCACGTCGCCTACAACGGCAACGGGAAGACCGAGATCCTCGCGCAGACGCGGCCCCAACTGAACGCCGGACCAGCCGGGCATGATCTCATTGGCATACGCGATGGCGCCCGTCTTGGGGTCGACGACACCGGCGGCGCCAATACCGACGCCAAGGACCTCGACATCGGGATTCGCCTCGAGAGCAGCCTTGATGGATGCCTCGATACGCTGGAAGACGGCCTCGCCGCCCTCTTGGGCCTCTGTGGGAACCTCGGCCTCAAAAACGGGATGGGGCACACTACCGTCAGCCGGATACTCCATGATGGCAGTCGCGATCTTAGTTCCGCCGATATCGACAGAGCAGACGTACTTGTTCTCCATGTCGCTCTCCTTCGGAGATAAAAACAACTACAGGAAATGCGCCGTCAGGCTAGCCGTCACAGCGCAGTAAAGGTTTTCCAGGTGTCCGAGATCGCCGAGAAACCGTGTGGCCATTGACCTAATGGGTCATGGCCACACGGTTGAACGGCGAGGTCGGGTGCCTGGGAAGCTTTACAGGAGACCGTTGTCCTGAAGGACCTTCCTAATCGCCTCGACGTTCTCGCCGGTCATGGCCTTCACTGGGCGCGGCATGGTCGGGCTGTCGAAGATGCCCATGAGGTTCATAGCGGTCTTGAAGGCGCCGACGCCACCGGCATAGCCCTGGACGCCCGAGGTGACGTCCCAGATGTGCGAAATCTCATTGAGGCGATCCTGCTCGGCCTTGACGGTAGCCCAGTCGCCGGCCTGAGCGGCCTTCCACTGGCGCACGTAGCCCTCGGGCTCAACGTTGGCAAGGCCCGGGACAGAACCGTCGGCGCCACCGAGGTAAGCGCCGTCGACAACAACCTCGTGACCGGTGAGGATGCTCATCGGATGGCCGTTCTTCTCGTTCTCCTGAACGAGATAGCGGAACGAGATGTCATCACCCGAGGAATCCTTGACGCCAGCAAGGACGCCCTCGGCGCCGAGCTTGGCAAGGAGCTTCCAGGGGAGCTTGGTGTGAACGCAGACGGGAATGTCATAGGCAAAGATGGGCAGGTCGAGCTCCTCGTGCAGGATGCGGAAGTGCTCCTCGACCTCGGTCATGCCCTGCAGGGCATAGAACGGGCAGGTGGCGACAAGCGCATCGGCGCCCAGCTCCTGAGCGACCTTACCGTGCTCGATCATGCGCTCGGTCTCAGTATCGATGATGCCGACCAGGACGGGCACGCGGTGGTCGACGATACGAACGGCCTCGGCGATGATCTGGCGACGACGCTCATCGGTGGAGAAAACGACCTCGCCCGAAGAGCCCAGGAAGAACAGGCCATCGACGCCGGCATCGATCATGCGGTTGATGCTGCGCTCAAAGGAGGCAACGTCGAGCTGGTGGTCTTCGGTATCGGGAACAACGACGGGAGGGATAACGCCGGTGAATTTCTGAGTTGCCACAAGAATCTCCTTAGTTGTCTGGCGGGCGGCCCTATGCCACCCACTCTTGTTGGCAGTGTCCAGGCCGTCTAGGCCAAAGAACACGGGTAGAACGTTTGGTTAAAAAAGTCGATGACTTCGTTTTCGAACGCGTTGATGCGCTCATGAGCGTATTTGGCATAGATGATATGCCTCCGGTCACACTCAAGACCGTTGAATACGGCAAACTGGCCCTTGGGATCACTCACGGCATCCATGAGCGATGTGCCCATGAGCACCGATCCACGCACCCGAGACGACAACGCCTCGAGGCCACCGGGAATTGGATTGGCAACCGCCGTGCAGGCGAGGCCCCGCTCGTCCAGAGCAGAAACCGCCAGCGCGACTCCGCCGCCAAGGCCCTCGCCCCATGCAAAGATGCGGTCGGGGTCCACGCCATCAAGATTGCGCGCCACCTTCGCCATCGCGCAACCCCAACGGACGCGCTTGACAAAAGCAGGAGAGGCAATCCCCTGCTGCAGCTCGCTGGATCCAATCGCCTCATCGTCCAGCGCAAGCATGGCATATCCCATGGCCGCAAACCTCGTCATGTGATGCCATCCCCGCACGGGTCGGTCGATGTCGTGAAACATCAGACATAGCGGCACAAGCTCGGATGCTCGGGCGCGACCGGCAGGCTCGATCAAACGTGCGTGGACCACATCGCCACCAAGCTCAAAGGAAACCTCGGAGTAGCGGGCATACGGATTGGCGAAATCGATTGCCGTAATACTCGGCCCGCAAACCTCAAGGTCCGAAGCGGCTATCTCTAATTCGGAAACATCCGCAGAAGCATCACCGCGCCAATCCCGGAAATCAGCGAGCCTTGACGAGACCGTTCCGGGAATCCCCACAAGGTCGGAGACAATCAGCTCATTGACATTGCTCTCGCACTTAGACATGAGCCTCCCCTCCCTTGCAGAAAAACGGAATGATCAGATCGTCAAAATCCTGAATCTCCTCGTGGCCAAAGCCTTCAAAGAACTCATGACGCTTTTCACAGGTCAGGTTGTTATAGACCGCAAACTGCGTCGCTGGCGGACAGACGGTATCGGCTGTGCCGGTGCCAAACAGCACGGGGCATTTGACCATAGGGGCAAAGTTCTTGGAATCGAAGTACGCCAGCTTGGCATAGGCTTCGTCGATACGAGTCGAGTCCTCGTCAAACCAGCGAGACCAATAGCGCAGGCCCTCGTAGGCAATGTCGTCGGCATCCAAATCCCAGACCAGGCGGAAATCCGACAGGAAGGGATAGAGGATGGCGGCGCGATTGATAAGCTCGCTGTTAAGTGCACAGGTCGCAATGCCCAAACCGCCGCCCTGCGACGCGCCGTTCACAAACACACGGGCAAGATCGATGCCCTCGAGCTCGCGAACGATGCGGCACAGGATGCGAATATCTTGGTGCAAGCGGACATAGTAGAGGTTGGCCGGATCGCCGTCGATACCGGCGACGATATGGCCCGCGACCGTTGTGCCCTCAAATCCACCAATGTCCTCGGAGGGACCTCCTTGGCCGGGGCAGTCGAGGGCGATGAGTGCCATGCCCATGCCCGCAAACGACGCCTGCTCAAACCAGCTGCGGCTTGCACCCGGATACCCATGGAACTGAAGTACCAATGGCACGGGCTCGTCCGAGACGGGTTTAAGGTACTTGGCATGCAGGCGAGCGCCACACATGCCGGTATACCAGAGGTCGAAAAGCTGGCAGGTCACGGCATCGGTGACCGATGCCGTCTCGATCGCATAGTCAAGCCCGACGGCGTCGGCCTCGGCCATGCGGTCCTTCCAAAAGAGATCGAAATCTGATGGACGGGGCATGGCGCCCCGATACCCACCAAATTGCTGTTGTAGCTCCTGAGCACTTGGCATGGCTCGTGAACCCAACCTTTCGAAATCGCAACGGAGGTGCGCCCGGCAAGGGAACCGGGCGCACGGGAGGGAAAGCGAGGCTACTCGCCGAGCTTGGGATGCAGCAGCGACGGCGCAGCACCGAGCAGCATCTTGGTGTAGGGGTCCTGAGGGTGCTGGAAGACCTGCTTGGCCTCGCCCTGCTCGACGATCTTGCCGCCATTCATAACGATGATGTCGTCAGAGATATAGCGGACCGTCTGGATGTCATGGCTGATGAACACCATGGCCAGGCCGAGCTCCTTCTTAAGGTCGGTCAGCAGGTTCAGAATCTGCGCGCGGACCGAAACGTCCAGAGCCGAGGTGGGCTCGTCGGCGATGATGGCATCGGGGTTCAACGACAGGGCACGGGCAATTGCGACGCGCTGGCGCTGGCCGCCCGAAAGCTGGCCGGGAAGAACCTCGGCGGCAGAGCTGGGCAGACCGGTGAGCTCCAGGAGCTCCTTGACGCGCTTCTCCTGCTCGGCCTCGGTACCCAGGTTGTGGACGCGCATGGGGTCGAGCAGCTGCTCGCGAACGACCATGCGGGGATTGAGCGCCGTGGCCGGGTTCTGGAACACGACCGAGATGACGCGACCCATGTGGCGACGGTCCTCGGCGGTACGTTTGGTAACGTCCTTGCCCTTAAAGTAGACCTTGCCGCTCGTTGGGGCCTGCAGGCCGCACATGACGTTAGCGGTGGTGGACTTTCCGCAACCGGACTCGCCGACGATGCCGATCGTCTGACCGGGCATGAGCTTAATCGTTACACCCTGGACGGCGTGAACCAGGTTGGGGTGCAGAATCGAGCCGGTACGGGTCCTAAAGGTGACGTGGACGTCATCAAGGAAGATGATCGGCTCGACGCCGTTGACTGCGGTCTCGCTCATCTACATCACCTCCGCGTGAGGGGTCAAACCATTTGCCTTGAGCACCTCGTCGGGGAGCTCGGAATAGAAGTGCTCGGTGCCGGGCACGCGCTTGAAGACCGGACGGGTGTCCAGGCCAATGCGCGGATGGCTCGAGCGAGGCGCGAAGCGATCGCCCTTGGGGAAATCGCGCGGGCTCGGAACGGCGCCGGGTACCTGGTGCAGACGGCCCGAACCGCTCTCGATGGACAGAACGGAGCCCAGAAGACCGCGGGTGTACTCGTGGATCGGGTTAGTGAGCAGCTCCTTGGTGGGCGCCTGCTCGATAACCTGACCGGCGTACATAACCGTGATGTTATGGGCGACCTCGGCGACCAGCGCCAGGTCATGCGAGACGAAGATCATGGCAAAGCCGAGCTTGGCCTGAAGGTCGTTGAGCAGCTTGATGACCTGCTTCTGGACGGTAACGTCCAGAGCGGTCGTGGGCTCGTCGCAGATGACCAGCTTGGGGTCGCGGGTAAGGGCCATAGCGATCAGGACACGCTGACGCTGGCCACCGGAAAGCTCATGCGGGTAGCTCTCGAGCGTACGCTTGGGGTCGAGGCCCACGAGCTCCAGGAGTTCCTCGGCGCTGCGGGTACCGCCGCGCTTGGTGAGCTGCTTCATCTGGGCAGAGATGAGCATGGAGGGGTTGAGCGAGGACAGGGCGTCCTGATAGACCATAGCGATATCGGTACCGCGCAGGCCGAACCACTCCTTCTTGCTCATCTTGAGCAGGTCGCGGCCCTCCCAGAGGACCTCGCCGGAAAGGTGCTCGTCCTCATCGGTCAGGCCCATGATGGCCAGCGTGGTGATGGACTTACCGCAACCGGACTCGCCCACCAGGCCCATAGTCTGGCCAGGACGGACGTCAAAGTTGACATGGTCGACGACGTTGATATCGCCGTGGTGCTCAAACTGGATGCAGAAATCGCGGACCGAAAGGATCGGTTCGACAGACTCGTCGGGCACATGGCGATCGTCACGCTTGAGCTCGACATCGCGCAGGGCGCCAAGACGAGCGGAGAGGGACTGGGCTTGCTCCTTATAGGCGCGAACGGGGTCGGAGACCAGCAGGTCGGCCTCGCGGCGCTTGGAGGAATCGGTCGGATCCAGGGCGGCGGAGGGAGCAGCGGCCATGGCGTCGGTAATGCCCTCGGAGAGGATGTTGAGCGCCAGGCAGGTGATCATGATGGCCAGGCCCGGGAACAGTGCCTGCCACCAACGGCCGGCGAGCACGCCGCCGCGGGCGTCGGCGAGGATGTTGCCCCAGGTAGCGGTGGGCTCCTGGATACCAGCGCCGATGAAGGTCAGCGAGGCCTCGAAGATGATGGCGTCGGCGACCAGGGTAACGGTGAAGACCATGATCGGGGCGATGCAGTTACGCAGAACATGCTTGATCAAAATCCACGGAGCCTTGGCGCCGGAAACGATGACCGCGCGGACATAGTCCTCGCCGTACTCGGACACGATGTTGGCGCGCACGATACGGGCAATCTGCGGAGTGTACATAAAGCCGATGGCGAAGATGATCGACGGCACGGAGTTGCCCAGGATGGAGACGAAGACGGCCGCGAGGGCGATGCCCGGGATGGACATGATGATGTCCAAGATACGCATGATCGTCTCGGAGACGGCCTTGCGCGAAACCGCTGCAAGGGCGCCCACGACCGAGCCGCAGACCAGAGCCATGGCAGTGGCGCCAAAGCCGATAATCAGCGAGTAACGACCACCGTAGAGCATACGCGACAGAATATCGCGACCCTTATCGTCGGTACCGAAGATAAATCCGTTGCCGGGAGCCTGGCGAGCCGTAAAGATCTCGACCGGGCTATAGGGGGCAAGAAGGGGCGCCAGAATCGCAGTCAGGGCGACCAGCACCAGCACGACGGCGGCAATCTTAGAAGACAGCGTCATCTTCTTCCAGCCACCGAGCTTGAGCCCCTTGGAGGCAGCCTTCTCGAGCTGCTCGGTTTGCTTCTCTCGAATCTTTACCATAATCTACACCGTCCTGATGCGCGGGTTGATGAGCAGGTAGAGCATGTCAACCACGATGTTGATGATGATGAAGGCAAGAGCAACGACGATAACGACGCCCTGAACCAGGTTCGCCTCGTTGCCCTGAACGCCCTGCAGAATCGCGGTGCCCATGCCGGGGAGGTTGAAGATAACCTCGATGACGACGGCGCCGCCCATGAGGTAACCGATCTTAAGACCGAGGGTGGTGACCGGGGTGATCAGCGCATTGCGAAGAACGTTGATGCCGACGACAACCTTCTCGGGAACGCCGGCGCCGCGAGCCATACGGACATAGTCCTTGTCGAGCTCCTCGACCATGGCGGTACGCACGATACGAGTCATCTGGCCCGTCAGCGGAAATGCCAAGGCGATAGCGGGCATGATCATACGTCCCAGATAGCCAACCGGATTCGTGGTGAAGTGAGGCAGAGCACCCGATGCCGGGAGCACCTTAAGGTAGGAAGAGAACAGCAGGATCAACAGAACGGCAAGCCAGAACGACGGGGTTGCCAAGCCGGCGATGGAAAAGACGCGGATCACTTGGTCCGGCCATTTGTCGCGATACAGTGCCGCGATGACGCCGAGCAAAAACGAAACGACCGCACCGATGGCAAGACCGATGAAGGTCAGCTGCATCGTGACGGGCAGGGCCGTGGAGATGCGCTTGGCAACGGAGTTGCGAGCAGCACCATAGGTGCCCATGTCGCCATGGATCAAATCGCCCATATAGCGCACGTAGCGCACGGGCCAGGGGTCGTCCAGACCATACTTCTCATGGTACTCGGCAACCGCCTCGGGCGAGGCACCGTCACCCAACGCCGTGTAGGCGGGGTCGGTCTTGGAGAACGACATAAGGAAGAACACCAGGACGGTGACGCCCAATGCCATGATCGGCAGCGCCACAAGACGCCTTCCAATCAAACGTAGCAAGTTGTTCACGTTCTCTCCCCTTTCTTTTGTCGGTAGGACCAACTGGTATATGAGTACGGATACTCATTACAAGACCCGAGCGACATCGTTGCCGCCCGGGTCTTTGTTTCAACTATGAGGATACGGTCCCAACGACCGACATCCTGCATACAGACTCAAGCGAGTCTTACGCCTTGACGGTCGCAACGCCCCTGAAGGACATGCTCGTCGTGCCGATGCCCTTGAAGCCATCGAGGGCCTCGCCGTTGGGCGCAGTGGACGGATCGTCCCAGGAAGCGGAGACGGTCTTGACGTGGACAACGGGGTACAGAACGGCGTTGTCGGCAATGATGTCGAAGCACTCGTTCCACTTCTTCTGCTGCTCGTCGCCCTCGGCGGCAAGAGCCTCGTCCATGAGACTGTGGAGCTTCTGCCACTCAGCGGACTCCTTCCACGGGCAACGGGTCTGCATCCAGACGTTGTCGCCGTACCACCAGTTGAGCAGCAGGTCGGGGTCGGCGCCGAAGCAGGAAGGATCGCCAGGGGCAAGGAGGATATCGTAGGCCTCGCCGCCGTCGATGGCAGCGTAGGTGGCCGGCGAGGTATCGGTCTGGATGGTCACATCGAAGCCGAGAGCGTCGAGGTCGTTCTTGACCTGGGCGGCCATGCCCTTAATCTGCTCGTTGTCGGTGGTGCGCAGGGTGATGGCACCCGGGGTGATGCCAGACTCCTCGATGAGCTTCTTAGCCTTCTTGGCGTCGGTCTTGTACACCGTGGAAGCCTCATGATAATTGGTGAAGCTCTTGGGCAGGTAGCAGCTGGCAGCGGTGGCAAGGCCGGCGAAGGTGTTGCTGACCATCTTCTCGGTGTCGAGCGCATACATGACAGCCTGACGGACCTTGACGTTGTTCCAAGGCTCCTTGGCGACGTTGAACATGATGAAGCGGGTGCCGAAACCCTGAACGTTATCGATCTTGCAGCCGGCGCTCTCGAGCTGGTCGACGGCGTCAGCGGTAACGAGCTCCATAACGAGCGTGGAGCCCTCCTGCTGAGCGGTAACGCGAGCGGTGGGGTCGGTCAGGATGCTGTACTGGATCTTCTTATCCTCGGCAGCATACTCACCGTTGTACTCGGGGTTGGGAACCAGGGTGATCTCGGTATCGGAGATAGAGTCGTACATCCAGGGGCCGGAGCCGATCGGCTGCTTGGCGCGATCCTCCTCGGTCTGGGTGGCCGGGGTAACGCGGACGATGGCCAGACGATCCTTGAGCAGGGAGAAGTTGGGAACCTTGGTCTTGACCGTCACGGTACTGGCGTCCTTGGCCTCGATGGACTCGAAGGGCTGGAAGAACGGAGCATAGGTAGCGGAAGCGGCGCAAGCGGTGTAGGAGGCAACGACATCGTCAGCGGTGACCTCGGTGCCATCGGAGAACTTGGCGCCCTTGCGGATGGTGACCTCGAAAGTGGTGTCGTCCACAGACTTGGGATCGTCGGTGGCGAGCTCGTTGAAGGTGCTGTAGTCGTGGTAATCGATGCCGTAGAGGCCCTCGACGACGTGCCAGTTAGCACCCAGGCCCACAGCGGAGCCGGTGCTGGCGGGATCGAAGCTGGACGGAGCGTAAGCGGAACCAGCGGTGATCACGCCGCCGCCACGGTTGGCGGAATCGGTGGAACCGGAAGCGGAACCCTCGTCGCTGGAGTTGCCACCGCAGCCGGTGAGACCAAGCCCTGCGACAGCAGCGACGCTGCCGGTGAGGCCGAGGAACGAACGCCTGGACATACCCTTGTTGATGATGGCCATGTCTTCTCCTATCAATAGAGAATCTTACCCGGGAGCACCCAGACGTGCCCCCGCGCAACTTGCGGACGATATATACCTTACCTACCGACGAGCCCAACTGAGGTGCCGCGCTCGGCGACCGATACATACATACGCTTGAACGGTATTTACTACCGTTCACCGAATTCGTTGACAAACGATTCGCCAGACAGTATGTATCGGCGAGGTGAGATATCAGTCTTCGTCAACCCGCAGGATAGCAGGGTTATTCACCATGGTTAGTCAAACGTTTTAGCGTTAATAAAACCCGAAATCTGCAGGTAATCGCCGCGAAACAAATGATTGAAAATCGGCCAATCATGTATATCAGTTGTTTAGAAGCACGTTTAGTTTTCGGAACGGTTGGCCGACGTCTGGGCACGCTCGGCATTCCATGCAACAAGTGCCTCGTGGACTGCTTTGGCGACATCGGCCGGAACGCCTCGAACTTCTGCAATCTCCTGCTCGCTTGCCGCGCGCAAACGCTTCATCGAGCCAAAATGGCGCATAATGGCACGTTTTCTGGTGGGTCCCACGCCTGGAACGTCGTCAAGCACCGAAACCGTCATAGCCTTATCGCGCAACTCGCGGTGGAACGTAATTGCAAATCGGTGGGATTCATCGCGAACCTGCTTGATTAGATAAAGCGAAGCGGAGCCGGTCGGCAGCACGACGGGAGTCTCGTCCCACGGCACGAAAACCTCCTCATCGGCCTTTGCCAAGCCACAAACTGGTATATCGAGGCCGAGCGCCTCAAGTTGCTTAATTGCAGCGGTCAATTGCGGCTTGCCGCCATCGACAACGAGTAAATCGGGGCGCGAGCCAAAGCGCTCGTCCGCCATGCGCTCAGGAGCATAGCGACGTCCCAGAACCTCGGACATCGATACGAAGTCGTTCGCCTCGTCCAATTCGGCCTGAATTTTAAAGCGACGATACTGGCCCTTGTCGGCACGGCCGTTGGTAAATACCACCATCGAAGCGACGGTAAAGGTGCCGTGCAACGTCGAGATATCGAAGCACTCGATGCGCAACGGCGGCGCAGGCAGCGCCAGCGCACTTTCGAGCTCCAGGAGCGCCTGATTGGTGCGATCGTCAGCATACCCCGTACGCATCATGTAGCGCATGAGGGCATGGCGCGCATTTTTGGAAGCCATATCGAGCAGGCGGTGCTTTTCGCCACGCTGCGGCCTATGGAGATGGCAAGAGCGCTCGCGCTTGCCCGCAAGCCACTCCCCCAACGCTTCGGCATCCTCAAGCTCGACAGAGAGATTGATCTCGGCTGGAATATCAGCCGTCTCGTCGTAATAGCGCTTAAGAAAGCCCGATTGAAGCTCTTCCTCGTCGACGTCTAGGCCTTTATCGAGGATGAACTCACAAGTTCGAACCGTTCGGCCCTCGCGAACGACAAAGACGCAGGCGGCAGAGATAGTCTCTTCGCGATAGAAGCCGATGACATCGATATCGACGCTTGATGGAAAAACGACCTGTTGGCGATCGTCCAGGCCTCTAATGACTTCCAGACGACGCTTGACGCGCGCTGCACGCTCAAAATCGAGCGTCTCGGCTGCCTCCGTCATCTCGGACGTAAGCTCATCGACGACATCCTTGCGATGGCCCGACAAGAAACGTTCGACACGCTTGACGTTCTTGGCATAGTCGGCAGGGGAAATCGCGCCGACGCATGCGCCCGGCCCGCGCCCGACATGGTAGTCAAAGCAGGGACGCCCGTTTTGCGCGCAAATCATATTGACGATGTCTTCTTCGCCCTTATGAGATTCGACGATGCGGCGGCAGCGGCGCCATTCCGCACAGGATGCCGAGCAAATAGGAATAACCTTGCGTAGCGTATCGATGGTCTCACGTGCCGCACGGCTATCGGTATAGGGGCCAAAATAGCGCGTTCCCGGTTTATGACGCTCTCGCGTGTATTTAATAGCCGGAAACAGGTCGCCCTTGGTAATGGCGATAAAGGGATAGCTTTTATCGTCTTTGAGATCGACGTTAAAGTACGGATGGTACTGGCCAATCAGATTGCGCTCGAGCACCAGTGCCTCGTGCTCGGTCTCCACCACGATATAGTCGAAGCTCGCCACCAGCTGCATCATGAGCGGGATCTTTTGACGCTCGTCCTGCAGCGTCACGTATTGACGCATACGGGCACGCAAGTTTTTTGCCTTGCCCACATAGATGACATCGCCCTTGGCATCTTTCCAAAGGTAGCAGCCGGGTTGCGTGGGAACGCGCGAAACCTGTTCGGCAAGTGTTGGAATGTTGTCGTGACCTGCCACGCGCACCTACTTGCGACGAAGCAGCGCCGAGACCTCGGGCATCTTAAAGACGAAGGCAAGGCCAAAAGTTACAGCGAGCGAGACGACGCCTGCAACACAAACGTAGCCCAGGGTAATTAGGATCGAGCTGCCAAGCACTCCGAAAAAGTGCTCGAGTGCCCACATGACGCCGGCGCCCGCGGCAGCGCCCAAGCCACCGAACAGTAGGCCGAAGAAACCGCCGTGCAGGATAGACTTGACCTGAAGGCCATGCAGACGACGGCGCAGCCACCACAGTGAGCATCCGACCAAAACCACGTAGTCAACGACGTACGAAAGCGCAATTGCCGGCATACCGTAGCCCAGCACCACGCCAAACAACAGCACCGAACCGGCCTGACCGATAGCGGAGTACAGGCAATAGCGGCTATAAGGTTTCATATCGAGCAGGGCCGAGAAGCTCTTCTGCATCAGCACGACCACGCCGTAGAGCGGCAGGGAAAGCGCCAGATAGATAAGGAACTCCGACACCAGCGCCACACCGGATTCATCGAACTTGCCGGCGCAGTAGATCATGTTGAGCGGACGGGCGAAGACGATCAGGTACAGCGCAAACGGAATCAGGAAAAAGAGCATCTGGGCGACACCGCGCGAAATGCCCGTGCGGACGCTGTCGTAATCCTTCTCCTGTGCATCGTGAGACAGTTCGGTATAGAGCGCCGTCGAAAGCGAGGCGGCGATCAGCGCATAGGGCAATGTGTACCACAGGCGCGCATATGCGATGACGGAAGGGCCGGTCTCGGGCTGCACCACCAGCGCGGCGGCATTGGTAATGGAGGTCGAGACAAACATGCACACCGTGGCGAGCAGCGTCGGGATACCAAGCGCAATCGTCTGTCGCAGCGCGGGGTCCTTAAAGTCGATATGGATATGAGGATGTACGCCATGCTTGCCAAGCGCGGGAATCTGGCAGGCCATCTGGACAAAAACGCCGAGGGTCGTACCAGCTGCGATCAAGATAATACCGGCCTGCTCGCCAAATTGTGCAGACACGGGAGCAAAGCCCATAAAGCTGGCGATGACGATGACATTGTTGAGAACCGGGGCAAACGTCGACCAGAAGTAGTCGCGGTGTGCGTTGAGAACGCCCGAGAACACCGAGCCCAAGCCATAAAACAGAATTTGGATAGCAAAGAAGCGGAACATGAACGCAGCGGTATCCATGCTGCCCCCATCGCCCGAAAGGAACGACTGCGTCCAAATAAAGCCGGGAGCAAACACGGTGCCCAGCAGCGAGATGCCGCCCAGCAGCAGAAGCAGAATACCGAGCAGGTTGCCGACATACTCGTTCGATGCCTCGCGGCCCTGCTCGCGCCTCACGCCCATATACACCGGCAAAAACGCCGTAACGAGCATGCCGCCCATCACGAGCTCGTAGAGCATGTTGGGCAGGTTGTTGGCAACCTGATAGGAGGACGAGAGCAGCGACATGCCGATGGCGGCCGCCATGGCCCACGTGCGGATAAACCCGGTGACGCGCGACACGATGGTCAGCACGGTCATGAGGCCAGCAGAACGACCAACCGTGGAGTAGTCCGACGAACCCATATCGTCTACGTCGTCCTGAGAGTCCTCATGAACCTCATCTTGTGGCAGTAAATCGTCCACGACGGCAAAGGAGCCGGTCATCGCAAAGGGGTCGTCAACCAAAACGGCGTCATCAGCAGGTGCGGCGTCATCGCTGTTCGGCATGTTGTTACCGGATACGGCATCATCATCGAATATGGCATGGTCGCCAAACACCGTGTCAACTTCTTTGGCGGCGACGGTTCGGGCAGAAAACGACAGAGGGTCCCAGTCGTCATCACCGTCGATGGCCACGCCCTCGACGGGATCGGTCGAACCAAGCGGCGACCATTCGTCATCCGAAAGAAGCGGTTCGCCATCATCATGAGCCGCGGGTTTGGCGGAACGAACGGCAGGGGCGCTCTGCGGCGCGCTCTTTCCCTGGGCCGCCATCAAAAACACCGCCGTCTCATCGGGACGCGGCGCACGAGGAGCCTCGGAGGCGATCGGCATCACGCTGGCGCTAGATTGAGCGGCGGCCAAAAAGACAGCCGTCTCATCGGGACGAGCCGAAGAAAGAACCGTACGGGGAAGCGCAGTGACTGCACCGGCGGCACGCAAGTACACGGCCGTCTCGCCCGGGTCAGCGGCAGCAGACCAGGCGTTTCGAATCTCGTTATCGATCGAAGCGGCCTCGGGCGCGGGCGCCTGAGGAGCCGACCCTTTTGCAAAGTGAGCGCCGGACTTTGGTTCTTCCTGCGGCATCGCTCAGTCCTCTCTCGTGATCGGGGCAACCGTCGCCCCGCAAAATGCAACTAAGTCATCGGGAGCAAGCTCAAGCTGATAGCCTCGCTTGCCGCCCGAGATAAAAATGGTATCCCAAAGGACGCATGTCTCATCGATAAGCGTCCGGAAGCGTTTTTTCATACCGACCGGGCTGCAACCGCCGCGGACATACCCCGTCGCGGCAAGCAAATCTTTGACATGCATCATGGTCAGCGACTTTTCGCCTGCAGCGCGCGCGGCGGCCTTGAGGTCGAGCTCGTCGGCAACAGGAATGCAGCACACGACATGGTCGTTGGACGGCGTCGTGCAGACCAGGGTCTTAAATCCCTGACCGGGCTCCTCGCCAAGCTGCTCAGAAATCGCGACGCCCAGACCTGACGATTCATCGCCATCGTCTTCGTACGTATGGAGAATATAGGAGATACCGGCGCTTTCCAGCTCGCGCATCGCATTGGTTTTTGGCGTCTTAACAGCCTTTGCCATGGCACATCCTTTCCCTCGCAGAGCGACGCAAGGATTAAGTATAGGGCCAATTCCGCTGCATATGCCATCTCGACACACAGAAGCGCCACCGAATCAGAAGGAATCGGCGGCGCGTAGGTACTACAACGTCTCTTTACTGCGCGTCGAGCTGCGCCTGACGCTCACGGTCACGCTTGAGCAGCGGCGCCAAGAACTTGCCCGTGTAGCTCTGCGAACATGCCGCGACTTGTTCCGGCGTGCCTGAGACCACGACGGTACCGCCGCCATTGCCGCCCTCGGGACCCATATCGATCAGGCGGTCGGCAACCTTGATGACATCAAGGTTGTGCTCGATCACCAGAACAGTGTTGCCCGCATCGACTAGGCGCTGCAACACGTCGAGCAGCTGGCGAACATCCTCAAAATGAAGGCCGGTTGTGGGCTCGTCCAAAATGTAGAACGTCTTGCCTGTCTGGCGACGATGAAGCTCCTTGGCGAGCTTCACGCGCTGCGCCTCGCCGCCCGAAAGCGTCGTAGCGGGCTGGCCCAAGCTCACGTAGCCCAGACCCACGTCATATAGGGTCTGCAGCTTGCGCTTAATCTGCGGGATATTCCCAAAGAAAGCCAGTGCTTCGGTGACACTCATGTCGAGCACGTCCGAGATTGTCTTGCCGCGGTAGGTAACCTCGAGTGTCTCGCGGTTATAACGCTTACCGCCACATACCTCACAGGGGACATAGATATCGGGAAGGAAGTGCATCTCGATCTTGATCTGGCCATCGCCCTTGCACGCCTCGCAGCGACCGCCGCTTACGTTAAAGGAGAAACGTCCCGGCGAGTAGCCGCGCGCCTTCGACTCCGGCGTGCTTGCAAATAGCGCACGCAGATCATCCCACAGGCCAATATAGGTCGCAGGGTTCGAACGCGGCGTGCGACCGATCGGTGACTGGTCGATATCGATTACCTTATCGATGCACTCGATGCCCTCAATCTTCTTGTACGGCCCCACGGGACGCGTCGAACGATGAATGGCATTCGTAAGAGCGGGCGCAATCGTATCGGTGACCAGGGAGCTCTTGCCCGATCCCGAAACACCGGTAACGACCGTGAGCGTACCGAACTCAATCTTGGCGGTAACGTTTTTGAGGTTGTTAGCGCGGGCACCCGTGATCTTAAGACAGCCACGGCCGGGCTTGCGGCGCTCATCGGGCACGCGGATCATCCGCTTGCCGGTCAAATAGGCACCCGTCATGGAATCGGGGCACGCCATGATATCGGCAGGCGTTCCCGCGGCGACCACGTGTCCACCGTTAACGCCCGCACCGGGACCCATATCGATCACGTAGTCGGCAGCGCGAATTGTATCTTCGTCGTGCTCGACGACGATAACGGTATTACCGATATCGCGCAAGCGCTCGAGCGTCTTGATCAGGCGCTCGTTATCGCGTTGGTGAAGGCCGATCGACGGCTCGTCCAGAATGTACAGAACGCCCATGAGGCCGGCGCCGATCTGCGTTGCCAGGCGAATGCGCTGGGCCTCACCGCCGGAAAGCGTCGCCGAGGCACGATCGAGCGTCAGATAGTCGAGTCCGACGTCGACCAGAAAACGCAGGCGCTCCAGGATCTCCTTGACGATGCGCCCGCCGATAAACCGCTGACGCTCGGTAAGCTCCAGGCCCTCAAAAAACTCGAGCGACTCGCGACACGACAGGCAGCAGACATCGTAAATGGACTTGCCGCCTACGGTGACGGCAAGCATCTCGGGACGCAGGCGAGCACCGTGACAGCTCGAGCATGGCTCTTCGCGAATGTATTTCTCCAAGCGAGCCTTGGTGTTCTCGTTCGTCGTCTCGCTGTAGCGCTCGTACAGGATGTTGCGCACACCCGAGAACTTAGTGTCCCACTGGCTGCGACGCCCATCGAGCTTTTGATAGTCGACCGAAATCTTCGTGTCGCCCATGCCATCCAAAAACGCACGACGCACCCGCGGGGGCAGGTCCTCCCATGGCGTATCGGCACTCACCTTAAAGTGTTTACAGACCGCAGCAAAAATCTGCGGATAATAGTTGGAGTTGCCGAACAGGCTGCCAAAGACTCCGTCGGCAATCGACTTTGAGGGGTCTTCAATCAGCGCCTCGGCATCGACTGTCTTTTTAAAGCCCAGGCCATCGCACTCGGGACATGCACCATAGGGCGCGTTGAACGAGAAATCGCGCGGCTGCAGGTCGTCGATGGAATGCCCGTGCTCCGGGCACGCCAGTGCCAGCGAATACTCCAGCAGCTCGCCCTCGGTTCCCTCGGGAGCGTCGCGGTCGGGCAGCATGTACACGTTCACGTTACCGTGCGCCAGTGCCGTCGCCTGCTCAACGGACTCGGCGATGCGACCCAGGGAGTTCTGTCGAATCACGATACGGTCGACCACGACCTCAATGTCGTGTTTGAACTTCTTGTCCAGGTCGATAGGGTCGTCAAGCGAGCGCACCTCGCCGTCGACGCGCACGCGGCTAAAGCCCTCCGCACGCAGGTCCTCAAACAGCTTGGCATATTCGCCTTTGCGTCCACGAACCACTGGCGCCAACACAAACGCGCGACGGCCCTCCCCCGCCGCCAGCACCTTATCGGCGACCTGATCGGTCGTCTGACGTTCAATGACACGACCGCACTCAGGACAGTGCGGCGTTCCCACGCGAGCAAACAGCAGGCGCAGATAGTCGTAAATCTCGGTTACGGTGCCCACCGTGGAGCGTGGGTTTTTGGACGTCGTCTTCTGATCGATCGACACAGCCGGCGACAGGCCGTCAATCGAGTCCAGATCGGGCTTGTCCATCTGGCCCAAAAACTGACGCGCATAGCTCGAAAGGCTCTCGACGTAACGGCGCTGGCCCTCGGCATAGATGGTATCGAACGCCAGCGAGCTCTTGCCCGATCCGGAAAGACCGGTTATGACCACGAGCTGGTCACGCGGAATGGAAACATCGATATCGCGCAGGTTATGCTCGCGCGCGCCGCGAATAACGATAGAAGAATCAGACATGGAAGCTCCTTGCCTCCTACAACTTCAAATCACACTGACGATGAGTTTAGCGCACTCGACGCGCACAGATGTTCGTAATACAAGATTCGCAGACCTTTTGCGTTGCCTGACGCCGCAGACTGCACGCTCGGACCGTACTTTCGAATACCGTCGATCACCTACCACGCATCATGAATGACTCCCGCTCGCAAACGAGGGTACAATGACGCTCGTGTCACACCGAGGGGCTCCGGCCCCAACATATACAAAGGAGTCAAACATGGGTTGCGAGCACGCACAGGCAGCCGGCGGGCAAACGTCGCCGTCGCAATTTGAGGAGAATACGCTGTCCGAGGTCAAGCGCGTTATCGCCGTGCTTTCCGGTAAGGGCGGCGTCGGCAAGTCATTCGTCACCGGCGCCATCGCAACGGAGCTTTCCCGCCATGGTCACAAGGTCGGCGTCCTCGATGCCGATATTACCGGCCCCTCTATCCCTAAGATGTTCGGCATGAGCGGACGCCACGTCCATGCCCTCGGCAACCTTATGCTGCCCGAAATCTCCGAGCACGGCGTCAAGGTTATGAGCTCTAACCTGCTGCTCCAAAACGAAACCGACCCCGTCCTCTGGCGCGGTCCGGTTATCGCGGGTGCCATCAGGCAGTTCTGGAGCGAAACCTCATGGGGCCCCATCGACTACCTGCTGGTCGACATGCCTCCGGGAACGGGCGACGTCGCCCTCACCGTCTTCCAGTCGCTGCCCGTCGATGGCATCGTCATCGTCACGAGCCCGCAGGATCTGGTCTCGATGATCGTCGCCAAGGCGGTCAACATGGCCGAGAAGATGAACGTCCCCATTCTGGGAATCGTCGAAAACATGAGCTATATCGAGTGCCCCGATTGCGGCAAGAAGATCGAGGTCTTTGGCAAGAGCAAGCTCCCCGAAGTCGCCGAGCGTTACAACCTCGACATCTTGGGTCAGCTTCCCATCAATCCGTCGCTCGCCGAGGCCTGCGATAAGGGTGAAGTCGAGACCGCGCTGCCCGATGGCATGCTGCCCAAGGCCGTCTCTGCCGTCGAGGCCATCGCCCCGCACGAGACCGACGAGGCCTAAGTGAACGCGAGCGCCTTCTATGACGTCCTGGTAATCGGCGGCGGGGCCTCGGGCCTCGCCGCCGCCATTACGGCCGCACGCGCTGGCAAAAGCGTCTGCATCGTTGAGCGCGATGTCGCCTGCGGCCTTAAACTCCTTGCGACCGGCAACGGCCGCTGCAACCTTTCCAACGAATCAATTGATTTCCAGCGGTACAACCACCCCGCATTCGTCGAATCCGTCATGGGTCCCCAGCCTGAGCAAGAGCTCGGCAGTTTCTTCTCCTCGCTGGGCATCATGACGACCTCCGAGGAGGGCCGGCTGTATCCGCGCTCCCTTCGTGCCGAATCGGTGCGCGATGCGCTTCTCAACGCTTGCAATCGCCTGGGTATCACCTTGGTATGTGGAGTAAACGTTGCCTCGGCATTCAAAGCTCCCGAGGGCTGGGCGCTCCAAATAGACCGTCCCGCGCGAGCACTCAAGGCAAAAAAGCACGACGACCGAAAATCGGAACTCCGCTCGCTTCGAAAGGCGCTCGCCGACACCCCTCGCACGAACGAGACGCTGCAGGCAAAGGCCGTAATTATCGCTACGGGCGGCAACCCTGCCGACATCGCGAAGACGTTCAATCTTTCCCTCACACCGCAGCGCCCCGTCCTCTGCCCCGTGTCGGCATCGGTCTTCGGCGACCAGACTGCGCTCAAGACGCTGGATGGCCTTCGCGTCCGCGCCCGTTTGACGCTCACCCGCAATCACGAGGGGCTCTGGAGCGAAGACGGCGAAGTGCTCTTCCGAGCCTTTGGCATCTCGGGCGTTGCCGCCTTTAACCTCTCCCGTCGCGTCCAGCGCGGCGACACGATTCTGCTCGACGTTTTCCCCGACCTCTCCAAAGACGAGTTGCTCGATATGCTCAATCAGCGAGTTGAGTTACTCGGCGGCTTTTCGCCCCGCGACCCCCGCTGGCTCGACGGCATGCTCGCCCCGCAGCTCTCTCACGTTGTCTGCACCGCATTCGAACAGTGCCACCCCGGGTCGCACGACGTCATCCATCTGGTCTCAATCCTCAAGCATTTTAAGCTGCTCGTCGAGGGAACGACAGAGGAGCGTTCGGCCCAGGTCACGCGCGGCGGCGTGCCCATCGAGAGCGTCTCAGCTCCCAGCCTCTGCGTGAGCAACGCGGCAGGCGCCCCACTTTACATCTGTGGCGAGGCGCTCGACATCGATGCCGATTGCGGTGGTTTCAACCTTGCATGGGCCTGGATCTCGGGTATTCGCGCTGCAAGCAGCCTATAGCCGCGCAGTCTATAATCAAAACGCATTCGGGCCGTCTGGGACACCGGGCGGCCTCTTTCTTGCATCTAAGGAGACCTCGATGATCGAAATCACCCAAGTCCACGCGTCACTCGATGAGGCCGGCGACGAAACTGCCTGCCTTGCTATTGGTAGACGCGCCGTCAAACGAGCCCTGCGATGCGAGGATTCCCAGATTAAAGCCATTGAGCTCCATCGCAAGTCAATCGACGCCCGTAAAAAGCGAGACGTTCATTTCATCCTGAGCTTTCGTGTTGAGCTGACGAGCCCAGACATCGAGCAGACAGTGCTCGGCAGCGTGGCCGAGCGCGACCGCTCACGCGTGCGCACGATAGACGACAATGAGCCTTCATTCCCCTCCCCCGTTTCCGGCGCACCCAAAGAGCGTCCTGTTGTCGTCGGTGCCGGATGCGCTGGCCTTTTCGCCGCACTCACCCTTGCCGAAGCGGGTCTGAAGCCCTTGCTTATCGAACGGGGCGACCCGGCGCTTCGCCGCTCGCAGGCAATCGACCTCTTCCTGAAGGAGCGCACCCTCGACCCCGAAAGCAATATCCAATTTGGCCTGGGCGGCGCAGGGACCTTCTCGGACGGCAAGCTCAACACGGGAACCAAGAATCCTGCCCATCGACTGATTCTCGAGACCTTCGTCGAAGCGGGCTCACCTCGCGACATCCTGTGGGACGCCAAACCGCACATTGGCTCCGACATCCTCCCCACCGTCGTCACCAACATTTCTCAGCGCATCGAGCAGCTCGGTGGAACCGTCCGCTATCGAACAAAGCTCGTCAATATTCGAACCGATGGATCTGGCGCCATCACCGGCATCGATGTCCAAACGCCCCAAGAAACCACAGGCGAGACAATCGCCACAAAGCGCCTCATTCTCGCCTGCGGCCATTCCGCCCGCGACGTATTCGAGCTTCTCAAGGAACATAACGTTGCCCTCGCGCAAAAGACCTTTGCCATGGGTGTGCGCATCGAGCATCCACAGCGCGACATCGACCGTGCCCAATATGGCCCTTCAGCGGGGCACCCGGCACTCGGAGCGGCCCCCTACAAGCTTGTTGCCCATCTCCCCAACGGCCGCAGCGTGTTCTCGTTTTGCATGTGCCCCGGCGGACAGGTTGTCGCAGCTTCTTCCGAGCAGGGCCATCTGTGCGTCAACGGTGCCAGCCTCAATGCCCGCGACGGGCGCAACGCAAATGCCGCCCTACTCGTTAACGTCACACCTGACGACCTTCCCGACGATGATCCACTCGCAGGCATTGAACTCCAGCGCGCCTGCGAGCGAGCCGCCTATCGCCTGGGTGGCTCCAACTGGAACGCGCCGGCACAGCTCGTCGGAGATTTCCTTGCTAGACGCGCCAGTACGGCACCCGGAAAGGTAAAACCAACCTATCCACTTGGCGTGACCTGGACGGCGATCGACGATGCCCTCCCGCAGCATATCGTCGAATCGCTTCGTTTGGGAATTCCCCTGCTCGGTAAGAAACTGCGTGGCTTTGACCGCTCCGATGCGGTCCTCACTGGCGTGGAGACGCGTTCGAGCTCCCCGGTCACCGTCACCCGCGATCGAACATGCCACGCCGTGTCGACTCCGGGCCTTTACCCTTGCGGCGAGGGTGCCGGATATGCCGGCGGCATCATGAGTGCCGCCACCGACGGCATCCGTTGCGCTGAGGCGCTGATAGCAGACCTCTAGCGCACGAACTCCCGCGTCCGAACGACACAGGCCCCGAGCTCCACAGGGAACTCGGGGCCTGTTCGCTACTTCCTGAATCGTGCACCCTGGCGTTTTCTGCCCGAAGCAAAGGCAGAGCCCTTGCGAGCCTGCGAACGCAAACGCTCGATCGTTTCGTCCTCAGATGCGCCCTCAAGCATCGCTCGAATCTGAACGACGGCATCGCGCAGACGTGCCGCCTCCTCAAAGTCCATGGCGGCGGAAGCGTTACGCATGTCTTCCTCCATGGTCTCGACAATCCGTACGAGCTCGTCATGCGGTAGCCCTTCCAGCTGCTCGGCAAGCGTCTGCTCGGGTGCTACCGTCTCCGGCGCGGCGCCCTCGCCGTTTTCGTCGGGTGTATAGAACGCACCGTGACCCAGCGAATCGCCTCTCGAGCGTCCCTTCGAGCCCACAGTCTTTTCGGCCTCGGCAATAAAGCTCGAAATGTCGTTAATGGCCTTGCGGACCGTCTTGGGCACAATGCCATGTTCTTCGTTATATGCCATCTGAATCTCGCGACGGCGCTGCGTCTCTTCGATGGCTTCTTTCATCGAATCGGTCACAACGTCTGCATACATGATGACCTCGCCGTCGGCATTACGGGCCGCACGGCCAATCGTCTGAATCAACGAACGGCGGTTGCGCAAGAAGCCTTCCTTGTCAGCGTCGAGAATTGCCACCAGCGAGACCTCGGGAAGGTCTAGACCCTCGCGGAGCAGGTTGATGCCAACGAGAACATCAATCTTTCCCTCGCGCAGCGTTCGCAGGATCTCGACACGGTCCATCGTCGCCGTATCGGAGTGCATGTAATTGACCTTAATGCCGGCATCAAGCAGATGGTCGGTCAGGTCCTCGGCCATGCGCTTGGTGAGCGTGGTCACCAGCACGCGCTCCTTGCGGGCAACGCGCTCGCGAATCTCGTCCTCAAGATCGTCAATCTGCCCACGAACCGGACGCACATCGATCTTGGGGTCGAGCAGACCGGTCGGACGAATAATCTGCTCAACGTCATTCTGGCTAACCCGCAGCTCATAGTCGCCCGGCGTGGCCGAAACGTAGATGAACTGGGGAATCCTCGCCTCAAACTCATCGAAACGAAGCGGGCGGTTATCGAGTGCCGAAGGCAGACGAAAACCATGCTCCACCAGCGTCACCTTACGCGAGCGGTCGCCTTCGTGCATGCCGCGGATCTGCGGCACCGTTACATGGCTCTCATCGATGATGCAGAGCATGTCCTTAGGAAAGTAATCGATCAGGGTAAACGGCGGCTCGCCCGGTTTTCGGCCGTCCAGATGACGCGAGTAGTTCTCGATACCGTTACAAAAACCCATGGTCTCGAGCATCTCGAGATCATAGTCGGTACGCTGCTGCAGACGCTGCGCCTCGAGCAACTTGTCGGTCGCTTTGAGCTCGGCCACACGCTTCTCGCACTCTTCGCTGATTGATTTCAGAGCCGCTTTGACCTTAGGCTTCTCAGTCACGTAGTGCGAGGCCGGCCACACGGGAATAGCCTCGTACTCACGCAGCATCTCGCCGGTGACCTCATCAATCTCGGCAATCAGCTCGACCTCGTCGCCAAAGAACTCAAACCGCAACGGGTGCTCGGCATAGGGCGGATACACGTCGACGACATCGCCGCGCACGCGGAAGGTGCCACGTGCCAAATCATAGTCATTGCGATCGTACTGGATATCGATAAGCGCATGGATAAAGTCATCGCGCTCGAGCGGCACCTTCTTGTCGACGTTCGGAGCTAGGCCCGCATAGTCCTCGGGAGAGCCAATGCCATAGATACACGAGACCGATGCGACGACGATCACATCGCGTCGAGATAGCAGCGAGGCGGTCGCCTGATGTCGCAGCATCTCGACCTCTTCGTTAATCGAGGAATCCTTCTCGATATACGTATCACTCTGCGGTACATATGCCTCGGGCTGATAATAGTCGTAGTACGAGACAAAGTAGACCACGGCGTTGTTGGGAAAGAATTCTTTGAGCTCGCTCGCAAGCTGGGCGGCGAGGGTTTTATTGGGAGCCATGACCAGCGTCGGCTTCCCCAGGGCCTCAATAGTCTTAGCCATCGTGAAGGTCTTGCCCGAACCAGTCACGCCCAGCAAAACCTGATAGCGATCTCCGTCCCTCACGCCCTGCACAAGCGACTCAATGGCCTTAGGCTGGGAACCAGCGGGCTCGTATGGAGACACGACCTCAAACGGCACCTCAGAGCCCTCAACGCCAAAACGTTTGAGCTCTCCTCCAACACGCTCAACTTCAAATTCCGCCATGGATACTCCTAACTCATATATCTGCAGTATACGCAGGCGGCAGGCATAGTCCTATACGAACCGATCGGGATAGAGGGTCTTGTAGCGAACCCAGGCATTATTGACACGAATCAGATACGCCTGTGTCTCGGGAAAGGTGATTGCATTATGAAGCGATGTGCTCTGCTGCGCCCATCCGTCGACATTGCCCATACCGGCGTTATAGGCGGCAATGGCACTGTCAGTCGACCCGTTAAAATACGTTAGAAGATACGAAAGATACGCACAGCCAAACTCGATGTTCGTAGCGGGATCGTTAAGGTTGTCGGCTGAATACTCACTACCATCGACAAGACCCTTGGCAATCATATCCTGGGCAGTCTCGGGCATCAGCTGCATCAATCCCCGAGCGCCTTGATTCGACTCGGCCTGGGGATCCCAATTCGATTCCGACTTTATGACAGCACACACCAGATACGGATCAAGATTGTGCGAAATGCTCGATTGCTTTACGTACGCCTCGTAGTCAATTGGATACAAAGGCCTAAAGAAGGCGGCAGGAGCATACGAATAGACGAGCGAAATAAGGCCGAAGACGAACACAACGGCAAGTGGCGCCACGCGATACCACGTAAAGAAACGTGTCTTAGGCATCGGCCTCCTCCTTATCCGCTACATCCCCGAAGCCATGGCGCGCAAGCCATGCGTCCAGTTGTTCAAAGAGCGAATTATCGCCTGCCGCATTATCGATTACCGTCGTAGCGAGATTGCAAAGCGAAGCCTCATCAGGTTGGCATGCAGAGCGAGCATCAAAATCAGAGGACTCCATACCACGATGAATGGCACGCTCGCGACGAACTGCCAAAGGAGCACTGATAACCAGAATTTCATCAGCCAGGCCAAAAGCATCCTCAAACCCAGTCGGGGCAGAAACCTCGACAACCGCAAAGGGGTAACGGGGGGACGAAACCGTGCAGCAAACCGGATCAAGAATCCTCAGTGACAGCTGTTCGATGAGAACCGGATGAACGATGTCGTTGAGCCGCGCAACTGTATCAGGAGAGGCGAAAGCTCGAGCAGCGAGGACATTGCGGCGAATACCGCCCTCCCCGTCCAGAATGTCCCAACCGAACTCTTCCGCGAGGGCATTGACGATATCGGAGCCTGGCACATACAGCGATTTGGCAAGCTCGTCCAGATCGATAAGCATGGCTCCATGGGATTCGAGATAGCGGCAGGCAGTCGACTTACCCGAAGCAATATTGCCCAAGACAAAAACGGTAAACATCAAGTCCTCCCTAACGCCAATGGGAGTTATTATCGCGCAAATACAAAAGAAGGACTCAAAATACAGCCAAACAGTAAGACAAGCCAAACGAAGGCGGGTTCTTGTATTACAGCTCTCTATCAAACGCAAAAAAGGGGGAGGCCGCGAGGCCTCCCCCTTCTAAGTCCGTTGCGACGGCTCGGTGCCGTCCACCGGTCAGCGGCGCCCTGGCCTCCCACGGGCTGGCCCCGCAGTACTCTCGGCGCGATGGGGCTTAGCTTCCGGGTTCGGAACGGGACCGGGCGTGCCCCCCATGCTCTGGC
>CAKTWK010000017.1 GCA_934630735.1 uncultured Collinsella sp. | reverse complement strand
GGGCGCCGCTGACCGGTGGACGGCACCGAGCCGTCATTGAACTTAGAAGGGGGAGGCCTCGCGGCCTCCCCTTTTTTTGCGTTATCACTTCACAAAGTAGTTGTATTTCACCCATAACCCGGTTGGGCTTATGGGTAATGAGCTTTTAATTAAAGACAATAAATCGAATCACAAGGGCAACTGCTATGGCCGCAATGATCAAAAGCAGGAATTGGAGTCGATGCTGCTTACGTCGCTTACTTGATGAAACGAAGATCGTTTTCCCTTGTTTTGGCGTCTCGAGATAACGAGCCGAATGCGTTAAGGTTTGCTTTGGTCGAGGACCTCTTTGCTGTTGAGTTATGGGCGTTTTCGTCGGGTCGTCATTGATTGCGCTGTTTTTTGATAACGGTGCATCTTTTAGATATACGGGATCGCCCGATGCGACGCCCATATGCTTACGTCCCGTTTGGGCATCCTCGAGCGTTTGATATCGATTTCTCGTCACATATTCGGGCTCTGCATCATGAATGGGCTCTTGCGAGATGTGGGGGCGATGGAACCGTGGCGGCTGCGTGGAAATATCTTCCCCCTGCGTCGGCATAAATATATTGTTCTGGTTTTGGTCGTCCATGATGCTCTTTAGCTCGTTACCAACAACGTGTACGCGCTCATTGTAAGCCCCTTGTTATTTGTAGCTGTGGACATACTCGTTATTTAAGCTCTGGTTCAAAGAACCTTAACCTTCCTAAAACCTTAGTGCTACACACTTAGATATGCTTATAGTACTGGACTCAAAAAACTTTATAGTCGATGTATATATGAGCATCGGGTGGGCATATATAAGAGCGTCAAAAGAAGTCCCAGTCACCTAGAAGATGACTCGGCAGTCCTATAAAGGAGTGGTAAACATGGCAAGCATGGTTCCTTATCGTTCGGTTTTTGGCGTTCGTCCCTCTGCAAGCTCGCTGTTCGATCTGTTTGATGATATGAGCGACCTAGCGAACAGCTCGATTGCCTCTAAGGCGTTCCCCGTTGATGTTGAGGATAAGGGCGATGGCTATGAGGTCAAGGCTTATCTGACCGGCGTCGCCAAGGACGATATCGATGTCGAGCTTAACGAGGGCCGTCTGTCCATTAGCGTGAATGTCGAGGAAGACGAGGAGAACGAGGGCAAGAACTTCCTGCAGAAGGAGTTCAGCTCGTACAGCGCAACTCGTGGCGTGTATCTAAAGGACGCTTCGAGCGAGGGCCTTTCGGCTAAGTACGCTGACGGCATCCTGACCGTTACGGTTCCCAAGATCGTCGAGAAGAAGAACGTTACGAAGATCTCCATCGACTAACTTCGTTGGCGTTCTGCTCTATTAAGAGATAACAAAAGGGGCTGGGAAGCGATTCCCGGCCCCTTTTGCTGTCTGAGATAGCCTATTGAATGGTTGCTGGCCGATGCTGGCTTGCGGGGCATATCGAGAGTTTTCGCGATCCTTGGAGAAGGGTGGCGGAGCTGCCGACCTCGTCATCCAGGGTTGCGGCTAAAGCCTTGGCATAGCTTTTGACGGTAAGGCTCGGACGATTGTTATCTTGGCTGATATGCATGGCAATGAGCTGTTCGGTGCGATCGGTAACAAGCTCGCGCGCGGCTTCGGCGGCTTGGTCGTTGGAGAGGTGTCCCCTTGCAGACAGGATGCGCTCCTGAAGAAAGCGGGGATATTCTCCCTCGCGCAGCATGGTCACATCGTGGTTGCTTTCGAGCGCGAGAACTCGACAGTCTTTGAGGATGCCTATGGCCTTGCTCGATAACTCTCCGGTGTCGGTGGCAAACCCAATGGAATCATCGAGAGCATTAAATCGATAGCCGACAGGATTGATGACATCGTGCGATGTTGAGTAGGTTTGCACGTGGATGCCGGCAATGGGGAGCGTGTCGCCGGGGTCAAATTCCTCTACGGGCAGGCGCGCGAGGTTTTCTTTGCATGAAAGGGTGTCCCTGCTGGCAAAGAGGGGACCATGCCAGTGCTTGCACCATACATCGAGCCCCTTGATATGGTCACCATGCTCATGGGTGATTACAAGAGCGGCGACGTCGTCTGCCGAGAGGCCAAGCTCCGCCATGCGTTTAAGTGTCTCGCGGCGGGACAGGCCGTTGTCGATCATGATGAGCCCCTGAGGTCCCTCGACGAGTGCGCAGTTGCCTTTTGAGCCGCTGCCGAGGATATGAAGGTGCAGGCGAGACATAAGATTCCAAAGGATACAATGGGTGCGAACGAATAGAGGAGGAAGCAAATGCCAACGGTATCTCAGCATTATGGACACCATGCCGCGCCGAGGACGGATAAGAGCGTCCTGGCAACGCGGCAGGCCGCTGCCCCCGTAGTGCTCATGGTATCAGGCGGTGCGGACTCGACGGCGCTGCTCCTTATGGCTTGCACATCAAAGCTGGATATCCAGGACGGGCGCGGCGTCGCTCCCATTGCGCGCGAGCGATTGCACGTGCTGCATGTAAACCATCATCTGCGCGGGGAGGCATCCGATGGCGACGAGGCCTTCGTGCGCGGCCTATGCGCACAATATGGCTTGCCGCTGTGTGTTGAGCATGCCTATTTTGATGATGAATCGGGCAATATCGAGGCGGCTGCCCGTGAGGTGCGCTATGCCGCGGCGCGGAGGTATGTTCGCGGGCTCTGCGCCCAGACGGGGGCACCGCGAACGGCGGCTCGTATCTGCACCGCGCACACGTCTTCGGATCGCGCAGAAACGTTTTTGATGAACGCGATTAAGGGTTCGGGGCCCGCTGGCCTATCGAGCATTCCTCGCCGGAGGAATATCGTGGTGCGTCCCTTGCTCGACCTGACTCATGATGAGCTCGTGGGCTATTTGCAGGTGCATGGTCAGCCGTGGCGAGAGGACGAGAGCAACGAGGACGTGTCGTACTTGCGTAACTACGTGCGCCATCGAGTGGTGCCGGTGGTGGCGCAGCGCAACGCGAGCGTCTGTAAGACGATTGGCGCCGCCTGCGAGATCTTAGGCGATGAGGACGCCTTTCTTTCCCAGCTTTCCGCACAGGCGTTTCGAAGCTGCCTGCGTAAGGAGGCGGCGGGTGCACTGGTCCTTGACGCTCGCCGACTGGCCGCGGCCGAGGTGGTGATCGCTCGGCGCATGGTGCGACTGGCAATTAAGCGTATCGACCCCGACGCTCGCCCGGAGATGCGGCATGTGGAGCGCGTGCTCGCCTGTGTCGCCGAAGGCTCGGGTTCGGTCACGCTGCCGGCGGGAATCGATGCGCGCGTGGAGTTTGGCATGCTGTCATTCAAGGCCCCGGCGGCGCGCGAGGGGTTAGTTGCCGATTGGGTCACCATTCCCGGTCGATTGCCGCTGGGGGCGGGCCGCATCCTGGTGGCAGAGCCGATGGCCGTCGAGCCGGGGTGTGATATTGTGCGCCGTGCCCGCGAACTCGCGGGTGCCGGAGGGGTGACCGCTATGGTGGATGCCGCGACGCTGGGCTTTGCCGATCGCGATAGCGAACGGATGCTCGCCGGCTCACGCGGGGAGATTCCCGCCGAGGCGCGTTTGGCGCGTCTGTGGGTAGACGGTCCCGCGCCGGGGGATGTGATGTGTCCGTTGGGCATGAGTGGGCGAAGTAAGAAGGTATCCGACTTGCTCAACGAGGCTCGTATTCCCGTTTCTGAGCGCGCAAGCGTTCCCGTGGTGAGAACGGCTCCGGGAGGTGCCGTGGTATGGGTCGCAGGCGTTCGCACGGACGAGCGTTTTAAATGCACGGCCGCAACGCGCGTGGCGTATCTGCTTCGTGTGGTCGATGCGGAATAGTGCCTTGCGCCTACTATTCTGTGCGACGTTGACGGTATTCCCGCGCTGATGGCGCACGGGCTGGTAAATATACCCCGTGCGCTGCTAGAATGTGTAGTTCGCGTCCATACGGCGGTGTGTGGGCGATAAGCACAAGAAAGGGTTGTCATGGCTTCTCAACATCCGGATATCGAGAAGGTTCTGTTTACGCAGGAGGATATCGACGGTATCGTCTCTCGCCTAGGCGAGCAGATTACTCGCGACTACGCGGGTAAGGATCTGGTGCTGATTGCGGTCCTGCGCGGCGCCGTGGTCTTTATGGGCGACCTGATGCGCAAGATCGAGCTGCCGACCAACATCGATTTCATGGCTGTTTCGAGCTATGGCGACGGTGTGAAGTCCTCGGGTATCGTGCGTATCATTAAGGACCTGGATATCGACATCCGCGGTCGCGACGTGCTGATCGTCGAGGACATTCTGGACTCGGGTCTGACGCTCAAGTACCTGATGAAGAACCTCGAGAGCCGCAAGCCCGCTTCTCTGGAGGTTGCCGCCTTCCTGTGGAAGGACGTTGAGGACCGTACCTCGGCCGTCACGCCCAAGTATGTTGGAACCCATTGCCCCGATGCCTTTGTGGTGGGCTACGGCCTCGACTATGCCGAGCGCTATCGTAACCTTCCGTATCTGGGCATTTTGAAACCGGAGGTTTATTCGTAAGATGCCCGACGACCGTAACGATAACAATTCCCAGACTCCCCGGGAGCCTAAGATCCCGGGGATGCCCGGAGGCAAGAAGCCCACGCGTACGGGCTGGCTGTATTTTATTTTGGCTTGCGCGCTTCTGGGCTACGCCTTCTTTAACATGGGCTCCGGCTTTGCCAATTCCAGCAATACCGTAAAGCTCGCGACGAGCGAGATGGTCAACGCCATTAAGCAGGATCGCGTCGAAGATTTGACCTATACGGTTCAAGACGGAAGCGTGGCGGGTCATTACTGGAAGACAAAAAAGGACAAGGGCGATACGAGCGAGCTCAAAAGCTTCTCCTCGACCTATGTCGGCTCCGATTCGCTTGCCGAGCTTATGGCGGAGCACCCCGATACCAAGTACATCGTCAACACCAACGACCCCGATTTTTGGGGCGACTTGGCGATGAGCGTGCTGCCGACAATCGCCCTGATCGCCATCATGTTCTACTTTATGCGCCAGATGATGGGCGCCAACAACAGGAACATGCAGTTTGGCAAGACCAACGCCAAGACCAACGAGGCAACGCGCCCCAAGGTCAAGTTTGAGGATGTTGCCGGCGTGGACGAGGCAGTCGAGGAGCTCGAGGAGATCCGTGACTTTTTGAGCGATCCGGATCGCTATCGCAAGCTGGGCGCCAAGATCCCGCGTGGCGTGTTGCTGGTGGGCCCTCCGGGCACCGGTAAAACGCTGCTGGCCAAGGCCGTTGCCGGCGAGGCGGGCGTGCCGTTCTTTAGCATCTCGGGTTCCGACTTTGTCGAGATGTTCGTGGGTGTCGGCGCCAGCCGCGTGCGTGACCTCTTTAAGGAGGCCAAGTCCCAGGCCCCGTCGATCATCTTTATCGACGAGATCGATGCCGTGGGACGTCAGCGCGGAGCCGGTCTGGGCGGCGGTCACGACGAGCGCGAGCAGACGCTCAACCAGCTGCTGGTCGAGATGGACGGTTTTGAGGAAAGCGAGTCGGTCATCCTGATCGCCGCGACCAACCGTCCTGATATCCTGGATCCGGCATTGCTGCGTCCCGGTCGTTTTGACCGTCAGGTTACGGTCGACCGTCCGGATGTGAAGGGCCGCGAGCAGATCTTGCGCGTGCATGCCGAGAACAAGCCGATGGACGAGGACGTGAAGTTTGAGAAGCTCGCCCAGATGACCGTTGGCTTCACCGGCGCCGATCTGGCAAATCTGCTCAACGAGTCTGCGCTGCTGGCTGCCCGCCGCCATCGTTCCGTGATCTCGATGGACGAGGTCGAGGAGTCGATGGAGCGCGTGATTGCCGGTCCGCAGCGCAAGGGTCGTGTGATGACCGAAGCCGAGCGCACCACGATTGCCTACCACGAGAGCGGTCACGCCCTGGTGGGCCACATCCTGGAGCATTCCGATCCGGTCCACAAGATCTCGATTGTCAGCCGCGGTCAGGCCCTGGGCTACACGCTGCAGCTTCCGCAGGAGGACCACTTCCTCAAGACCAAGAACGAGATGCTCGACGAGCTTGCCGTGTTCTTGGGCGGTCGCGTTGCCGAGGAACTCATGTGCGACGACATCACGTCGGGCGCGAGCAACGATCTGGAGCGCGCGACCAAGATGGCGCGCGAGATGGTCACGCGCCTGGGCATGAGCGAGGAGCTTGGAACGCAGGTGTTTGGTGAGGCGCAGCATCAGGTATTCCTGGGCCGCGATTACGCCGATCATCAGGATTACTCCGAGGAGACGGCGCGTCGCATCGATATCGAGGTCCAGCGCATTATGCGCGAGGCCCATCGTCGTGCGGTCGAGATCCTGGATGCCCGCCGCGATCAACTCGATCTGATGGCCAAGGTACTGCTTGAGCGCGAGACCGTCGAAGGCGACGCCGTGAACGCCCTGCTCGACAACGAGTGGGATGCCTATCTTGAGCGCGAGGGCGATATCCTGGCGGCCAAGGAGGAGCGCAATGCCAAGGCGGCCGGCATGCCGACCAAGAAGCATGCGCCTCGCATGAGCGAGGAGGAGCTTGCGGCGGACGCCGCGGCATTTGCACAGGCGGCTATGCAGGAGGATGCCGAAGCCGCATCCGATGATGCCGGCGATGACCATGCCGTCAATGCCGGTGCCGACACCGACGACGACAAATAGTCTTTGTGGCGAAAGCCTCCGCGGGGAAACCTGCGGAGGCTTTTTCTTCATTGATTGGGGACAGACTTAAATGAGCGTTTTCACGCATTTAAGTCTGTCCCCAATCAACATTGCTGCGGCGCTTTGCTCGACTAAAGCGTACAATAGCGCCTATGCGAAAGGGGAACAGATGATCAACGAAACTATGTATGCTCGCGGTGCGGAAAGCTCCATCATCCGCGAGATTTTTAGCTATGGCCTTGAGCGCAAGGCGCAAATCGGCGCGGAAAACGTGTTCGATTTCTCGCTGGGCAACCCGAGCGTTCCTGCTCCCGCTGCCGTCGCGGAGTCCATCAAAAAGGCGCTTGAACTGCCGAGTGACCAGCTGCACGGTTATACGCCCGCTCCGGGCCTGCCGCAATGTCGAGCCGCCGTGGCTGAGTCGCTTAACCGTCGATTCGGTACGAGCTATGAGGGCAAAGATGTCTTTATGACCGTGGGCGCGGCGGCTTCGCTCACCTGCACGCTCAATGCCGTTACGAACCCGGGTGACGAGGTCATTGTTATCGCCCCGTACTTCCCGGAGTATCGCGTGTGGATTGAGAAGGCCGGCTGTACGTGTGTCGAGGCGCTCGCCGATGAAGATACGTTCCAGCTGAGCGTGGATAACGTGCTCAAGGCGATTACCGACAAGACGGCTGCCGTCATTATCGACTCACCGAATAACCCGACGGGCGCCGTGTATACGCGCGATACCCTGACGCGACTGGCCAATGTTTTACGCGAGGTCAACGCCAAGCGCGATCCCGAGAATCCGATCATGCTTATCTCGGATGAGCCGTATCGCGAGATTGTCTATGGCGCCGAGGTGCCTTGGGTGCCTTCGATCTACGAGCACACCATCGTGTGTTACTCGTATTCCAAGTCGCTTTCGCTACCGGGCGAGCGCGTCGGGTGGATCCTGGTTCCCAATACGAATCCTCAGGCAGCTCGTCTAATGCCCGCCGTTGCCGGTGCCGCCCGTACGCTGGGCTTCGTGTGCGCTCCGGCGCTCTTCCAGCGCGTGATTATCGATTGCATCGATGAGCCGAGTGACGTTGAGGCCTATGCACGCAACCGCACGGCGCTTACCGATGCGCTGGCGGAGTACGGCTACACCTATGTTGAGCCGGATGGTACATTCTACCTGTGGGTGAAGGCGCTGGAGCCCGATGCGAACGCTTTCTGCGAGCGCGCGAAGAAGTATGAGCTGCTCGCGGTGCCTTCGGATAGCTTTGGCATGCCGGGCTGGTTCCGCCTTGGCTACTGTGTGAGCTACGAGACGATTATCAATTCGCTACCTGCCTGGAAGCAGCTGGCAGACGAGTATCGTTAAAAGCAAAGCGCTCTGCCTGTAATGTTTTACGTGAAACGGGGTTTGGTGTTAAGCCGGACCCCATTGTCATGTACGTTGTGTCGTTGGGATGGAGCGGTTTTACGACTATCGAAGGCTATGCGTACAATGAATATACGCGACGGCCATGCCGGATAAGGAGATCCGATGCCCTACCTGCTTTCCTGTGATATCCATACCCATACGATGTTCTCTGCGCATGCATATTCGACCATTGAGGAGAATGTGTACTGGGCGGCAGAGCGTGGCCTGCAGGTGCTCGGATCTGCCGACCATCTGAGCTCTATGGTTTCACCTTGTCCCAATGACCTGCGCAGTTACCAGTTCTTTATTAACCAGGATATCTGGCCGCGCATTTGGAGCGGCGTACTGGTGCTGCGTGGTGCCGAGGCCGATATCGTTTCGCTGGACGGAAGCCTGTTTGGCGAGGACATTCCCGTTTCGCTCGATATTGCCGGCGATTCGTATAGTCGTGAGCATTCGCTGTTCGATTTGGTTACGCGCAATTTGGATTATTTGGTGGCAAGCGTGCATAATCCGCAGCTCGCTGAAGGCGCGACGCTCGCCCAGACGACCGAGATGTATATCAATGCTCTGGAGCACCCCAAAGTGTTTATGCTGGGCCACACGGGTCGCTCGGGTGTTTCCTTTGATATCGATGAGGTGTTGTTGGCGGCAAAGGCCAAGCACAAGATTATCGAGATTAACAACCATAGTCTTGAGCATGGTACCGATGCCGAGCATTGGGGCGCTTGTCGCAAGATTGCCGAGCGCTGCGCCGAACTGGGCGTGGGGATTGGCGTCTCGACCGACGCGCACATTGGTATGGCAATTGGCAAGCTCGACCAGGCGCGCAAGATGCTCGATGAGATTCACTTCCCGCTGGACCTGATCGTGACGCGCGATCGCGAGACGCTGCTGCGCGAGATGGCGGCAGCCGGCGTCTGCGACTTGCGCAAGGGGATGTAGCGGCGTTCATAAACCAAGTGAAGGGGGCGGTCCAGACGGGCCGCCCCCTTCTTGTCCCAAAAATCTACCGGGGTGGATTAGCGGCGCTCGAGGACCGCGACAGTCTCGGTGTGGTCGGTATGAGGGAACATGTCGACCGGCGTGATCTTGAGCAGGCGATAGCCTCCGTCGAGGAGCTGGTGTAGGTCGCGCTCTTGGGTCACGGGATTGCAGCTGATATAGGTGATGCGGCGCGGCTTAAGAGCGCAGGCGGCCTCAAGAAACTCGGGCGTGGAGCCGGCGCGTGGCGGGTCGATGGAGAGAACGTCAACGCGCTCGTTGTTATCGGCGGCGTCCAGGATGTAATCGGTGGCGTCGTCGGCCATAAACCAAGCGCTGCGGGTGAGGCCGTTGAGCTCGGCATTGCGACGTGCGTCGGCAATGCCCGCCGGGTTGCGCTCCACGCCGAGCAGCATAATGCCGACACCCCTGTCCTGGGCATCCTTCGCGGCGCACAGACCGATGGTGCCGCTGCCGCAGTACGCGTCCATAAGAATGTCACCATGCTGCAGGTCCATGCCGTCAATCGCAAGCTGATAGAGCAGCTCGGTCTGCTGTGGATTGGTCTGATAGAACGCGGTAGGGGAGATATCGAATTCGCAACCGAGCAGCTGGTCGCGCATGCACTCGGCGCCATAGACGATACGAGTCTCCTCACCCAAGATGGCGTTACCGGGACGGCCGTTGATATTTTGGGCGACGGTGACGATATGCGGATCGAGCGCCGCGACGGCCTCAAAGAACTCCTGCGCGTGCGGTAAGTCACGCTGAGCGGTCACGAGCGTTACCATGATCTGGTCGGTACACCAACCGCAGCGGACGACGGCATAGCGAAGCAAACCAAAATGTTTGTCCTCATTAAAGGCGGGAATATGCAGCCGCTCAGCTTCGCGCGCGATGCCGTTGAGAATCTGACGGGCACCCGGCGCCTCGACAGGACACTCGGGTACGGCGACGATTTTGTGCGTGCCGCGCTCAAAAAAGCCACAGCGGACAGTGCCCTCCTTACCGGGTGCAAACGGAGTGGCAGCTTTATGACGAAAGCCACGCGGCGCAGGATATTTACCCGGGTCGCCCAGGGTGACGCCCATACCGCGAATAGGATCAACGGCGATACCCTCACGCTCGCAGAGCTCAGCAAACAGCTCCTCCATAGCAGCCTGCTTGGTCGCCAATTGCTTCTTATAAGGACGATTGAGCGCCGTGCACCCACCACAAGCCCGCATGATGGAACAAGGCGACTTGGGATCCACGATCTTTCGCGCAGGCTGAGCCGAATCCTTGCGTGAGTCCTTGGAACGAACGTGAGACGCTTTATCCCCGCCGTGACGAGAGCCAGAACGCTTGGTCTTAACCTTGCCTTTGGCCGACTTACCCTTCGCATCCTGAGATGGCTTGGATTTCTTAGAAGATTTTTTCTCCTCCGACCCCTCAGCCGCCTCGATCAAAGCACGACGAGCCTTACGCTCCGCACGAGATTCTGCCATCAATAACTCCACTAATTCATGAATTTAAGCTGCAAGTATTGTACCGTGCCAAGCCAGCAGACGATATGCAAGCGGTTTATTCGTGTCAGTGATAAGCCCAACGACGGTTGCCCGCCGCGTGAGGGGTGTGGGGGTTAAGTTTATCGCGAGTTCCGCACGAACAGGAGGCCACTTAATGTGGCCTCCGTCGTGAGCAGGACTGTAGAGCAGGAAACTTAACCCCCACACCCCTCACGCGGCGGGCAAACCCTCCCTTGTACTCTATCAAGGTAAAGTGTATGATTCTGAACGTTACATGACTCACTTTACCTAACTAAAGTGCCATCAAGGGGGAATACCATGAATACCGATATGTCTCGTCGTCAGTTTGTTGGTCTAGCCGGCTCGCTTGCCACGGTGCTTGGCCTTGGTCTTGTCGGCTGCGGCGGTGGTGCCGGCAAGGGCTCCGCTGCTGGCTCTGCCGCGGCCAAGGATGTGAAGGGCGCTGCGGAGTCCAAGAAGCTCGTCGTGGGCTTTGACAAGTCCTATCCTCCGTATGGCTTTGTGGGCGACGATGGCGAGTACACCGGCTTTGACCTCGACCTTGCCAAGGCCGTTGCCGATAAGCAGGGCTGGGATGTCGATTACGAGGCCATCGATTGGGATGCCAAGGACACGCTGCTCAACTCGGGTGCCATCAACTGCATCTGGAACGGCTTTACCATGGAGGGCCGCGAGGACGACTACACGTTCTCCGAGCCTTACATGCTCAACGAGCAGGTGCTCGTGGTCAAGAAGGACGCGGGTATCAAGAGCTGGGACGATCTTGCCGGCAAGACCGTGATTACCCAGACTGATTCCGCCGCTCAGGACGTGCTCGAGGGCGATCAGAAGGATCTGGCGGCGACGTTTGCCACGCTCGACACCATCGGCGAGTACAACACGGCCTTTATGCAGCTCGAAAGTGGCGCGGTCGATGCCGTGGCGTGTGACCTTTCGATTGCTCAGTATCAGCTTGCCGCAAAGCCCGATGCCTATGCGCAGCTTGATAAGCCGCTGTCCAGCGAGCACTATGCCGTCGGCTTTAAGAAGGGCGACACCAAGTCGGCCGACGCCGTGACCGAGTCGCTCAAGGCGCTCTACGAGGACGGCACGGTCAAGGACCTGTGCGACAAGTATTCAAGCTATGGTCTTTCCTTCGACAACTGGGTGCTCAAATAGCGGCTTTCCCAGGCACCCGATTTTGCCGTTCAAACCGTCGCTTGCGTACATTTAGTACGCGGCGCTCCTCTTTCACGGCAAACTCGGGCGCCTGGAAAACCCGCTTTAGCATTGGGTTCGCTGTTCCGTTACTGTGAAAGAGAGCTTAGGTTGTCTATTCAGGTCATGATGCAGATGCTTGGCCAGGGATTCTTGGTCAGTTTGCAGTTGTTTGTGCTGACGCTGCTGGGGTCGATTCCGCTGGGAATCCCCGTGGCGTTTATGCGCATGAGTAAAATTGCGCCGCTCCGCTGGATTGCGCGCATCTATATCTCGGTCATGCGCGGTACGCCGCTCATGCTGCAGATGTTTGCGATCTACTTTGCCCCGTACTACGTGTTCGGCATTTCGCTTACGCCCGATTCCAAGTGGACGGCGTGTGTCGTGGCGTTCATCATCAACTACGCCGGTTACTTTGCCGAGATCTATCGCTCGGGCCTGCAGTCCATTCCGCGCGGTCAATACGAGGCTGCTGAGGTGCTGGGCTACTCGCGCATGCAGACGTTTCTGTATATCGTGATGCCGCAGGTCGCCAAGCGTATTCTGCCGGCGATGGGCAACGAAATCATCACACTGGTCAAGGACACGTCGCTGGCGTTTGCCATTGGCGTGGGTGAGATGTTCTCGACCGCCAAGGCGCTGGTCGCCTCGCAAGTGAGTATGGTGCCGTTTGCGATCGCGGCGCTGATTTACTGGGTCTTTAACTTTGTGGTCGAGATGCTGCTGGGCGCCGCCGAAAAGAAGCTGGACTATTATCATGACTAGATCGTTCCGCCGTTCTAACGAACGGCGGACTGCTCGACGCTGCGCGCGTGTCTGACGGCCAATCTGCTTCTCAAGCCGTCGCTTGCGTACAGAAGTACGCGGCGCTCCTCTTTCGAAGCACATTGTCTCGTCATCCACACGCTCGCTGACTTCTCAAACACATGGAGGTTCCCGTGTCCGGAACGGTAATGAATATATCGAACGCGCGTAAGGCGTTTGGCGGCAATGAGGTGCTCAAGGATATCTCACTCGAAGTCAAGCGCGGTGAGGTCGTGGCGATTATCGGGCCTTCGGGTGGCGGTAAGTCTACGCTGCTGCGGTGTGCCACGCTGCTCGAGACACTCGACGGTGGCTCGCTTTCGTTTGGCGACCTTGCGGTTGCGACGGATGTGGGATCGGGCGCGGTCTATGCGAAGGGAGATGTTCCCAAGCAGGCGCGCTCGCGATTCGGCCTGGTGTTCCAAAATTACAACCTGTTCCCGCACTATACCGTGATGAAAAACATCATCGACGCGCCGATCCGCGTGCTTAAGCGCCCGCGCGAGCAGGCGGAAGCTCGTGCGTATGAATTGATTGCTCAGATGGGGCTTATGGGCAACGAGAATAAGGTTCCGTGTGAGCTTTCGGGCGGTCAGCAGCAGCGCGTGAGTATTGCCCGCGCCCTAGCGCTCGACCCGGAGATCCTGTTCTTTGACGAGCCGACCTCGGCGCTCGATCCCGAGCTGACGGCCGAGGTGCTGCGTGTCATTAAGGACCTGGCGGCGCAGAATATGACGATGGTAATCGTGACCCACGCGATGCAGTTTGCGCGCGATGTTGCCGACCGCGTGGTCTTTATGGATGGCGGTCGTATTGTCGAGGAGGGTCCTGCCGAGCAGGTCATCGACCATCCGCGCGAGCGGCGCACGCGTGAGTTCTTGAGCCGTATCGAGGGATAGGCTCAGGTATTTACTCAACTATTAATTGAGGCGAAGCCGCCACAGGTCTTACGGTCTGTGGCGGCTTTTTGTTTACATCGACGGGGTTCAATAATTGCCTCACAAGCTTGTCTCTTCCTCTCGCCGCCTGTATTCATACGTGTGCCGAAAGGTATGCATGGACAGCCGCCCGTGAGGGTAGGGTGGTGGCATAGGACATTTGGAGGGTGAGTCGGCTCGGCTGCCGACCATGCTGCTCCCGGGACGGCACCGACCGCGAACTCTCCCCGTTGGCGTCGCGCATTGCGCGCGGCCCTGCAAGGAGGTCATCATGGGTGCTCCCAAGACCGGTAACGTAAGGAACGTGGTGCTCGTAGGCCAAGGCGGGGTGGGCAAGACTTCACTCGCCGAGGCCATGCTCCACCTTTCCGGCAAGACCGCCCGCCTGGGCGGCCACGACGGCACCAAGCCCACGCTCGACTATGACCCCGAAGAGGTCAAGCGTGCATTTTCCATCTCGACGACCATCGCGCCGATCGACTGGAAGGGCGCGCGCATCAATGTGCTCGATGCCCCGTGCTACCCCGATTTTATCGGCGACGCCTTTGCCGCGATGAGCGTCTGCGAGACGGCGCTGTTTGTGGTCGACGCCGAGGCCGGCCCGCAGCCTACGACGGTTAAGCTCTGGTATGCCGCCGAGGACCTACGCCTGGCACGCGCGGTGTTCGTAAACCGCCTGTCGCGCTCCGAGGCCAGCTTTGCGACCACGATGGACCTGCTGCAGGAGCGCTTTGGCACGCGCCTGGGCGCCGTGACCCTTCCCTGGGGCGAGGGCGAGGACTTTGACGGCATCATCGACCTGGTGCGCATGAAGGCGCGCCACTGCAACGGCGCCGAGGCCGTTGAGTCGGAGATTCCCGAGGAGTATCGTGCCCAGGCCGAGGAGGCCCATGACCATCTGTGCGAGCTGGTGGCCGAGGCTGACGACGAGCTGATGATGAAGTACTTGGAAGGCGAGGAGACGCTGACGCAGGAGGAGCTTGAAGGCCTGCTGTCGAAGGCGATCGCCGAGCGCATCTTTGTGCCGGTCTTTGCGGGCGATTGCATTAAGGAACAGGGCATCAACTCGCTGATGGATGACATCGCGACGTACTTCCCGGCGCCGACCGACTACGGCGAGATGCCGCTTATCGACGGCGATTCGCTCAAGATTTCGAGCGACGATGACCGTCCGGTGGCGTTTGTGTTTAAGACGCTGGCCGATCCGCAGCAGGGCCGCATCAGCTTTATCAAGGTGCTGACGGGCACGCTTGAGCCGGGTCTTGAGCTGATCAACGCGCGCACGCGCAAGGGCGACCGTCTGGCTCACCTGTATGTGATGTGCGGTCGCGACATGACCGAGGTCGGTCACGCCTATGCCGGCGACATCATCGTGGCGCCCAAGCTGGCGGCCGAGACGGGCGATACGCTCTCCATTACCGGTAAGGTCGAGGCTGCTGCGTTTAAGTTCCCCAACTCGCAGTATCGCATCGCCATCGAGGCCGAGAATCGCGGCGACGAAGAGAAGCTCTACACGTTTATCGAGAAGGCCTGCAAGGCAGACCCGACCATGAGCATCGACCGCGACGAGGAGACTGGCCAGACCATTATCTCTGCCGTTGGTGAGGCACAGGTTTCGGTGCTGCTCAACCGTCTGGAGGACCGCACCAAGGTCGCCGCCAAGAGCGTGCCGATCCGCATTCCGTATCGCGAGACCATCCGCCGCACGGCGAGCGCCCAGGGTCGCCACAAGAAGCAGACCGGCGGCGCCGGTCAGTACGGCGACTGCTGGCTGCGCGTCGAGCCGCTCATTGGGTCCGACGGCACGAGCGACGGCTATGAGTTCGTGGACGAGGTCGTGGGCGGTCGCATTCCGCGCTCGCTGATTCCCGCCGTGGACAAGGGCGTCCAGGAGACCATGAAGGACGGTATTATTGCCGGCTACCCGCTCACGGGCATTCGCGTCGCGGTGTACGACGGTTCGTATCACAGCGTCGACTCCAACGAGATGGCGTTCCGCGCGGCGGCTCGCATCGGCCTGCGCAAGGCATGCGCCGATGCCGATCCAGTGGTGCTGGAGCCTATCGAGGAAATCACGGTGACGATCCCCGAGAGCTACGCCGGCGCCGTGATGGGCGACATCTCGGCCTCGCGCGGTCGCGTGACGGGCATGGAGACCGATGAGCGCGGAGACACCGTGGTCATTGCCCAGGCGCCGCTGGCCGAGCTGACGGATTACTCGACGCGCCTGCGCTCCATCACGCGCGGCACGGGCGACTTTACCATGAAGCCCGCGGGCTATGAGCAGGTGCCCTATGACGTTCAGGCCAAGCTGGTCGAGCGCTATGAGGAGGGCCGCGCCAAGTAACGAGCAGGCTTAGCCACAATATCCATGTCAACCAATGGGCCGCCTTGGGCAATCCGGGGCGGTCCATTTTGATCCGTATGCGACGGAGGAAAACGGATTATTTTGGTTTTTGAGATGATGCGGCGGCTCTAGTCCCCCAAGGCCTGGTTGCGGCCGGTGGCGTAGTCGATCTGAACATGCGGCTGCAGGTTGTAGCAATATACGTGGAAGCACAGCGTCTTGCCGTGGTCCTCGACCGACTGTGCCTCCAGGCGCACACCGCGGCAGACGAGCTCCTCTTCGTTGTACATGGGCGTGACGCGGTAGAGCACGTGGTTGCCCGTGTCGCGGATGTAGTTAAGAATTTGCTCCTCAAACGGCAGCATGCCCGTCTCGTTGAGATATCGCGTGCCGGTGAGGAGATTCTTGCGATTGGCGTTCTCGCCGCAGAGCGACCAGGCGATAAGGTGGCAACGGTTGTAGAGGCTCTGGCCCGGAATAAAGTCGTAGCGTTGCTGGTGCCATCCGGCGGGGTGGATGCGCGAGATATCGCCGCGCTTGCCCTGGCCGAGCGATTCGGGGCCCACGCAGGCGAGCGCTTTGCGGGTGCGGCCCAAGCTGTCGAGCTTGGAGAACTTCTTAAAGCAGCCCTCTTCGGTGGCGCGCTCGTATTCATCGAGTGTGAATGACGGCGTGCCGAGCGGGTGGGTGCTATCGGCGCGCAGGGCAACATAGGGGTTACCCGCGTAGTCGGGAATACTGCTGAGATATACGCCGCGGGCGCGGTCGAGATCGGGGTTTTCGACCTCGTCGATGGGGGTGGCAGCGCTGTCCGCGGAAGCGTCGTCACCGGTGTCGGGTGCGGCGGAATCGGAGCCATCGCCAGAGTCTTGGCTATTTTGAGAGTCCGAGGAGCTCGCTGTTCCCGATTCGAGTCGGGCAACCAGGTCTGCCTCGTCGTCGGTGCGGCTGGGACTCTCGTTTTGTTTTTCGGCTAGAGCCGCTGCCTGCTCATCGCTTTGCGGCGACAACAGCTTGGGCGCTCCGTCGAGCGACCCCGTGAACAGCGCAAACCCCAGCACCACGGCGGTGCCGATGGAAAGTACTTGCTTGTAGGCGGGCTTGCGCGACATTGAGGCTCCTGGATGGACGGTCGGGAATCTACCAGTCTAGCAGGAGCCGACAGAGGCCGTTCTGTCGAACAAATACTTAAGATTTGGGACAAACACTACGGATTCATTTGCCTCATATTTGACGTATGGCTAGATCGAGGTGGAACCGAGCCAATTGAGTTTACATTCGAGAATGCGCTGCTCACCGGGCGTGCTGCTGCCATCGAGTAGCGCGAGGAGCATCTCGGCCGCCTCTCTGCCTTCCTGGTCGACGGGCTCGATGATCGTGGAGACGGTCGGCGTGGTGAGGTTGGTCCAGTCTTCGCAGTTGAGTCCCAAAAGACCGATTTGCTGCGGAAGTAGATGGGCCATGGGCTGGAGAGCCTTGTAGACACGGGGAAGTGCCCACTGATTTTGCACGAAGATAAGGGTTCGCTTGGCGGGGTTGAACTTGTATCTAAAGTACTCGGTAAGCTCACCGACCGACGGCTTGTTGTGGTCGATGGGAATCGCTTTGTAGAGCTGTCCGTTCGCTGCCAGTGCCTCGGCATACCCCTGAAAACGCTCCATGCGGGTGCGCATTTCGGTCATGTTGGCGGCAATGGAGAAAAAGTCCTCGTAACCGGCATCGAGAAGCGCCTGCGTGGCATTGTACACGCCGTCGTAGAGGTTGGTTTTGATCCAGCTGGTGCCTGGGCTGTAGATGGCCGCGTCAAAAAAGACGACGGGCTTGCCGGCGCGCTTGATGCGGTCGTGGACGGCCTTGAAATTTGCCGTGGGCTGGATGATAAAACCATCGACGCCCAGCGAGAGCATTTTGTCGACATACATGAGCTCGGTCTCGGGGTTAAAGTTGCTCGTGCAAACGACCGTCTGGTAGCCCGCGGGGAGCATGACTTGTTCCATGCCGTTGAGGACGAGGCCCGCCCACTTGTTGGTGTTATCCAAAATGATGATGGCGATGACGTGGGTCTGCTTGCCGGTGAGCGTTTGCGCTTGGGCGTTGGGAACGTATCCGAGTTCCTTGATGACGCGCGCAATCTTTGCCTGCGTCTTCTCGCTAAGCTTTTCTCGTTTGTCGTTGAGGTAATACGAGACGCTTGCCGTCGAGGTTCCCGCCTCTCGAGCGACGTCTGCGATCGTAACGCGCTGTTTTGCCACAGCGACTCCTTCCGACAGATGAGCATTTTCCAACATGATGACTTCGAGTCTTGGTGAGGGATGCGCTTCGGTGAGCGACTTTTTTTCCTTTCATATGAGTATGCAACAAATGCGGTATACGGGTGGGGTCGAAATTTGTGACCGGCATGCGCATCTGCCGTCTACCGAGAAAATCAAATACTTCTTGACTTTTGAAATCGAGGGTAAAATCGCAGGATTCATTTTTGGTTAAACGCATAACCAAATAGCATAACCAACGCTCTGACCTGCGCGTTTACCGAAATAAGCTGGCATTAAGAAAAACGAGCACCTATATTGGTCTTGTCGAAAAGACAGCAAGTCCAAACGGCAGGGGATGCTCCGGAGGCCTCCGCAAACGGTGTCTTGCGCACGCAACTCTATGAAAAGAGGGAAGCAATGAAGATCGTAGGCGTTGCCGCCTGTACCGTGGGTATTGCCCACACGTATATGGCCCAGAAGGCGATTCAGGATGAATGCGCCGCCCGTGGCATCGAGTGCAAAGTCGAGGCTCAGGGTGGCCTGGGTATCGAGAACGAGCTGACGCAGGAAGACGTGGATTCCGCCGACCTGGTGCTCGAGTCCGTCGACGTGGGCGTCGAGAACGAGGACCGTTTTGAGCAGAAGATGGCCGAGGGCAAGTTCCTGAAGGTCGGCACCTCGGATGTAATCGCCGATCCGGTAAAGATCATCGACCAGGCCGTTGAGATCATCAAGGCGACGGGTGGCGCCGTTGACGCGCCCAAGGCCGAGGCCAAGGCAGAGAAGAAGGCCGTCTCCGCTGCCCCGCAGGCCCCGACACCGGCGTCCAAGCAGTCTATCTTTGCCGATCCTGGTAAGACGCTGCTCAATGCATTCAATACCGGCGTTTCCTATTTTATCCCCATCGTCGTTATCGGCGGCGTGTTTCTCGCCTTCTCGCTGGCATCCGGTACCGCCGGCGCCAACGGCATGGAGGTTACGAATCCGCTGATGGTGAGTCTTAACACCATCGGCATGGCCGGCATCTCTATGATGATCCCGGTGCTTGCGGCTTACATCTCCTACTCGATGGCCGGCAAGCCCGCGCTCGCCCCCGGTTTTGTCCTGGGCTACCTGGTCAACAACGCAGTCGTTACCCCTAACGGCAACAGCGTTTCGACCGGCTTCTTGGGCGCCATGATCATGGCGGTTATCTGCGGCTACTTTGTCCGCTGGATGAAGACCTGGAAGGTCAACAACACCATCCAGACCATCATGCCCATCCTGATCATCCCGATTCTGACCTCGCTTGTCCTGGGCATGGCCTATATCTACATCCTGGCCACGCCGCTTGGCTTTGTGATGGACTGGCTTACCGGCGTGCTCGGCAGCCTGCAGGGCGGTTCCGCGGTTGTCCTGGGTCTGGTCATTGGCGTTATGACCGCCTTCGATATGGGCGGCCCCATCAACAAGACCGCCTCGACCTTCACCATGGCCATCATGGCCTCCGGCATCTACGGTCCTAATGGTATGTTCCGCGTCGCCGTTGCCGTTCCCCCGATCGCCTGTGGTCTCGCCGCGCTTATCGCCAAGAACAAGTTCGATGACGCCGACCGTCAGATGGGCATCTCCGCGCTGTTCATGGGCTGCATCGGTATTACCGAGGGCGCTATCCCCTTTGCGGTCAAGGACCTCGGTCACACCCTTCCCGGCATTTGCATCGGCTCTGCCGTGGGTGCGGCGCTTGCCGCCTTCCAGGGCATCGACTGCTACGTTCCGCATGGTGGCTTTATCGTCGCCCTGGCCACCAACAACGTCGCGCTGTTCTGCCTGGACATCGTGATTGGCTCCTTGGTCGCCGCTGCAATCCTGATTGCCATGAAGCCCACGCTCGATAAGCAGGCCAAGTAAACCTTTAAGGACTCCGGTTGTGCGGAGGGATGGATTTGACTCCGCACAACCGCCCCTACACAACAAAATTCATCCGTACTGATAGGGCCCGCATCTGGGCCCCAGGGAACTTTTGTCAAAAATCCTCTGGAGAAGGAGAACAAAATGTCCAACCTCACCATCCGCCAGGCCGTTCAGGGCATGCTTAAGCTGCAGGATAGCGGCGATCACGCAACCATGGTCGGCATTGGCCCCATGAGCCCCAACCTGATTCAGGCCGTGTTCGAGCTTGCCAAGGACGAGGATTTTCCGCCCATGTTTATCGCCAGCCGCAACCAGGTCGATATGGACGAGATGGGCGCCGGCTACGTCAACGGTTGGGACCAGACGCGCTTTGCCGCCGACATCAAGAAGGTTGCCGACGAGGTGGGTTACACCGGTCCGTACTACCTGTGCCGCGATCACGGCGGCCCGTGGCAGCGCGACGAGGAGCGTAACGCCCACCTGCCCGAGGACGAGGCCATGGAGCTCGCCCGCAAGTCCTTCGTCGCCGACATGGAGGCAGGTTTTGACCTGCTGATGGTCGACCCCACCAAGGACCCCTATCAGATCGGCAAGGTTATTCCGCTCGACGTGGTGCTTCGCCGCACGATCGATCTTATCGACTACCTTGAGCAGTACCGTCGCGAGCATAACTTGCCCGAGGTTGCCTATGAGGTCGGTACCGAGGAGACCAATGGCGGCTTGACCTCTACCGATAAGTACGAGGAGTTCATTTCTCAGCTGCAGCCCGAGCTCGAGAAGCGTGGCTGCCCCATGCCCACCTTTATCGTCGGCCAGACCGGTACGCTCACCCGTTGGACCGAGCAAGTCGGCCATTACAACTTTAAGAACGCCCGCGAGCTCGCCGATATGGCTAAGCGCTACGGCGTGGGCCTGAAGGAGCACAACGCCGACTATCTGGATGACGCGACGCTGCTCGAGCACATCCCGGCTCACGTGACGGCCTCCAATGTCGCCCCCCAGTACGGCACCGAGGAGACCCGCGCTTACCTCAAGCTCTGCGCTACCGAGCAGATTCTGGTCGACAACGGCCTGTGCGACGATCCCTCCGACCTGTATCACACGCTGCTGGTCAAGGCCATCAAGACCGAGCGCTGGCGCAAGTGGATGACCGGCGACGATGTCAACCTGCAGGTTGACGACATTCTGGCCGACGACGAGCTCAGCCTGAAGATTCTGGATGTCTCCGGCCACTACGCGTTCAACGATCCCGAGGTCAAGGAGCAGGTCGAGAAGCTCTACCGCAACCTCGCTGCCCAGGATATCGACGGCAAGCGCTTTGTGATCGAGCACATCAAGCGCCCGATCAAGCAGTACGTCGTCGGCCTTAACCTCAAGGGCGTCACGAGCCGCATCGAGAAGGCTCTCTAAGTAGCTTTTCCTACACGACGCCGGGCCCGGGGCATGTCCCAGCTGCGGGCCCGGCACATAGGACAAAGGGACATCCCCTTTGTCCTATATTTTGAGTTTTGGATTCCTTAGAAGGAGTTTGCACCATGAAGTTCTTTATCGATACCGCCGACCTTGACGAGATTGCCGAGGCCAAGAGCTGGGGCTGCCTGGCCGGTGTTACCACCAATCCGTCCCTGTACGCCAAGACCGGCGGCAAGCTCGCCGACTTTGAGCCCCATATGCTCAAGATTGCCGAGCTCTGCGAGGGCCTGCCCGTGTCTGCCGAGTCTACCGCCACCACGGCCGAGGGCATGATCGAGGAGGGCAAGCGCCTTGCCGCCCTCGCCCCCAACATTGTGGTCAAGCTCCCCGTCTGCGAGGCCGGCCTCGCTGCCTGCCGCGCGCTGGCCGATGCGGGCGTGCGTGTCAACATGACGCTCGTCTTCTCGCCGACGCAGGCCCTTATGGCCGCCAATGCCGGCGCCCGCTACATCAGCCCGTTTGTCGGCCGCTTTGACGACATCGCCGAGGACGGCATCTCGCAGCTCGACAATGTCGTGACCTGCATTAAGAACTATGACTGGACCGGCAAGAACGTCGACGACACCGCCGAGATCATCACCGCTTCGGTCCGCACGCCCAACCACGTGATCCAGGCGGCTCTTCTTGGTGCCGACATCGCGACCGTGCCCATGGCCGCTCTCAAGAAGTGCCTGCATCACCCGCTGACCGACCAGGGCCTCGCCTCTTTTGAGGCTGACTGGCAGAAGGTCGTCGCTCAGGCCTAACGAGTGGGTTGCCCCGGCATCGCGTCATCCGGTGCCGGGGTTGTTTTCAAGAGAGGAATTCGTATGACCAACCAGGAGCTGGCTAAGGTCGCCAATGAGGTCAGGAAGGGTGTCGTGACTGCGGTTCACGCGGCCAAGTCGGGACATCCGGGTGGATCGCTCGGTGCTGCCGACATCATGACTTATCTGTACTTTGAGGAAATGAATATCGATCCTGCCGACCCTCACAAGGCCGATCGCGACCGCTTTGTGCTCTCCAAGGGTCACGCGGCGCCGGGCCTGTATTCGGTGCTGGCACATCGCGGCTATTTTCCCGTCGAAGAGCTCGAGACGCTCCGCCATATTGGCAGCCGACTGCAGGGCCATCCCAACATGAACGACACCCCGGGCATCGATATGTCCACCGGCTCGCTCGGTCAGGGCATCTCTGCTGCAGTTGGAATGGCGCTTGCCGCTAAGCACTGGGGCGACAGCTACCGTGTCTACACGTTGCTGGGCGACGGTGAGTGCGAGGAAGGCCAGGTGTGGGAGGCGGCAATGTTTGCCGGCAACCATGCGCTCGACAATCTTGTTGCCGTCGTCGACCACAACGGCTTGCAGATTGACGGCACGATCAATGAAGTCAACTCGGCCATGCCGCTCGCGGACAAGTTCCGCGCCTTTAAGTGGCATGTGATTGAGCTCGCCGACGGTAACGACATGGCGCAGATTGCCGCGGCTTTCGCCGAGGCTCGCGAGGTGACCGGCGCGCCCGTCGCTATCATCGCCGAGACGGTGAAGGGCAAAGGCGTCTCCTTTATGGAGAACCAGGTTGGCTGGCATGGCAAGGCGCCCAATGACGAGCAGTTTGAGCAGGCCATGGCCGAGCTCGCGGCAGCAGGAGAGGAGCTCTAATGGCAGAGGTCAAGAAAGTCGCCACGCGCGTTAGCTATGGCGAGACACTTGTCGAGCTGGGCAATGAGCACGATGACTTTGTAGTGCTCGATGCCGACCTGGCCGCTGCTACGCAGACGGGTAAGTTTAAGGCTGCACACCCTGAGCGCTTTTACGATGCCGGTATCGCCGAGAGCAACCTGATGGGTCTTGCCGCCGGCATCGCGACCACGGGCCGCGTTGCTTTTGCGAGCACCTTTGCGATGTTTGCCGCCGGTCGCGCCTACGAGCAGGTCCGCAATTCCATTGGCTACCCGCATCTCAACGTCAAAATCGGCGCTACGCATGCGGGCATCTCGGTGGGCGAGGACGGCGCTACGCATCAGTGTTGCGAGGACATCGCGCTCATGCGCACGATTCCGGGTATGACGGTGATCGTTCCTGCCGATGACATCGAGGCTCGCGCCTGCGTGCGCGCCGCCTATGAGTTTGAGGGCCCGGTCTACATGCGTTTTGGCCGTCTGGCTACGCCGGTTATCAACGACCACGAGGACTATGAGTTCAAGATTGGTCGCGGCGTGGTCGTGCGCGAGGGTTCCGATGTCACGATCGTCGCGTGTGGCCTTATGGTTGCCGAGGCGCTCGAGGCAGCCGAGGCGCTCGCTGCCGATGGCATCGACGCCGAGGTCATCAACATGCATACGATCAAGCCGCTTGATGAGCGTTTGGTTGTTTCCAGCGCAAAGAAGACCGGTCGTGTGGTTACCGCCGAGGAGCACTCGATCGTCGGCGGATTGGGCGAGGCCGTTGCGGCGGTGCTCGCGGAGCAGCACCCGGTGCCCATGCGCCGCGTTGGCGTGCGCGATGTGTACGGCGAGTCCGGTCCCGCGGTCGATTTGCTGCATAAGTACGGTCTGGACGCCGAGGGTATCGAGGCCGCGGTCAGGTCCGTGTTGTAAGGAGTGTTTTCCATGGGATTTGTATCTGCCAACCAGGTAACGATTGGGCATGCCGCCGCAACGCGTGAGGATGCGCTGCATTATTTGTCTGAGCAGGCTGTTGAGCTTGGCTTTGCCGACGATGCCTCTGCCGTCGAGGCGGCCTTTGTCGCCCGCGAAAACGAGGCCGAGACTGGCCTTGTCGCCGGTTTTGCCGTTCCGCATGCCAAGAGCGACGCGATCCATACGCCGGGCGTTGCCGTGCTCAAGCTGGCCGAGCCTGTTGAGTGGCCGAGCTTTGACGGCGTGCCCGTCGATGTCGCGCTTGCGCTGTACGTGCCCGCCGGCGAAGCTGGAACCACGCATCTGCGTCTGCTTTCCAAGGCTGCCGTGATGCTGATGGACGCCGGCTTCCGCGATAAGGTGCGCGCGAGCACCGATCCCGTTGAGATCGCGGAGCTTATTAACGCCGGGCTCGAGGGTTAGGTGTAACCCGCCCGCTCAATCAATTGATCCTTCTCCAAGGAAAAGGGCCGCAACGCCATGCGACGTTGCGGCCCTGTTTGCGTTTCCCCAGATAAAACCTGCCAAAATAAACCTGTCCCTTTTTGGAAGGTGGCAATTTATGTGTTCAGGTTGAGCCTGTGCAGCGCCGAGCGGTTACGCCGTTTGTAAAACGGCGTAACTTAAAGGTTCATGTTGCCGTGGATGTAGGGGGCGACCTCGGGGGAGATGTGGCCGCAACCTAGGTTGCGCAGCGCGGATTCGATGGCGGCGGGCAGCGGGGTCTTGCCCTCGTCGTCGACGGCGGCACCGCCGAGGGCTGCGATTTTGGCGACGTCTGCCGGCGCGGCCTCGATGTGCATGCAGCCGCCGATGAGGCGTGCACGGACCTGCGCCAGGTCAAGATCGTGCAGGTAATCCTCGCAGGCGCGGATTAAATCGACCTTCTCGCGCGTAAGCTCCTCGCCCGTGGGGATGCGCGTGGCCAAGCAGGCGCCTGCCGGCAGGTTCCAGACAGGGTAGCCCCATGCGCGCAGCAGCTCGCGCTCCTCGTCCTTGGTAAAGCCGACCTCCATAAGCGGCGAGCGCACGCCGAGCTCTTCTGCCGCACGCATGCCGGGGCGGTAATCACCGCGATCGCTTGCGTTGCTACCGTCGATGACGGTGGGAAAGCCCAGCGACTTGGCGTGGTTGACGATGGCAGTGAAGCCGGCGCGTTTGCAGTGGTAGCAGCGGTCGGCATCGTTGCAGACTACCTGGGGAAGCTGCAACTGATCGACCGAAAGATTGAGCACGGGGAGCTTAAAATGCGGGCCCTCATTGCCCTGACCGTCAACGGACCGCTCAAACGAAGCCTGCTCGGGCGTGCCGATGAGCGGCGTGGTGAGGTGAACGAGAAGGGTGCTGTCAGGCATGATACGGGTGCATACGGCGGCCAAAAAGCTGCTGTCGACGCCGCCGGAAAAGCCGATGGCGACGCGTCCATATGCCAAAAGCAGCTGCTCGAGCGCTGCGAGTTTGTCCTGAAGCTCCTTTGCGGACGCGGTGCTGTCTGAAAACATGAAACGTTCCTTACCGTAGAGTGCTCAGCCGAAAACTATAATCCTACTGAGCTGCTCGTCATAAGACTTCTACCTATGTAACGAAAGTGCAATATGGTATATACGTTATATACAAGTTGTCAAATGCGGTAGAGTTGCGGTGGTACAGCGGCATGATGCGATGGGGGACCGATATGATCAAGGCTGTTATTTTTGACATGGACGGAACGCTGGTCGATACCGAGCGTTTGGGCGTCAAGGCGTGGAAGGCGGGCGCTGTTGAGCTGGGGATCGCGATTGATGAAGCGCTGATCCATCAGTTTATCGGTCGCACGCTGCCCGATGTCATGGGCATCCTTGAGGCGCATTACGGCAGCAGAGAAACTGCCGAGGCGATCTATATCCGCCACAAGGAGATTCGCGATGAGATGGTCAAGACCGACCTGGAGCTTAAGGCCGGCGCCGCCGAGTGCATAGACGAGCTGCTGGCTGCGGGCTATCCCGTGGGCCTTGCGACGTCATCGCGCCATGTCACGGCCGAGCGCAACCTTAAGATGGTCGGCCTCTTTGACAAGTTTGAAACGGTGACCTGCGGCGAGGACGTCGTGCACGGCAAACCCGACCCCGAGATGTATCTGCTCGCCTGCGAGCGCGCGGGCTTTGCCCCCGAGGAATGCGCCGTGGTCGAGGACTCTCGCAACGGCTGCGTCTCGGGCATCACGGCCGGCTGCCATGTCTTCGCTGTCCCCGATATCGTGCCGCTGCCGCAGGACGTGGTGGATGGCTGCGAGGCCGTGCTCGATACACTGTTCGATCTGACGGCGGCGGTCAAGGCCGTGCGCTAGCGTTTGCACCTGAGCCATTTCAATAGCATTTTAAAGATGCGGCCAACCGCTTAGTCGGGTGGCCGCATCTATATCCAAGATCCTGAATGCGCTCGTGGGCGTTGTCTGCCGCTAACGGTGACGACGACGGCACTCGCGCGCAAGCGCTGATCCAGTCAGCCCCTCTTATCTCGCCAAGGCTACAGTTTTGGCCGATAAGAGGGGCTTTGTGCTTTAAGCGACCGAGGCCGTAGCCTTGGCAAGGGGTTGGCGGGGCTTTGGACGTTACGAGTTACTCCAAGAGCCAGTCGATTACGTTGCGCTTGCGAACTCCTTCGTAGTTTGCGTCAGTAAATAGCGTGTCGAGCGTAAGAAGCGTCTTGGGATAGTTGTCTCGGACTTTCTTAAAGGGAGCCAACTCGCGGTTGAGGGTGGTTTCGTCGAGCGTGGTGGCTGAAACCTGAAAATAGGCCGTCTCGTCTGAGCCAAGGGCAACAAAATCGATTTCCCCATCATCGATATCGCCCACGTAGACGTCGTATCCGCGGCGTAGGAGCTCGAGATAGACAACATTTTCGAGGATATGACCGATGTCGCTGCTCTGAGTTTTGACGAGAGCGCCTCTAAGTCCAAGGTCGACGGCGTAGTATTTGCCGTTTGTTGTAAGAAGCTGCCGACCGCGTACGTTGTAGCGCGGTGCCGAATACAGCACGAGACTGTCTGTTAGCCCTTTGAGGTACTTGGCGACGGTTTTCTGGTCAGTTTTGTTGCCGTTGGACGAGAGCGTATCGGAGATTTTTTTAACCGAGATTCGACTTCCGACGTTATGGAGTAGGAACTTGGTGATATCGCGCAGGGTCGAGACGTCCGAGACCTTCAAGCGTTCGATAACGTCGCGTATGACTATGGTGTCGTAGAGGCTCATAAGGTAATCGCGCGCCTGGGAGCCCTGGATACCCGTTTCGGCGATAAAGGGAAAGGAGCCCCGGGTGATGTACTCGTCAAACAGCTGGGTAGGAGCCTTTCCGCCATTGGTTTTTGCCGAGCAAAACTCTTTAAAGGAGAGGGGCAGCATCTTGAGCTCTACGTAGCGACCGGATAGTAAGGTTGCCAGCTCGCTCGAGAGCAGATAGGCGTTGGAACCGGTTATGTAGAGATCGACATTGTCTTTGATAAATAGGCTGTCGACGGCTTTTTCGAAGTGCTCGACATGCTGTATCTCGTCCAGAAAAACGTAGTTCATCTTATCGGGGACGAGTTTGGCGGAAACGTAGTCATAGAGTGCTCTATACGACGTAAGAGACTCGAACTCCAGATCTTCAAAGTTGAGGGATATGACCTGGGCATTTGTGGTTCCATGGTCGCGCAAATGACCACGGTAAATCTCGAATAGCTTCGATTTACCGGACCTACGCACGCCCGAAACGACCTTGATAACATGCGAGTCTTTCCACGAAATGAGCCAGTCGAGGTACTGTTTGCGGTCAATCAAATCCATAAAGCCTCTCCCTGGGTCTGAAAACATTGGAACAAAATCAATATTTATATGAAATTACAAAAAATATAGAACCGAATCCATTTTATCAAAACAACGCATGAAATTTGGATTGCATTCCATAAATATCGGTAGCTGTAGCCTTGGCTAATGGGCGTGGGGCCAGTAAAAAGCGCCGCAGCGGGGCTGTTTCCGCTGCGGCGCTTTTTACTACAGGTAGGCGCCCAGGTTGATGGCGGTGGCTTCGGCCTGGCTGCTTGCCTGAGTGCTGGCACGCTCGAGCAAGAACGGCCGCACGAGTTCTTGGCGGTTGATGTCCTCGGTGGCCGTGACCGCGGTGACGGTGCGCGCAGCGGAGCCGATGCGGACGTGCTTGGTCTTGGCGGCGGGCTTGTTCTCGATTTGCTCCATGAGCAATTGAACGCCCTTGCGGCCAATCTCGTAGCCTGGGGGTGCCACCGTGGTGAGCGGGACCGCCCCGCTCCAGGCGAGTGGGTTGCCGTCGCAGCCGGCCACGCGGACCTGCTCGGGGACGGAGATGCCCTTGTCGATTAACGCCGAGATAACGCCCGAGGCCAGTACGTCGGTCAGGCCGACCACGAAGTCGGGGCGCTCGTCCGCGGGGCGCTCGGCGATTTGGGCACCGATGCCGTAGCCGTCGGCAGCGGTATTCCACTCTCCAGCGTCTATGACCTCAATTTTGATATCGGGATGCAGGGCGAGGGCCTTGTGGATGCCAAGTACGCGTAGGGTGAGCTGCATAAATGCTGCTCGACCCACAACGACAATATGGCGTGCGCCGCGGGCGATGGCGAGCTCGGCGATGATGCGACCTTGGGCTTCGTTATCGGCAGCCACGTAGTAGCCGGGCTCGGAACAGTGGATGTCCAGATAGACGATCGGCACGGGCATTTTAGTCATGGCCGGGTGCCAGTCGGGGGATGCCATGGGCTGAACCATGACGCCGGACATCTGAGTGCCCATAAAGTAGCGCAGGTAATGGTCTTCGAGAATGTCGTCGTTGTCGGCGTTGGCGATGAGCAAGTCATAGCCGTGCTTGCGGGCCTCGTTGTGGGCGCCGCTGGCAATTTGGAGCGAGAAGCCGTGGTCGAGGCGGGGGAGGACTAGGCCAAAGGACTTGGTGGCGCCGCCTGCGAGCTGACGGGCGCTTTGGTTGGGCAGGTAGCCCAGTCGATTGATGGTTTCGTTGATAAGTTTGAGGGTCTCGGGGCGCAGCTTTTCGGGATGGTTGAGCGCGTTGGAAACCGTGCCCAGCGAGACTCCCGCCTCGCGCGCGACATCGCTGATTTTTACCTTTGCCATAGCGGCCCCTTTGATGCGTTTCAAGTACAAGCCAGATTGTAGCATCCCAAACCTACCAAAAAGGGACAGGTTTATTTTGGCAGGTTTATCTGGGGAAACGCCGTTGCCAGCGCGACCACCACGAAGGGGGCAGACACCTTTGTGGTGGTTTGAGCTGCCTGGGCCTTCAATTGTCTCGATCTGTAATACCTGGACGGCAAAACCGGTTCTACCCGTTACAGATCGAGACATAGTGCAGGGGCCGAACTGTAATGCCTCGATCTGTAACACTAAGCCGGCTTCCGGAGCCCCAGATGTTACAGATCGAGATCTTTCGCTGGGACAGAGCGCCGCCCCGGTCCAAACCACCACAAAGGTTCCTGTCCCCATTGTGGCGGTTTGGACCGGCTGGGCATGTGTGCATCGGGTGGTATCTAAGTTGAGATACCACTTCTGGTATATCAGCTTGCGCTTGCGTGAGTACAATACTCGAACGTTATACGTCTCAGCGCCCCCTGTGCGTGGACGTCTTGCAGTCACGCGAACGAAGGGATTTATCCTATGTGCGGAATTGTCGGCTACACCGGCTCTGATATTGCAAAGAACATCCTGGTCACGGGCCTTAAGCGTATGGAATATCGCGGCTATGACTCCTCGGGCGTCGCGCTCGAGGTGGGCGAGGGCGCTGCGGCTCACCTCGACGTCATTCGCCGCGTGGGCAAGGTCGCGGGCCTGGAGAGTGAGCTTTCCAACATTGACAGCGACGCTATCTGCGGCATCGGCCACACCCGCTGGGCTACCCACGGCAAGCCTTCCGTCGTCAACGCCCATCCCCACACCAGCTGCGACGGTCGAATCGCCATCGTCCACAACGGCATCATTGAGAACTTCGCCGAGCTGCGCGAGGAGCTGGAGGGCCGCGGCCATCACTTTAAGAGCGAGACCGATACCGAGGTCTTCGCGCATCTGATCGAAGAGGCCTATGCCGAGACGCACGACCTGATGGCCTCCGTGCGCGAGGCCTGCACCCACGTGGTAGGCGCCTATGGCTTGGCCGCCGTGTGCGCCGACGAGCCCGGCGTGATCACCGTGGCTCGCAAGGATTCCCCGATCGTGGTCGGCATGGGCGAGACCGGCTCCTACGTTGCCTCCGACGTGATCGCGCTTATCGATGCCACCCGCGATGTCGTGGTGCTCGAAGACGGTCAGTTTGCCAAGCTCACGCCCGCGGGCGTCGAGTATACCGACGAGGCCGGCAACGTGATCGAGCCCAAGATCACCCATATCGACTGGGACCTGGACATGGCCGAAAAGGGCGGTTATCCCGACTTTATGCTCAAGGAGATTCACGAGCAGCCTCGCGTCGTGCGCGACACGCTGGTGGGTCGCATGACCCCTGCCGGCGAGCTCGACATCGACGAGCTGGGCCTTTCGCTCGAGGAGCTCAACGACATCGACCGTGTCTACGTGATCGCCTGCGGCACCAGCTATCACGCTGGTCTCATTGCTAAGAATCTCATTGAGGGCTGGGCTCGCATCCCCACCGAGGTTGAGGCGGCCAGCGAGTTCCGCTACCGCAATCCCATCATTACGCCGACGACGCTCGTCGTTGCCGTGTCCCAGTCGGGCGAGACGGCCGATACCCTCGCCGCCATTCGCGACGCGCGCATCAAGGGCGCCAAGGTCTTTGGCATCACCAACGTGGTGGGTAGCCCCGTGGCGCGCGAGAGCGACGGCGTCATCTACACCAAGGCCAACAAGGAGATCGCGGTCGCCTCGACCAAGAGCTTCATCGGTCAGGTTGTGAGCCTGACGCTTTTGGCTCTGCTGCTGGCGCAGGTCAAGTACCGTCTGACCACCAAGCAGACGCGCATGATGTTCCGCGAGCTTTCCGATACGGCCGAGCAGATCCAGTGGATTTTGGATACGCAGACCAAGGCCGTGCACGAGGCCGCCCTGCTGTGCAAGGACGCGCAGTCGGCGCTGTTCGTGGGCCGCGGTATGGGCGCTGCCATCTCCTACGAGGGCGCACTCAAGCTCAAGGAGGTCAGCTACCTGCATGCCGAGGCATATGCCGCCGGCGAGATGAAGCACGGCCCCATCGCACTGATCGATCCGGGCTTCCCCGTCATCGCCGTGGCCACCAAGAGCGCCACCTACGACAAGACCGTATCGAACCTTATGGAGTGCAAGGCGCGCGGTGCCAAGGTCATCGTCGTTGCTACCGAGGGCGACGAGGAGATCAACAAGATTGCCGACTGCATCATCCGCGTGCCGGCCGTCCGCGACGTGTTCAGCCCCGTCACGGCGAGCGTCCCGCTGCAGTTGCTTGCCCGCGAGGTCGCCATCCTGCGCGGCTGCGACGTTGACCAACCTCGAAACCTCGCCAAGAGCGTGACCGTCGAGTAATTGTTGTTCCGGCGTTTTACCAAACGCCGGAACTGCTCGACGCTGCGCGAGCCGCATTCACGCCAATCTGACGTTCAATTTCGAGGGCGCGACCAGAAGGTCAGCGCCCTCTCATTTCACGTCACCTTGGCGCAAATGCGGCTCGCTCGCTGTTGGTGACTGACATCAGGTGCTCCGTTGTCGAAACGCGCTAACAAGAAGGGCCCGGCTCCGTTGTGGCGGGGTCGGGCCTTGTTGCATTTGCCCAGATAAAACCTGCCAAAATAAACCTGTCCCTTTTTGGCAGGTTAGCGGAGCTTGCTGGTCTCGAAGTACTTGGGATATTGGTCTAGGACCTCGGTCTGGTTGCGGAACATCATATGCAGGTGCTTGCTGACCAAAAAGCTCGCCTCGATGGGGTCGCGGCCGGCGATGGCACGGCGGATTTGCTTGTGCTCGTTAACAATCTCCTGATTGTCGAGCGTCTGCGTGGCGGCGCGCAGCCAGCGGAAGCGCTCCAGGTCGGCATTGGTCGCCTCGAGCCACGACCACACGGTGCTGCGGCACGCGATGCTAAAGATCATACGGTGCATGAGGTTGTCGCTTAAAAAGAAGCCGATGCGATCCTCCTCGGCCATGGTCTTTTCCTGCAGCGCGATGGCTCGGTCGAGCTGCTCGATGCCTGCCGAGGTGGCACGGGCGCAGCACTCCACAATCACCTGCTTTTCCAGGTGCTCGCGAATGTAGCAGGCGCTCTCGGCAAGAGTGAGGTTGATGGGCGAGACATAGGTGCCGCTTTGGGGCACGGTACGCACCAGGCCCTCTTGCGCCAGACGCACCAGCGCCTCGCGCACAGGGGTGCGCCCCATATCCAGGTCGTCGCAAAGCTGTTTGACGCCCAGCTTTTCGCCCGGCTTATAGTCCAGGTAGACGATTTTGCGTCGAATGGTCTGGTAGGACTGGTCCTGTAGGCTCGTTTCCTGCTCGCCGACGTGCATCGATTCTTCCATAGCGTCTCACAACCGTTCTATCACACTGATATGTCAGCTGTTAATTATGCCGCGAATCGGCTCTCCGCGGTGGGTAATTCGGCTGTTGTCCAAGAACTATTGCGGCATCTTAGTCTGTATTTGCGCAGGGCTGTGCTCAATGTTGCCGTATCATAAGCCGTCGCAAACGTGAAATAGAAAGAAGGGATCCCATATGCAACTGTCGAATATCGTACGCGATCGCTGGAAGGGCGTCTTGTTCTGCCTGATCGTCGCCATCCCCGCGACGTTGCTCGGCAAACAGGTTGAGGTGGTCGGCGGGCCGGTGTTTGCCATCCTCTTTGGCATGGTCCTGGCGCTCGTCTTTCCCAAGAATCGTCGCGAACAGCTCGCCGCCGGTGTCACCTATACGTCTAAAAAAGTCTTGCAGTATGCGGTAATCCTGCTTGGCTTTGGCATGAACCTCTCGCAGATTCTGTCCAAAGGCGCTCAGTCGCTGCCGATTATCGTGGCGACGATCTCGACCTCGCTTGTCATCGCCTTCGTGCTCTGCCGCGTTATGAACGTACCGGGCAAGATCGCGACGCTTGTGGGTGTGGGTTCGTCGATTTGTGGTGGTTCTGCCATCGCCGCGACCGCGCCCGTTATCGATGCCGACGATCGCGAGATTGCCCAGGCTATTTCGGTCATCTTCCTGTTTAACGTTATCGCGGCGCTCGTGTTCCCGACGCTCGGCGGCATGCTCGGGCTGACCAACGAGGGCTTTGGCCTGTTTGCCGGCACCGCCATCAACGACACCTCGTCGGTAACGGCTGCGGCGAGCGCTTGGGACAGTATGCATCCCGGCGCCAATGTGCTCGAAAGCGCCACGGTGGTCAAGCTCACCAGGACGCTGGCCATTATTCCCATTACGTTGGCTCTCGCATGCTGGCAGATGCATCTGGCGCGCAAGGCCGGCGGCGACGCCAAAAGCACGTTCTCGCTTAAACGCGCGTTTCCCATGTTTGTGCTGTTCTTTGTGCTGGCGAGCGTAATCACCACGGTGCTTCAGCTTCCTGCATCCATTACAGCGCCCATCAAGGAGCTGTCGAAGTTCTTTATCGTGATGGCCATGGCGGCTATTGGCTTTAATACCGATATCGTCGAGCTGGTCAAAAAGGGCGGCAAGCCCATCGCATTGGGCTTTTGCTGCTGGATTGGCATTGCGTGCATGAGTTTGGGAATGCAGCACGTGCTGGGAATCTGGTAGAGAAGTAGCTTATTTGCGTGCTGCGTGCTGGCGAGCGCATGTCCGCGGTGGAGCGATAGGAGCTCTTGCGGGTATGGCTTGTCCGCAGGTTTATAGGTCCCGAAGAGCTCTTATCGCCCCGCCAGGATGGCGATGCGGGGCAACTCATATACTCGCAGGACGGCGGCTCCTGCCCTATAGTGTTTGGTGAGCAATATCGTTCAATTTTGAAACACTTGCCCGCGCGGCCGTCGGTGGCGGCGTGGCGCCGAGGACGGGGCGCAATATGAACAGTGACGCCAAGCTTCAAATCTTGATCGAGGCCTTGGCTGCTGCCGGGGCCTCGGCGTTGGCAATCGATGGGCATGGACACGTGGCGATTTCGACCATGGATGATGTCGCGCTCGAGCAAGATGTCGCGGCATTTGTCGCCGAGCGCCTGGGGCGCGTGGGCAACGGCACGCGCCTGGTGATGGGGCATGCGGGAGGGCGCTTGAGCCTCACGGTGCGTCCGGTCGCCAAGGAATACGGCGCACTTTGGGTGGTCGTGGTCCGCGAGGTGCACGGTGTGGCGGCACACGCGGGTATTGAGTGGCTTAACGCAGATGAGGTCGAGGCGCGCTACGAGGCAAGCGCGTACGGCATTGTCGAGGGTGCCGCTGCGGTCGCTGGCCCCGTCTGCGAAAGCTATGCCCGCGGCGTGCCCCTCATGTTGGAGGGCGAGCTGGGTGCTGGCCAGGCAGAGATTGCAAAACGCCTCTATCTGGATGGGCCTTATGCTGACGAACCCTTTGTGTCCGTGGCGCTTGACGAGCTCACAGATCGCGGCTGGCGCCATCTGCTCAAAAGCTCGGAATCGCCGCTGTTCCAGGCAAGGCTGACCCTTTGTATTGGCGGCTGGCATGCACTTTCGCCGCAGCGTCTGCGCGAGCTTGTCTCTACGATGACCGACACGGCGCTGGCCGCGCGTTGCCATGTGGTTCTGACGGCAAACGATATGCCGGGCGGTGGCGAAAGCGATCAGGCCGCTTTTGTAACCGAGCGCTTGGCCTGCGCAGTAAGTGTGGCGCCCGCGATTGCCGAGCAGGGTGGCGCATCGAAAAAGGTTGCGCAGTATTTGTCGTATCTGTCAGATGTCTTTGGAACTGCCGCTCCGAGTATGTCCGAGGAGGCCGCCTCGACGCTTAACGGCTATCGCTGGCCACGCAACTATCTGCAGCTTCGCGAGGTCTCGGAACGACTCTATATATTAGTAGGGTCGGGTGTGGCGGAGCGCGCGGTGGCGGAGGAGGTGCTCGCCCAGGAGGACGTCATCAAAACCGCAACCTTTGGCGCTCCGACGCTCGACAGCGACCTGTATATCCTGCGGCCACTGGCCGATACCGAACGCGACATCGCGCGGCTGGTCGTAGGCTACCTTCAGGGCAACCGGACCCGCGCTGCCGAGGTGCTGGGAATAAGCCGCACGACCCTGTGGCGCTTGCTGAAGGACGATGACCGCTGAGCGAGGCGCCCGTGACCGCATGCGGCGCGTGTGCTACAGTCCAAAGCAGTAATGTTTCGATTGTGTTACGGCGTGCGGGGGCGTATGGCGGAGACTTCAAAACCAAACCGGAATAGACGGAGCACGGCTCCAGTTAACCGCCGCACGACGTCCCGGACGTGGGGCAAGCACGCGTCGGGGTTCGACGGTTCGTTCAAGCGCACCAAATACGGCTATCCTTCGGCAAGCGCCCGCTTGGCCATGCAGGCCGAGTCATCGCTGAGGGGGCGCAAGCGCGTGGTGGGCTCTAAGCTCAAGCACGACGGAACGCTGGGCTACATCAGCCGCGGTGCTGCCCGCCGCAGTGGGCTCAATCCTGCTGGCTGGCATCGTTATGTGCCGATTGCAGTTGTTGTTGCGGTAATTGTGATCGCACTTGCCGCAATCGGCTACGCTGGCGGCGGGGTTGACCTGAGTGCGATGTTCAAGTCTGCTGAGCTCGCGCATGCCGGCACGGAGCTTGTCGAGGGCGCTCAGGCACAGACGGGCGTGGCGCCTCAGCGCGGTATTGTTGCCGCTGCCGCAACGATCGCCGATGCCCAAAAGGGCGAGGATACGGACAGTGAGGTTAGCGAAACCAGTGCAAACGGCGTGGATTCGCAGGCCGCGCCTGTAACACAAGGCCAATAAGTCACAGAACCATCACACTAAGTCGCTGTTTGGGGCCAATGAGTGAGCAAAAAAGCAGCAATGTTGTTTCATATAGAACCCATTAGTCACAATTTACAAAAAAAGGGCTATACTACTAGGCACTTAAAAGTCCACAAGCTGCAAGTTGAGGAGTACCTAACATGAAGAAGAGATTCATGGCAGCACTGAGCGTTCTCGCTCTTGCCCTGGCTCTGCCCGTGGCTGCTTTCGCCGCCCCGAGCCCTGCCAACACCACCGCCACCGGCGCCAACAACGTGACCGCCAGCGTTAACAACGCTAACGTCAAGGTTGTTTCCACCACCAAGAACGCCAAGGGCACCCCTGCCGGCGCCAACGTGGTCGCTTCCTTCGAGATCACCGAGTCCCAAGCCGGCACCGTTTCCGAGTCCAACCCGCTGACCGTCACCTTCACCCTTGGCAAGGCTTATGCCAACGCTAAGGTTACCGTCTATGTCCAGCACAACGACGGCACTACGGAGCAGCTGAACCTGACCGCCGACAACAACGGTAACGTTGTCTTTAAGGTCACCAGGCTCTCCACCTACACCATCGTGGCTGAGAAGACCGCTGCTGGCTCTGCTACCACCGACAACGGTGCTAAGTCCCCGGCTACCGGTGTGAACACCACCGCTGTTGCCACTGTGGCTGCTGTTGCCGCTGCTGGCGCTGCCTGCGCTTTTGTTGCTCTTCGCAAGAACAACTAGCACACTCACGGTTTCAACCGTAAGATTTGAGGACCCGTACTTGTGCGGGTCCTTTTTTTGGCCGATTTACAGGGTAAGGGAACACCATGGCACAGCAGCCGCAGGGCAAGCATATGGAAGTTAAGCATATGGGCGACTCGGACAAAAAGCGTCGCGCCACGATACTCAAGGGCGTTTTCGTAGTGTTGTTACTGGTTGCAGTCGGCTGCGGCGGCTACGCGATCTATATGAATCATCTAGAGCAGCAGCGCGCCGAGGAGATGAGTGCAACAGGCAAGCCCGCCACGAAGGTCGAATCAAAGGGCAAGGAGCTACCGGACAACCCCATCGACTTCGCTCCGCTCATTCAAGAGAATGCCGATATCTATGCGTGGCTCTACATTCCGGGTGCGGATATCAACACGCCCTTGCTGCAGAGCACGACGGACGACCTGTTTTATCTGGACCACGACAAGGACGGCAAGTACGACCCCTACGGCACAGCGTTTAGTCAGATGGCAAACGCACGCGACTTTAGCGATCCCGTCACGGTGATTTACGGCCATGTGAACGGCGGTGTGTTCCACAACTTGCATAACTTTGAGGACGCGAATTTCTTTAACGAGAACGGCGAGTTCTATATCTACACGCCGGGCCATATTCTGACGTACAAGATTGTCTCGGCCTATCAATATGACGACCGCCACATTCTCAACTCGTTTAACTTTGCCGACCCTGCCGTGCGCCAGGACTACTTTAATTCGGTCTGTAATCCGGACGCATTGCTCAAAAATGTACGTGATGGCGTGACACTTGATGCAGATAGTAAGATTGTGCAGTTGAGCACCTGCATGCTCGATAGCTCGCAGGGCAACTCGCGCTATATTGTTAGCGGTGTGTTAACAAGCGACCAGGAGACAAAATAGTCATGAACCCCCGTGGCAAGCACTTTATCGATGCGGTGGATCCCGACGAAAATCAAGTAAACAATCCCGAGCAGCAGGTTCAGGATGTGGCGGAGCCTGTCGAGCCTCAATGGGAGACCAAAGGCACCCCGACGCCTCAACCTGACGAAAAATCCCAGAGCAAGGCCGAGGCTTCGTCCGACGCACCGGCAAAGACCGATGAAGCTGCGGCGCAGCCTGTTGATGAGGCAGAGTGGCCTTCGCTTGATGAAGCGGCACCTCAGCGTCGTCGACGCTCCAAAGAGTCGATTAAGCGCATCAAGCGCCGCCGCCGTATCCGTACGCTGCTGATCGTGCTGCTCGTGATTGGTGCGGTTGCTGCTGCCGGCTGGGGCTTTGTGAATCACAGCGTGAACCAAGGCAAAAAGAAGATTGAGGAAAAGACCGAAAAGGTCATTAAGGCCAAGGGCGACACCATTACCTATAACGGCAAGAAGTATGCGCTCAACAAGCATATGGCCACGGTGGCGTTTATCGGCTTTGATGGCCGCAATAACGATGACGGCACCCAGAAGGGCCAGTCCGATACCGTGATGGTCGTAGCGCTTAATACCGACACGGGTGAGGCCCGCGGCATTATCATCCCGCGTGACAGCATGGTTGCCGTAGATACGTATTCCAATGGTTCGTTTGCCGGCCAGGTGACCGAGCAGCTGTGCTTGCAGTTTGCCTATGGCACCGATGGCGACAACTCATCGGCACTGACGGCCGCCGCTGCCTCGCGCGTGCTCGATAACATTCCGGTCGACTATTACTACACGCTCAACATCGAGGGCGTGGCACCCATTAACGATTCCATCGGCGGCGTAACGCTGGTACCCACGCAGACTGTGCCGGGCACCTCGGTGGTCGAGGGCCAGGAGACCACGCTGTTTGGTACAACGGCGGAAAAGTACGTGCAGTGGCGCGACACGACGAATCTGACGTCTTCGCTGGATCGTACGGCGCGTCAGGTGAGCTACGTGCAGGCGTTTGCATCGAAGGTGCTCAGCAGTGCCAAGAGCAACCCTGCCATGCTCATCAGCCTGTATCAGGCCATGGGTGACTATACGTGGACCAATTTGGGTCTCGATGAGTTCAGCTATCTGGCGACCACGATGCTCGAGCACGGCCTGACTTCGTTTGATGTCGTGACGCTGCAGGGCACCATGCAGCAGGGCGACACCTTCGCCGAGTTCTATCTTGACCAGGACAACGTAAAGCAAACGGTCGTCGACACCTTCTACCACCCCGTTAATTAGCTGCCCAGGTGCCGGATGCCAACAGTGGCTCACTCGATGTCAGGCACCAACAGCGAGCGGGCCGCATTTGCGCCAAGGTGACGTGAAATGAGAGGGCGCTGACCTTTTGGTCGTGCCCTCGAAATTGAACGTCAGATTGGCGTGAATGCGGCCCGCGCAGCGTCAACGGGTCCGCCGTTTGTTAGAACGGCGGAACATACACGACGTTGTCGCGGCGCGGCTTTGCCTCGGGGAGTGCGTCTTCGGCATAGCCCAGAATGCAGTTGCCCACACCGCGCAGGCTTCCGTCGGCGGGCAGACCCCACTTGGCCAGCAGTTCCAGTCCCTCGGGTGAGTCAAAGACCTCGTGCGCGCGGTGAATCCAACACGAATCGACGCCCAGCGCATAGGCTGCATTGAGCAGGTTGCCCATGGCGAGCGAGCCGTCTTCCAGGTGCGTGGGCACGCTGCGGTCGACGAGCACCACCACAACGGTCTTGGCGCCGTAGAAGGGATCTCCCTCGCTGCCCATGACCTGGGCGTTGAGCTGCGAGAGGTGCTCGACGGTTGCGGGGTCGGTGACGGCGACGAACGTGACCGGCTGGCGTCCCATGCCGCTCGGCGCGTACTGGCCAGCTTCGATAATGCGTGCGAGCTTTTCTGCCTCGACGGGGCGATCGCTGTATTTGCGGCAGCTGCGGCGGTGGATGAGCGTCTCGATGGTCTCCATGTGTCCTCCTGACGTTGGTTTCGATGCCTCGTTCTTACCCGCCGAACCAAAATCGTAATCGCGCAGCCGGCCCCAAACAACGCAAGCTACCAAGTGGAAAAGTTGGTTTGCATAAAACTTTAGCCAGAATGTGACAAACCGGTGGGATGATTAAACGTTTTATCCCGTCTACCCTGCGGTTTTTTACCACTTGCCTAAATGATGCGCGCATAAGCTCTGATAAAGGTTTTACTAAAGGAGTGCCAACGTTTATCAACGCGCCATGGTGGCGCCGGGCCAGGAGGTAACATCATGTTCCAGGCTGGAGATGTCGTCGAGACCGACTTCGAAGGATTTCTGAAGCTGCTGCGTTCCAAGACGCGCGCTTTCGTGTCGATCAACGATCACGAGTACTACATCACGCACACCGATGGCTATTGGCGTGTTCAGGATTGCGAGGCCCTCAACGATAAGGGCCACTTTACTGACTGCTCCGAGCTGGTCAACACGGTCTGCGAGGTCGTCGAACTGCCGTGGATCTGCGGCAAGAGCCTGCACGACAGCTTCTCGGGCGCCACGGTCTACGAGGCCGTCGCTGCTTAGCAGCCAGCAATCGATATTCTCTCGCAACCGCCGGCGCCGCCCCCGCGCCGGCGGTCTTTTTTGTCGATATGTTGCATAGGTCGCACGTCTTGCACGGCCGCCCTTGACGATAGTCAAAACTCGGACTAACCTGAAACTACAATTAGTCAAAACTCGGACTATCGAATGGTGGGAGAGATGGATTGCGCGGTTACGTTGGTCGATTTTGACCGGATGCTCAACGGGCTTGACCGTATCTATTCGGAGTTCGCGCGCACCTGCGGGCTTTCGGACTGCGCCTACTGGATGCTCGTCGACACGAGTGCGGCGGGCGGAAGCGTTGCCGTGAGTCGGCTGACGAGTGAATGGTTCTACAGCAAACAGACCATCAATTCGGCAATCAAGACGCTTAGGGCGCGAGGGCTTGCGACGTTGGAGTTTGCCGAGGGCAGTCGTAAGAACAAGGTTGTGCGACTGACCGAAGAAGGTATGCAGTTTGCCAAGTGCTACGCGTTGCCGGCGCAAAAAGCCGAGCAACAGGCATTCGAGGCGCTCGAGCCGTGGGAACAGCGCGAGATTATGCGCTTGGTCGGTAAGTTCTCCCATGTTCTTAATGAAGAGTGCGAGGCATTTAAACGGCAAGTGGCCGCCGAGAACGAGGCTGACGATAAGGGCGAAGGGGAGACATGCGACTCTTAATGAGGTTTATGAGGCCGTATCGCGGGCTGATTACGGTGACGCTGTTTGTGCTGCTGATAGACAACGTCGGTACGCTGCTCGTGCCCACGATGTTGGCGAACATGGTCAATACGGGCATTACGACGGGTGATGTCGACTACATCCTGCGCAACGGCCTGTACATGCTTATCGCGACCGGCATGGCCAGCGGCGGCGCGGTGCTGGGCTGCTATCTTTCGGCCCGCCTGGCGGCCAATGTGGCCTGCGACATCCGCAACGCCGTCTACGATAAGTCGCTCGAGCTGTCCGCCAGCGACTTTGAGCGCTTTGGCACGGGTTCGATGATCACACGCTCGCTCAACGACATCAACGTGATTCAGCAGGCTATCCTTCAGACGATTCAGTTGGTGCTGCCGGTGCCGTTCTTGGCCGTCGCGGGCATCATCTTTGCCTGGTTTATCGATCCTGCCATGGGCACGCTGCTGGGCGTGGTCGTTGCGGTTGTGCTGGTGGCGGCGGTCTTTACCGTTGCCAACGCCGCGCCGATCTTTATGCGCCTGCAGAGCTTTATCGACCGCATGAACGTGGTGCTGCGCGAGAACATCGTGGGCGTGCGCGTCATCCGCGCATTTAACAAGGAGCGCCACGAGGAGCAGCGCCTGGACGAGGTGTTTAGCGATTACGCGGCCAATGCCATCAAGGTCAACCACCTGTTTGTGGGTCTCGACAGCTCTAGCTTCTTTTTGATGAACATCGCCGAGGTGGCGGTGCTGTGGGTGGGCGGCAACCGCGTGGGCGTCCATGCCATGCAAATCGGCAGCATCTCGGCCGTGCTGGAGTACGCGCTTCTGATCCTGTTCTTTGTGATGATGGCGCAGATGGTAGTACTGACGCTTCCGCGCGCCGCGGCGTGCCTCAACCGTGCGCAGCAGGTGCTCGAAATCGAGCCGAGCATCGTGGACGGCAAGGCTACGCTGGGCGACGGGGCGCCTGAGTCCGCAGATGGGGCCGACGTGGTGGCCGTGTTCGACCACATGTCGTTCCGTTTTGACGATGCCGACGAGGACACCCTGTGCAACCTGAGTTTTGCCTGCCGCCGCGGACAGACGACCGCGATCGTGGGCTCAACGGGCTCGGGCAAGTCAACGGTGGCCAAGCTCTTGTTGCGTTTCCACGATGCCACGAAGGGCGCCATTCGCCTGAACGGCGTCGATCTGCGTGACCTTTCGCAAGACGACATCCGCGGGCGTATCGCCTATGTGCCGCAGAAGGCATGGCTGTTCTCGGGTACGGTGGCGAGCAACCTGCGCTTTGGCAACGAGGGCGCGACCGAGGCTGACATGCTCCATGCGCTGGAGGTTGCCCAGAGCACCTTTGTGTTCGACCAGCCCCAGGGGCTCGATACGCCGGTGGCCCAGGGCGGCACGAACTTCTCGGGCGGTCAGCGCCAACGCCTGGCGATCGCCCGCGCGCTCATGAAGCATGCCGACCTGTATATCTTCGACGACAGTTTTTCGGCTCTGGACTTTAAGACCGATGCGGCACTGCGCCATGCGCTGCAGGACGAGACGTGCGATGCCGCGGTGCTCATCATCGCCCAGCGCATCTCGACTATTTTGCATGCCGATCAGATCGTGGTGCTCAAAGACGGCGGGGTCGTGGGCCTGGGTACGCACGACGAGCTCATGGAAACCTGCGAGGTGTACCGCGCCATCGCGGAATCGCAAATGAAGGGAGGTGAGTAGCATGACCGAGGAGCTCAAGAAACAGGGTATCGCCGATGGCCCCGCGTCTGCAGAGGCAGTCGAGGAGACGGGCGCCACGCCCGACCTGGACGAAGCCGCCAAGGCAGCGGCGGAGCGCGAGGCTCGCCGCCAGGCGCTCTACGAGGAAAACGAGCGCGCCGAGGACGAGCGCGCCCGCGCCGAGGCGGAGCGCATGCGCGACGTTGACGATGAGGACGAGGACGAGACGCCCCGCGACACCTGGGCGACGGTGCGCCGCCTGTGGAGTGAGGCCGCCGGCGACCATTGGCGCTTTTATATCGTGTTCGCGAGTGTCGTGTTCTATGCCATCTTTAACACCGCGGCGCCGGCTTACAGCGCCCGCGTGATCGATGAGCTGTGGGGGCACATGAAGCTGGCGTTTGCCAACAACGCTACCTTCAGCATTACCTGGGAGAACTGCGGTAGGACCATCTTCATCTACTTTATGATCTGGACCGCCGCCGCTTCGTTCTACGCACTCCAGAGCTTTTTGATGTCGAGCGTTGCCGAGCGCCTCAACCTGCGCCTACGCAACCGCATCGCACAAAAGCTCAACCGTCTGCCGCTTGCCTACTTTGACGTGCATCGTCCCGGCGAGGTCGTCAGCCGTGCGACCAACGACTTGGACAAGATGTCCGAGAGCATGCAACGCGGCTTGCTGCAGCTTCTGGTGTCGATCGGTACCGTGGTGGGCGCCGTGAGCGTGATGTTCGTGTTTAGCGTGCCGCTCACGCTCGTCTTTTTGTTCTTTACGGCGCTTTCGCTGCTGGTGACGAAGGTCGTGTCGCGCCGCACGCACGATGTGACGGGCGAGCGCCAGGAGTGGGTGTCCAGGATTACGAGCGCGGTCGAGGAGGGCTACTCGGGCCGTCTGGTGATCCGTGCGTTTAACCGCGAGCGCCAGAGCTCTGCCGAGGTACACGAGGCTTCGAAGGAGCTGGCGCGCGTGAGCACCAAGGCCGACTTTATGATTAACGCCGTCGGCCCCGCGGTGCGCTTTATCGGCCGCTTGGCGCAGATCGTGATTGCGCTGGTGGGCTGCAGCATGCTGGTTGCCGGACATATGACCGTCGGCGTGTTCCAGGCGTTCTTCCAGTTTATCTATGAGGCGTCCGAACCCATGACGCAGCTGTCGTTCACTTTCAACTCGCTGCAGAGCGCGCTGGCAAGTGCGGAGCGCGTGTTCGACCTGCTCGACGAGCCCGAGATGGAAGCCGATCCGTTGCCGGCGGTCGCCGCCAAGCTGCCGGGCAAGGTGGAGGGCCGTGTTGCCTTTGAACACGTGCGCTTTGGCTATGCGCCCGACAAGCCGCTCATGCGCGACGTGTCGTTTGCCGCCGAGCCGGGCCAAAAGATCGCGGTGGTGGGGACCACGGGCGCGGGCAAGACCACGCTCATCAATCTGCTCATGCGCTTCTATGAGGTCGACGGTGGTCGCATTACCCTCGACGGCGTGGACACGAGCCGCATGGACCGCGGCGAGCTGCGTCAGCAGTTTGGCATGGTGCTGCAGGACGCCTGGCTGTTCGATGGCACCATTGCCGAAAACATCGCCTACGGCTGTCCCGAGGCGACGCGCGAGGAGATTGTCGCGGCCGCACGTGCCGCGCAGGTCGACTTCTTTGTGCGCACTATGCCGCAGGGCTACGACACGCGTGTGGCTAACGATGCCGAGAGCATCAGCCAGGGCCAACGTCAGCTGCTGACCATCGCGCGTGTGCTGCTCAACAACCCGGCGATCCTCATCCTGGACGAGGCGACGTCGAGTGTGGACACGCGCACCGAGCTCGCCATCGGCCGCGCCATGGACGCGCTCATGCGCGGGCGCACGAGCTTTGTGATCGCGCACCGTCTGTCGACGATCGTCGATGCCGACCTGATCCTGGTCATGGATCACGGCAATATCATCGAGCAGGGTACGCACAAGGAGCTGCTGGCTGCCGAGGGCGCTTATGCCGACCTCTACCTAAGCCAGTTCGCATAAGGTGACAAAGGGGCAGTCCCGCATGTCACATCGAAAAGAAGGCGCGCCGGGGGCGGATTCCCTGGCGCGCCTTTTGTGCTGCCGTTCATGCTGTGGCGGTTGCCCACGGCCCTAGCGCTCGTCCACGAGCTTGGCGACGAGGGCTTTGAGCTCGGCCACCTCTCGCTCGAGTTCCTTGACGCGACGGGCGTTTTCGGTGATGCCCTGGCGGTTGAGGGCGCTCTGCTCGGCGGCATCGTCGGGCATGTACTCGCGATGCTGCTTGGCGTCGAAACTCTCCTCGAACACGCGGCAGCCGTTGCGCTTGATGATGCGCCCGGGCACGCCCACGACGGTGCAGTTGTCGGGCACGTCCTTGACGACGACCGAGTTGCCACCGATCTTGACGTTGTTGCCAATGTGGATGTTGCCAAGCACTTTGGCGCCCGTGCCCACGGTGACGTTGTCGCCCAGGGTGGGGTGGCGTTTGCCGGTCTCGTTGCCGGTGCCGCCAAGCGTGACGCCCTGGTAGAGCACGCAGTTGTCGCCCACGATGGTGGTTTCTCCGATGACGACGCCCATGGCGTGGTCGATAAAGAAGTGCTTGCCGATCTGCGCGGCGGGATGAATCTCGACGCCGGTGATGTGGCGGGTGATTTGCGAGAGCACGCGGGCGAGCGAGCGATGGCCATGTTCCCACAGCCAGTGCTCGGGCACGTGGTTCCACTTGGCGTGCAGGCCGGGGTAGGACAGGAAGATGACCAGGCCATTTTGCGCAGCGGGGTCTTGCGCCTGGACGGTCTTGATGTCCTCGCGAATGGTATTGATAAAGCTCACCGGCCGCCCTCCCTCAGCGCCATGGCAATGCGATTCAATAAAGTATAGCGATTCGCTAGGGATTAGGAAGGGCGATCTTGCTTTGCTTTGGGCGACAGGTGTCAGTTATGCAAACTTGCTGGTAATGGAGTCATGCTTTTGTGGGGTTGCGCACGAGGGGGCGCCGCAACCGTATACTGGTCAACTTGGACGTGTCCGCGCCCACAACTGAGAGGTTTTACTTCATGGGTTTCATCAATTTTATCGCCGAGTTGCTTAAGGATCCACGCACCGCGATTGCCAGCTGGATCGCCGCCGGCCCGCTCATGGCCTACGGCTGCGTGTTCCTGATCATCTTTATCGAGACGGGCGTGGTGTTCTTCCCGTTCCTTCCCGGCGACTCGCTGCTGTTTGCCTCGGGCTTCTTTGCCCACAACGGCGGCTTTAACATCGTGGCGCTTCTGGCCACCGCATGGGCCGCAGCCATCCTGGGCGATCAGTGCAACTTTATGATCGGCCACTTCTTTGGCCGCAAGATCATCGCCTCGGGCAAGGTAAAGGCCATGACGCCCGAGCGCATCAAAAAGTCCGAGGATTTCCTGGATAAGTGGGGCCATCTGGCCATCTTCCTCGGTCGCTTCTTCCCGTTCATCCGCACCTTTGTGCCTTTTATCGCCGGCATGGGCGGTATGCACTGGCGCAACTTTGTCATCTTTAACGTGCTGGGTGGCATTACCTGGTCGACGGTCTTTACGCTGCTGGGCTACTTCTTTGGTGGCATTCCGTTTGTGCAGGAGCACTTTGAGCTGCTGATCGTAGGCATCGTCGCCGTGTCGATCATTCCGACCGTGGTCGGTTTGGTTAAGGCAAAGCTCGGTAAAAAGAACGCCTAGTCCGAGCTTGTTTTCGGATGTTAATTCCAAGGCCCGTCATCGGATTCGATGGCGGGCCTTTTGTGTTGAAGGCAAATGAAAATACTTTACTTAGTTAAAGAAAAGCGTTTTATCCAAGGCGTGCGGGGAGTACAATCACCTGCATGCGAATCGACGCGCCATCGGCTTTGATGCTGCCCGCGTGTCCTGCCCGGCTCTACGCTCCGGGTATGCGACGTTGCGACGCGGCCTGCTTCGGTCCTTGCGTGCGGGTTCGCGAGTATGCAACCGCGTATGTAAGGAGCGACATATGACTGTCGAGAAGAAAGATATCGATTGGGGTAGCCTCGGCTTTGGCTACATGAAGACCGATTACAGCTACGAGGCTCATTGGAAGGATGGCGAGTGGGACGAGGGCGGCCTGACCACCGACCACACCCTGCACGTCTCCGAGTGCGGCGGTATCTTCCACTACTGCCAGGAGGTCTTTGAGGGCCTGAAGGCCTACACCGCCGAGGACGGCAGCATCGTCTGCTTCCGTCCCGACATGAACGCCGAGCGTATGTACAACTCCGCCCAGCGTCTGGAGATGCCCCCGTTCCCCAAGGATAAGTTTGTCGAGGCCGTCAAGCAGGTCGTCTCTGCCAACGCCGCATGGGTTCCGCCCTTCGGTTCTGGCGCAACCCTGTACGTGCGTCCATTTATGATCGGCTCCGGTGACGTGATCGGCGTGGCTCCCGCTCCTGAGTACACGTTCCGTATTCTCGTGACCCCGGTCGGTCCGTACTTTAAGGGCGGCCTCAAGCCTGTCAAGCTGCGCGTTTCCGAGTACGACCGCGCCGCACCGCACGGCACCGGCAACATCAAGGCCGGCCTCAACTACGCCATGTCCCTGAAGCCCACGATGGAGGCTCACCGCGAAGGCTATGCCGAGAACCTGTATCTCGACTCCGAGTCCCGCACCTATGTCGAGGAGACCGGTGGCGCCAACATCCTGTTCGTGAAGGAAGATGGCACGCTTGTTGTCCCGCAGTCGCACACCGACTCCATTCTTCCCTCCATCACCCGCCGTTCGCTCGTTCAGGTTGCTCAGGACCTGGGCATGACCGTCGACCAGCGTCCCGTCGAGTGGGCCGAGGTTAAGGCCGGCACCTTTGTTGAGTGCGGTCTGTGCGGCACCGCTGCCGTTATCTCCCCGGTCGGCGAGATCGACAACAAGGTCTACGGTGCCGACGAGACTGTGACCTTCCCGGCTGGCTACACCGAGATCGGTCCTGTGATGAAGAGGCTCCGCGAGACCCTGACGGGCATCCAGTCTGGTGCTGTTGAGGATAAGCACAACTGGGTTTACACCGTCGCGTAAGCCGTCTTAGCTGTCCGGGCCGAGGGCGACCTTCCTTTCCGGCGCGTCCTCGGGCCTGCGTTACCTCGGCGCTGCCGTTACGGGCAAAATAGATCTGAAAAAAGATGGCGCGCGGCCTTTTAGGCCGCGCTTTTGTTAAAGGCTTTAGCCTGTGCGGGGCGCGCAGCGCGCCGCATCAGAAACCACCCGCTATGCGGGTGGGGACAACCGGCTTTACAAAGCCGCCCCCTCGCCG
>CAKTWK010000016.1 GCA_934630735.1 uncultured Collinsella sp. | reverse complement strand
GGTCAAGGCTCACAGTCACATAATCCGAGCCATCGCGCGTAATCTTGCAGATTTGCTGCGGCTCATACTGCTTGGTGTACTTGAAGAACGGATCAGTGACAGTAAACGTAACGCTGCGGCCATGGTTGTAATAGCCCTTACCGTTGGCCGTACGCTGAGGAGTCGTGTCGCTATAGCTTACGTTGACCGTCACGCCGGAGCTATTGGCAACCAGTTTGCTAACTTTCTCGGGAACCTCCTCCGAATCAGACCTGCCGAGCGTGGCTACATTGCCCGCCGCATCCACGGCATGAATCGAAATGCTATCGACGGGAACCTCGCTGTCGCCCTTAATGTCAAAGCGGGCCCTATTACCACTCTTGTCCCAAATTAGTTGCTCGACAGGAATGCCAGTCTTACCCGACTTCAAATCGTCGTAAGTAGTCTTAACGTTATCGTGATCAACACCAGAGAGTTCATCAGCAAGCGTGTAGGCGACATCAGATTTTTGATCAGTGAAAAGAATGTCGTCCTTTGGTACCTTCTTAACATTCGCATCGTTGTCAAACGTAATGTTCTTCAGGGTCGGCGCGGTACGGTCATACTTATAAGAGACTGTTACACGAGTAATGATGCCGTTCTTGGAATTACGTGCATAAAGCGGGTATGCAGGGCTTCCCTCTTCGTCTTTGTCGTTTTTCCAGGTATTAGTGAAGCTGTCCTTCACAAGATCTTTGCTCAGCGTGTGGCCATCCCAGCTCGCGACAGGAAGCTCCTTCACATAGCGATTGCCGAAGTTCTCATTGGTGATAGTCCACTCATGATTGTCCTCACCATATTTGGAGGTAAGGGTGAGCTCGGCCGTTTTTTCGCCACTGTCGGTAGTTTTGCCCCAATCCTCCAAAACCATGGATTCAATGGGCTTAACGGAAACCGACTCAGGGCATTCAATCTCATAGTTGCTGTAAACGTCGTTCTTGTCGTTCTTTTCGCCAGGAACAATCTTGCAGACAGAGGTGTTTGCACCCGTCTCGTCATAGCCATCGAGACTGACACTCTTGAAATAGTCATCTTTCTTGACAGCGTCCTTGTCCGCATCATCAACAAGCTGATCCTTAACCTTCTGGTTCAAAAGGTCGCAGACGTTCTTTTCCTGGTCGTCCTGGAAACGGTAGTACTGGGCGTCGATTGCAAGCTGGCTAGCCTCAATCGGCTTCTTGGCAATACCCTTTACGTGCACCGTGGTCGTACCGGCACCCTTGCCATTCGGGTATTTCCAGTTAATGGTGAACGTCTTCTCGCTCTCAAAAGCCTTCTTGGGGGTAATCTGCACGGTCTTGGTCTTATCAAGACTCGTGCTCGTCGGCTTGACATCAAAGAACTCGTCGTTCGCCTTATCGCTTACGATCTCGCCTTTCAGGCCCACCCATTTGTCATCTTTGCCATTAAATACAACGTAATCATCATGAGCCGTCTTGTAGACCAGGCCCTCAGCGTTGACATCAGCGAAAGTCGAGGAATCGATTCCCGCGTAGTACTCCTCAGTCGTGACACTAGCTGTGGAGACAGTAGACCCAACGCCGTAACCAGAAGTAACGTCCTTGAGAGTCACATCCGCCTTAGCATCGGCGTCATTGTCGACCACTGTGGGGGTAACGGTGGTATTCGACGGGACTTTGTCAATTGTCGTCGTGTTGCCACCCTCTGTTCCGACTTCAATCGAGATACCGCGGTTATTCTTGCTGGTCGAATCATCGGAGTTCGAAGAGGCGGTCGTCTTAGTCACCGTCTTGGTGTACTTATAGCCAAAGCCAACCTTCACGGAAAGCTGCGTAACCTTAAGGCTAACAGTGCCGCTGATTACCCCATTGCTCTTAATGGTGATGCTTCCATCATCATTAACCGTGGCAGCGGAGTTTGCGCCATCCGTGTTATTCGTCAGCGCAACTTTGCAGGCAGTAATTTCACGAGTCATGCTGTCTTCTTTATAAACAGCATTTGAATACTCAGTCTTCTCCGTACCGTCCTCGCTCGTGACGTTCTTCTTGGGCAAGACGTCTTTGTTGATCTCGGCGAGCTTGGCGTCAATTTGCTTAGACAGCGCATCCTGTCCGCTCTTCGTATAGACGAACTGGTTTTTGAAGTCTTCGGAATTCTCCAGCTGATCCTTAACGAGCGCCTTAACCTGATCGGCGGAAATCGTGGCAACGGCTTCACCGTTATCGATATGAGTGGAGAACGTCAGAGTGATGTCGGACTTGCCGTCCCAAGGGGTTTCCTTAATTCCAAGATCCGCAGGGGTGACCTTCGTCTCGGCACCCTTCGCCGGCTCGGCCGTCGAGCTCTCCGCGGCATACGCGGCCGTCACGGCCTGGGCGATCGGGGTGGTGGGAATGGTCGAGGTGGCCATCACAGTGGCGAGGATCACGGCAGCAGGCTTACGTGAATACGCCTTGAGTTTATCAAACACAGACATCGTTCGATTTTCCTTCCCTAGTTGCAAACCCGATCGAGAGACTCGTCGGTATGAACTACGATCACATTCTGTTTGAGTATGAAGCGGAATCCGTCATCCTCGTGTTGAGCAACACCATCGGCACCGATGTTTTCATAAACATCGCCGCTGCTGAGTACGTCGGTCTCGGATTCGGACGCCTCGGCGCCCTCGTCGAGCAGACCGGTCTCCTGCTCGGAGTCCTCGTCGGTCTCGTCGAGCAGGCCCGTCTCGCGCTCGGACTCCTCGTCCTCCTCCACGAGCAGGCTCGTAGAACGCTCGGACTCTTCGTCGTCCTCGACCAGGACACCCGTCGGACGCTCGGAATCCTCTTCGTCCTCGGTAAGGACACCCGTCGGTCGCTCGGAATCCTCTTCGTCCTCGACCAAAACGCCGGTCGGGCGCTCGGAATCTTCCTCGTCCTCCACGAGCACGCCGGTCGGACGCTCGGTGTCAAGATCGTCCTCGGTCAGCACCTCGGTCGGGGTCTCGCTGCCGGCAAAGCCCTCGTCGTCGCTCTCATCGCGGACGGGCCTCTCCACCGTGGTGGCGTGCGCCTTGGCGTGACGGGCCGATGCGGGCTCGTCGCTGATAGGCGCGACCACCGTAGTCATGTTGTCGTCACCCTCAGGGCCCTCATGCGCAATGTCGGTCACGCGGTCGTCGCCCTCGGGGCCACCCAGCACAGTGCGGGCGGGGTTGCCGGACTTTTTAGCACCGGCACCGCGCGAGCCGCGCGTCGTACGACGGCGTGTGCCCTCGCCAGACGTAGGCACGCGCTTGCCCTGGAGGAAGCGGATGGCGTTGATGACATCCATCTTCACAAACACAACCACCGCGGCGACGGCGAGCACGGCCGCGAGAACAAACGCGGCGATCGCTACGTAAAAGTAAACGTTTTCCATGTTCGCCCCTCCTTAATCCTCGGCGACGACGGCGTTGGAATACACCGTGGTGATCTTGCGCTGGACCTCGTTCTCCAGGCGCTGAATGGTCTCGTCGCGACGCTGCTCGGCATCGTCATCCTTGGGCGAGACGGACTTAAGACCCGAATCGACCTTCTTGTAGAGCTTCTCGGCCTGCGACTTCTTAATACCGGCGGCCTTGAACTTATCCATGTAGGTCTCCATGGCGTTGGAGATCAGCGCGTAGCTGTCCAGGCGCACCGTCTCGTTGGACTCGCTGGCGATCTCGTCGGCCAGGTCCTCCAGGTTGCCCCAGTACTCCTTGTACATGGAGTCGGAGTCGTCGTCGGTCTTGACCGCGATGGCAATCTTGGTCGTGAACTGCGCAATGCCGTTGTAGATCTTGGCCTTGTCGCGGTTCTCGAACGACGGATCCTCCGCGGCGTTCTTAAAGTACTCGGCAGACGCCTTGATGCGCGTGGTGCGGTTGGCGTCCTCGTCGTCCTTGCTGCCGCCATAGGAGTAGAAGTACCAGTACAGACGGCCCATCTCGTAAGACAGCTCCGAGAACCTGCTCGAATTCTCGAGCTCGGTCAGGTTCTGCTGATACACGTCGTCGAGCTGCGCCTTCTCCTTGGTCGTGAAGGTGCCGTCGGCCTTGTAAGCATCGATGAGGCCCTCGTAGCCCTCGACGTCGCCCGGACGATAGCCAATGGCGGCGAGGTAGGCTTTCTCGGCCTTCTCGGGAGCCGACTGGGTCTGGTCGCGGCCGAGCTTCATCTGGTAGTCGAACTTCTCGGTAATCGTGGACTCGCGCAGCGCCATGCTGCCAATGCCCACGACCAGGCACACCACGCACGCGATGACACAGCCAAAGAAGGTCTTGACCTTGCGGGCCTGCTTATCGCGGAACTCGCGGGTGAGTTCCTTGTAGATCTCCAGGTCGGCAGCCAGCTCGTCGCAATCCTGGTAGCGGCGGGCACGCTCGAGCTCGCAGCACTTGGGGATGATGACGTCGGCAAAGCCCTCGCCCACGTTCTCGTTCTTGGTGTGAACGTTGGGCAGCGGGAACTCGACCGGAGGTGCCTCGCCCACCAGCAGGTGCCACATGGTGGCGCCGATGCCGTAGATATCGGTGCGGGCGTCGGTCTGGGCCTTGCCGTACTGCTCGGGCGCGGCGTAGCCCGTGGTACCAAAGGCGATGGTGTCCTTGCGGGCCTCGTCCTTGTACTCGCGCGCAACACCCAGGTCGATCAGCTTAATGTAGCCATCGGGGTGCAGCATGATGTTGGAGGGCTTCATGTCGCGGTAGACGATGGGCGGGTCCTGACGGTGCAGGTAGCCCAGGGCGTCGCACACCTGCAGCATCCATTTTTGCACGTCCTCCTCGGACTGCGGGCCCTCGCGGCGCACCACGTCGGCCAGGGACGTACCCTCGACGTGGTCCATGATGACGTAGATGAAGTCCTCGGTCTTCTCGATATCGACGATGTCGACGATATTGGGGTGATCGAGCTTGGACAGCAGCTCGGCCTCGCTTGCCAGCGACTGCTCGATGGGGCGGCCGGTGGGGTCGGTCGCGTTGCGGTCGACCTCTTTGACAGCCCACTGCTTGTTGGTGAGCTGCAGGTCGGCGGCCAGGTAGACACGGCTCATGCCGCCCTTGCCGATCACCGACAGAATCTTGTAGCGGCCCTTGATGACGTCGCCCACGCGCTTACGGCGCGCGTCGACCTCTCGCCTGCTTCTGGTAGACGGCATGGGCTATCGACCTCCCTGAGGCTGGACGCGCAGCACCAGCGCGGTAACGTTATCGGCCTCTTTACGATCCATGACGAGCTGGGCCGTCTCGGCGATGCGCTGCGTGACGCAACCGGGCTCAAAGCCCTCCTGCTCCTCGCGGTCCAGGTCGGCGGCGGTGCAGGCGGCATAGGCGCCGCGACGACGCTCGGCGTCCCAGGCGTTGGCGTCCAGGGCGTCGGGGCCTAGGCGACGACGAAGCTCGGTGTCGGTGAGTACATGGCGGAAGCCGTCGGAGCACAGCAGGTAGATAGCATCGCGATCCAGGTTGCCGTGAATCAGATCGGGCACGACCTCCTTGGTGGAGCCCAGGCACTGCAGCAGCACGTTGCGGCGCGGGTGCGTGAGGGCTTCCTCGGGGGTGATGCGACCGGCCTCGACCTCGCGGCGCACAAAGGTCTGGTCGACCGTGAGCTGATTGGTCGCCGACTCGGTGAGCTCGTAGGCGCGCGTGTCGCCCACGTGCACGATGGAATAGCGGCCGCCGATGGCGAGCATGGCGGTAAGCGTGGTGCCCAGGTTCATATGCTCGGCCATGCCATAGCGGATCAGCGCCATGTTCATGTCCTGAACCAGGCCGCCCCACTGACCGTCGACGAAGTTCTCGAAACCGCCGACGGAGCTCTCCATGGCCTCCAGGGCCACGGGCAGCTTGTTGTCGAACCAATCGGACAGCATGTTGATGACCGCGGCAGAGGCGAGCTCGCCGCACTCAAGGCCACCCATACCATCGGCGACGGCGACCAGGGCGACATCGCCCACGGGGGTGGAGGCGACCTTGATCAGGTAGCTATCCTGGTTGGATTCGCGCGTTCGGCCGACATTGGAATAACCGGCCCCTTCGAAAAGCATCTGCGCTCCTTTCTCGAATATCTCAACGTGGGTCGCACGCCCTTAGGCGGGCTGGACCTCGAATGCAAAGTTCTCGTCACTCATGCGCACGGTGTCGCCATCGACGAGTGCGACCGGAAAGCCCGGATCGATGCGCTCGTTGTTGACGAAGGTGCCGTTGCGCGAGTTGTCGTCCTCGATGGTGCAGGTAGCACCGTCGGTAACGAAGATCGCGTGGCTGCGCGAAACCGTCGTTGAGCCCTTGACCATAAACGAGCTGTGCTTGGACTTACCAACCACAAAGCGACGGCCGCGGACCTCAAAGCGCTCGCCGGTGGCAATGCGCGTGAGGTAGAAGCGCAGATGGCGCTCGGGAGCTGCGGGCGCGGGGGCCGGCTCGGGCTTGGGAGCGGGCTTGGGCTCAGGCTCAGGCGCAGGCGCAGGTGCGGGCTTGGGCTCAGGAGCGGGCTCGGGCTTGGGAGCGTGAACGGCGTGCGCAGGCGCCTTGGCGTCGCTCGCGTGGGAGCCATGGCGCTCGACCGTATCCTGGGAGAACAGGGACTCGTAACCCTCGGCGACCTTAAAGTCGATCGGGTTAAGCACACCAGTGCGATCCGGGCGGGACTGGGCGATGGGCGCGTCGGCCAGGTCGTCCTCGTCCTCAGGCGCCGGCTCGGATTCGGGCTCGGGCTCGGGCTCCGGCTCAGGCTCCGGCTCCGGGGCAGGCTGCGACTCAGGCGTAGGCGCAGGTGCAGGTTCGGTAGCGGCAATCGGCTCGTCTTCCAAATCGGAAAGAACGACCGTACCCAGCACGGGGCCGGGGGCAGACACGTCCAGGTCCTCGCCATCATCGAGCACCGTCGTGCCGTGGTCATCGCCGCTATCGAGCACCGTGGTGCCGTGGTCATCGCCATCGCCATCGTCGAGCACGGTGGTGCCGGCATCCATGAGCATCGCGCTCACGCTCACCTGCTTCAGATGGCGCGAGAAACCCAAGATGTCGAAGGGGCCGGTCTTCTTAAAGAAAGAGCTCAGCGACGTCAGCGCGTTCTGGGCAATATCGTCGGCGGGCTTGACTGCGGCGGCGACCGACTCAAAGAAGACGCGGACACCGTCCAGGTTGGGCTTGATGCCGGTCATGGGCAAAAACACAAAGCGGCATCCGGTGCCGGCGGCGTCCATAACCACCTCATCGGCGGCAAAGCGCAGGTTCATAAGCGGCATCTGGCCTGCAACCAGAGCATCAAGCGCGCTGGAGATGCTCTCGAGCAGCTCACAGGTCTCGGCACCGTCAAAGGGGCGTGCCAGACGCTGCTCCAAGGTCTCGCCGGCAATGCGATAGCGCATCTCGAGCACGCCATCGGGGTAGCGCATAAGCGCGCCGGGCAACAGGCAGGGCACGACGCCGCCGGTTACAGCTTCATAGAGGCGCTTGTCGAGCTGACGCTGGTCGGCGACCACGTAGCCGAGCGCCATAGAACCGTCACGCTGCTGAATAACTCGTTTTTCCATTTGGCTAACCAATCGTCAGAACATGCGCGTCGCGCGCGCAAAACCAATAGGTAATTCGGCCGGCGAGCACAATGCGGTCGCCGAACTCGAGCGGAAAGGCCCGGGGACCCTTCTCTCCCCCGCTGTCGAAAACGCAGGAAAGGGCATCGTCCTCACCGCGCAGGACGCGCGTGCCGTGAGTGCTTCCGCCATCCTCCAAAAACCAGGTGCCGTCGAGCATGAACACGCGACAGTGCAGACGCGAGACCACCGGGTCGGCCTCGATCGCGTCGCAGCTGCTAAAGCGCCCGATCGAAAAGGGCCGGTCGGCATCCACGCACCACACGCCCGAGATACACGGTTCGTCTCCGACCGTGGTGCGCACCAGGCAAGCGCCTTCGGGCACGCGCTCACCGCACTCCGCCGGCGAGTCATCGGACTCCGCAGGCGTACGAGAACAAAGCGTGCGGGCGAAGCGATCGTCCAGGCAGCCAAAGGCCATGGTGCGAAAGCAGGCAGCGAAGAGCTCGGCAAGCGGGGCACGATCGCAAGCGGCCTGTTGCTCGCCCCAGCGCACCACCTCGCGCGACTCGCAGGCCATGCGCAGCGGATCGACCTCGCGGCCGGCGCGACGCTCGCTTTCCAGTCCGCGCAGCAACTCGGGCCACGAGGTGTGGAGCGCGTAGTCAAACAGCTCCGCATCGTCCAGTTTGGTCGTCTCGTGCAGCATCTCGATCAACGAAGTCGCGGCCTTGGAGAACACCGAGCTGTCGTCGGCATAGCCCTGCTGCATATCGGCTGCATAGCGGCTCGAATGCATCAGGCGGGACAGTGCCGCGGCCGTACGCTTACGAACGACCGGGTTGCTGTGGTTGATATACCTGCCACGGGTGCCCACGAGCGCGTAGATGTGCTTGTGGTTGCAGCCGCCGCACGTCAGGTTTCTGATGGTCTCGGCAAAACGGTAGAATGCACTGTCCCAACCATGCTCGTGAACGCAATCGCAAACCTGAGAGGAGCTCGCCATGAGGCCCCCTTTCATAACTCCCCGGTACCCCAAACTTTAGGGGCCACCGCATTCCCGCGCTGTTGCGCAACACCTCGGGAACAGTCCAGTAACTCAACATCGCCGCCGGTGCGGGCGGCATTACAGCAGCGTGACGGGCGTCACCACATCCATCACGTGCCGATCGCCAATAAAGTCGCCCTTAAGCTGCACGTGGCGGCGAGCTAGGTCGTCAAACACGCGGGCCATCTGAGCCGCCTTTGGACGAGCATCGGGGTCGCTGGCCAGGCACGCCACGATGGCGGCGCGCACATCCGCCGGCAGGCCCTCGTCCACCGCAATGGCTTCGGCGCCCGTGTCTCGGCAAGCCCCGAGGAAATCCCGCCACGCGCTGCCGGAGCCACCGACGTCGGGTGCACCCGGCAGGTACGGCAGGCTGCCGCAGAGCGCCTCGTGGGCAAGGACGCCCAGCGAGAACACATCGGACGCGGGCAGGGCGTAGCGTGCCTCATCGGCCTCCCCCAGCAGCAGCTCGGGCGCCAGATAGCCCGGCGTTCCATGCGGGCGGGCGCGATACGCCCCCTCCTCGGCCAAAAACGAAAAGTCCAGATCGATGAGGGCGGCCCGGGGGATATCCCCCAAAAGGTCGGGCGCCAGATCAAAGGGGTCGCTCTCGAACACGATGTTGGAGGGCTTAAGGTCCTGATGGACAAACGTCCCACCAAAGGCGGCCTGTGCCTGGGCAAGTGCCTTAAAGCACGAGGACACGAGCAAAAGCGACTGCGCAAACGAGAGGGTGCGCACGCCCGTGGCGCAGGTGCGCACCACGTCGGCAAACGACACGCCCGGAACCATGACGGTCACCACGGCCAACACGGCATCATCCCCGGGCAGGGCAACGAGCTCGTGGAAGAGCACGCGCGCCAAGCCATGCGAGGAGGGCGTGAGGGTACCACCGGCATCGGCCTGCGTGTCCGAGACACGACAGAAGAAGTCGCCCTGGCGACGCAGGTGATCGATGTCGCCGCGGATGAGCTTGAGCGAGCACGAGGTGCCACGCAGCCCGTCAGCCGTGCAGGAACCGACAAAGACCTGCGTGCCGCCCGCCGCGCTCGAGACGAGCTTGAGCCCGTCGACGCCGGCGAGCTTGGCAACCATGTCGACCTTGGCGTCGATCGGGGCCGCCGCGACGTTCTTCTTATCGGTCGTCTGATCCATCTTGGTAAGCACCTGCCTTTCTTTGCTACCAATACCATGAGGGCAAAAACCAAAAAGTTGTTGCGCAACATTGCCTCACGTCGCAAATTTTTTTGTTTTGCCTGCTGAGCGAGGGTAAAGACGAAAAAGAAAAGCGGCCGGGGATGTTGTCCTCGGCCGCTATGGGTCACGAATCGGTCGTATTGAGCGCCAGTTTTCTAGTGAGCCGACGGAGCAGTCTGCTCGCGCAGCACAAAGGTGAGCACGGCGGCGACAATGGCAAACAGCGCCGTAAAGATGGGGGTGGTCGCCGCAGAGCCAATAGCACTCATCATGTTGGCGTACAGCAGCTCAAAGGCCAGCACCGAGAGCACCATGAGACCACAGCCAGCGGGAAGCACGACCTTGAGGCCCTGGGTGAGGTAGAGCACGATACCGGCGATCGTGGCGAGCATGCCAAGGGCCCAAAAGGCGGTAACGGCCATCGAGATAAAGGAGACGCCGCCAGAGGAAACCTTGCCGTAATTAGGATTAGTGATGCTCACGGCATGACCGTGGCCCGAGTCGGAGTAGTCATCGTAGTAGGAGCTGCTCAGCGAGCTGGCGAGGTCGGACGCCGAGTCGTACATGCTCTGGTAGGCAACGGCAACCTCGCCGGCCTTGCCAAGGCTCCAGACGTTGTAGCTCTCGTCAAAGCCCAGGCTCGACGAATAGTCGGTGTCCTGGCCGGCAAGTTGGCTTAGGAAATTGGCACCCTGGCTCGCATAGCTCGATGCCTGAACCACCGTGGGCGAGATGTTAAACCACGGCATAAAGGAGAGAACGATCGCGATCACCGCAAGAGCGCAAGGGATGATGCGGGCGATGGACAGGGCCGGATGCACGGCAGAGGCGGGAGCCGCCGCATGCATGGCAGGCGCCGCGGCAAAGGCGGGGCCGGGCTGGGGCTGGGCGGCAGATACGGGCTGAGCCGCAGGGGCGGGCTGAGCCGGGGCAACGGTCGCCGCCTGGATCTGTTGGCCGCAAACAGGGCAGAAACGAGCGCCGTCGTCGATCTTGGCGCCACAACCGGGACAGAACATATCGGGTACCTCCTTGGGGTCAAACAACAAGTCGTGCGGACCTTTGGGGCCCGCACGACCATATTCACCGCTCAGTGCGCAAACTTGTTGCGCAACATGAAAAAGTTTTTGAGGTATCGTCCCCGACTGTCTAAGCCGCGGTCAGACACTGCCGATTACGCCAACTTGTGACCACAATTCATGCAGAAGGCGTGACCCGCCTGGATGGGAGCGCCGCACGCGGGGCATACGGCCGCACCATCGGCAGGAGCAACCTGAGCCTCGACCGGCGTGGGGACCGCCTGAGTCTGGCGTGCCAGCTCGGCCTGGATCTCGGCCATCGATTTACCGCAACCCGAGCAAAACATGACGGACTGCTGCAGGCGGTTGTGGCAAAACGGACAATCGATGAATGCGGAAGCATAGGCCACCGCCTGCGCTTGGCGCTCGAGCTCGTCGATCTGGGCCTGGAGCTGAGCACGCTCGTTGTCGATTGCGGCGATGCCGTCAAAAAGCTCCTCGCGGCCCTGACGCAGCTCGGTGTTGTCCTTGGTCGCCTCGTACAGGCTGGCACCCAGCTGGCCGGCAAGCTGCTGGCGGCGCTTAAGGGCGTCATTCATCTGGCTCTTGATTCTGTTAACCTGCAGGGCACGGTTGGCATCCGAAGCCGTACGATCGAGCGATGCCTGCATCTCATCAAGAAAACCCATGGTGGGTCCTTTCTCGTCTAGGTATAAGGGCGCGGTGGCCCCCTCTCAAATGCGCCCATCATCGCACAGCGGCAGCACATCTGCACGCAAAACGGTGTTTTTCAACAGCGCCGCAACCGCGAATGAGAGAAACTAGCCATATTATTGGACATTGCGCGCGAAAGCGGGCGACAATTACGCCGTCGCCGCCCGCGCCTCATCACGACCGACACTCAGGAGAGCGAAGATGGACAATCAAGGACAGCAGGAGCTCATCGTGCTCGACACGTTTGAGCCCGCGGTTGCCTTTGATCCCGCCAAGCGCGACGAATCGCGCCGTCGCTTCTCGATGTTCCTCGTCCAAAGCGAGGCCGGCCAGGGCGGCACGGGCGTAGTCCAGCGTGCCACCAACACCGCCGGCGAGATCTTTGCCATCAAACGCCTGCATGTGAGCGACACCACGGACGAGCGCATCGCCGCAGGCATGCGCGCCGTGCTGTTCGAGGAATACCGCAATCAGCTCACGGTCTCGCACCTCAAGGGCTTTCCGCGCGTATACGGCTACGGCACCAGCGCCGGTGAGCCGCTCATCGTCATGGAATGGGTCGAAGGCTCCACGCTCAAGCACATCACCCCGCAGCTCCCCCACGAGGACGGCGGCGTGCGCGGCGACGCGGTAGCGGCCATCGGCGTGGCCGTGCTCTCCATTCTCAATAACGTACGGCACCTGGACACGGGCGTTGCCCACCGCGACATCTCGCCGCGCAACATCATGGTCGCCACGAGCGAGCGTTCGCTCCAAGACCAAATCGCGACGCTCGACTTCGACATCCGCCTCATCGACTTTGGCAGTTCGACGGCGCTCAATCCCATCGACCCCACCTTTACCGTGCGTGCCGACGTCTGGCGCGGCGGCACGCCCGAGTACGCGCCGCCCGAGATGCTCACCCACGACATCGCGGGTATCGAGACCAGGCGTTTGAGTCCCACAGTCGACATCTACGCGCTCTCGAGCGTGCTCTACGAGCTGTATTGCGGACACACTCCGTTTAACCTGCAGGCGCTGGGCACCGCATCTCCCTACCGTGTCAAAACCGAAACGGCCTTTGAGATACCGCAGGCCCGCACGGCCGCCGACGAGGCGCTCATCAGCATTATCGTGGCGGGACTCGCCGTCGATCAGGAGCGGCGTCCCTCCGTCGAGCAGATGCTCGACCTGCTGCGCCGCTGGCAATCGAGCGAACTGGGCGACTGGCCCACGCCCGAGCCAATCTGGGGCAGCAGGGTCATGGACGCCCAGACGACCTATATCGGCCCGGGGGCAAGCGTCGACGAGCCCGTGCCAGCCACGTTCGACACCGCGCAGCCCGTCATGTTCCCGCTGGACGATGACGCCGCTGCTCCGGTTGACCCATTTGCAGCCGCGCCTGATGCCGCTGCCGAAGATGCCCCGTTGGACCACGGACATCGGGACCATGCATCCTACCTGCCCGTACCGGTCGTGCTCGAGGCGCCCCGGGCTGCCTATGGCGCCGATGCCGCCGTGTCGACTGCGGCGTCCATGCCCGCCGCCCCGGTAACGTCCGCAACGCCGAGCATGCACGCACCCGCGACGCCCGCGGCAGGCACCGCCGCACCCGTCGCACAAAACGCGATCTTTGGCGGCGCAGCGGCAGGCCCTTCTGCATCCGCTGGCTCCGCCGGTTCCGTGGCCCCTGCCGGCCTTTCCTCGGCAGCGTCCGCAGCCACCACGACGGCCGCGGCGGCAACGTCCGTCTCGCGCCGCGCTTTTCTCGCAGCGGGGGGCCTCGCCTTTACGGCACTTGTCGGTGGCGGCGCCTACCTGCTGTCGCGTAACCTACACAATGGCAGCGACACCGCGGTTGCGGCAGGTGCCAAAAGCGACGACAGCTCGTCCAAAAGCAAAAAAGACAGCGACTCCGACGCTTCGGACAGCTCCGACACCTCCGCAACGTCGTCCAACACCATCAGCGTGGAGATGCGCTATGCCACCCAAAGCGAAGGCAAGTGGGGCCTGATCAACGACACCGGCGCCTGGAAGGTCAAGCCAACCTACAGCGACATGCGACTCTACGGCGCCGGCCTCGCCGCCGCGCTCGATTCCGCCACCGGCATGTGGGGCTATATCGACCAGGACGGCAATTGGGCCATCGAGCCGCAGTTCTCAGACACCCGGCCCTTCAACGACTACGGTGCTGTCGCTCAAGATGCGCAGACCAGTTTTTGGGGCGTGCTTAACCGTCAGGGCAAGTGGATCGTCGAGGCCAAGTACTACGCCATGGGCGATATGGTGCTGGGCAACTTTGTCCCCTACCGCTCCAGCAACGAAGAGGACAGCTGGGGCTACATCTACATCAAGACCGGCAAGCGCAACGACGTGCCGCCGACCTTTAGGGGCCTGGGCGGCTGGGATTCGGCAAACGGCCTGGGGCCAGCGACGCAGGACGGCACCACCTGGGGCTACATCAACGGCTACGGCCAGTGGAAGATCGAGCCGCAGTTTAAATCCGCACGCCGCTTTGCCAGCAATCGCGCCGCCGTACAGTTCGATGACGGCTCGTGGGGCTATATCCTGCCCGACGGCACGCGCGCATTCTCTGCCACCTTTGCCGAGGCGCGCGAGTTCGCCAACGGCTGGGCACCCGTCAAGGACCAGGCGACCGGCCTTTGGGGCTGTTCGACGGTGAGCGGCGCTTGGCAAGTCGAGCCCAAGTTCCGTGCCATGGGCGACATCTTCTATACCTCGTCCGACGTCTTTTTGCCTGTACAGGACAACGAAAGCGGCAAATGGGGCGTGCTCGACGACGCCGGCGACTGGCGCGTTATGCCCAAATTCGATGCGATTATCTAGCGCCAGCGCCCCAGCCCGTTTATAGCAATGTAAAGACGGCGTTGACGTGCATGTTTTAGTCCGCCCAATCGGATATAGTAGATTGAACTGTCAAACTGCATGCAAGTTCGGTCTGCGTGCTTCAACCGCAAGGAGGGGACCAATGGATCGAGAGACACCGCGCTCCGTCATGTTCGACGATCTGCGCAAGTTCGGCGGAATCACCAATCGTGATACCGCTTGGATGCTGCTGCGCTCCACCCCTATGGCCGGTGGCAAAGCACCACGCGACCGTGTGGACGAGCGAACGTTCCTATCGCGCGAGGTTGTTCACGCCCCCGTCGAGCGTCCGCGCCCCGAACTGTTTGCCGATATTACCCAGACGGCCCAAAACATCACCGCTCGCCTGATCTCCAACCTCGGTGGCAGCGAGATGGCTCGCGCCATGGTGGCAGAGCATTACAGCGGCGAGGCTGCCGACGCCATGCGCGAGTCGCTGAGCGCCTATGGACTCGACGACCGCATCTACCGCAACGCCTGCGATCGCATCGCCGCGCCCGGCACCACGGCCGCCGATTGTGCACTACCGCTAGTCACGTTGTTTGTGGCTTGTGGTTGCCTGTGCGACCCGCAAGCCGCCGTGCAGGTGACCGAGACGCTTATCGCCGACAAGATGGGTGGGCACTTCTCCACCACCGAGCTCAGCGTAGGCGAAGGCTTTACCGCCGCCGTCGAGGACGAGGTCAAGCATGCCGAGCGCCTGGGCCTTATCCGCATTGTGGGTAACGCCGCCAAGCCTCCGCTATACCCGCTCAACGAGGGCGAGGGCGGCACCATAATCGGCTCGCTCGCCACAGGCACCGGTGCCATCACCGATGTCGACCGCGATGTCTCGCGCCGACATGCACGCGTTTTTGCCAAGGACGGTTACTGGTACGTGCAGGGTCTGGGTTCCACCAACGGCACCGTGCTCATCTCGGGCGCGGATATGTCTCAGCACGTGGTCGAGCCGCCGCGCCATACACGCAGACCCGGCGTCGAATACCCGCCCGTTCCCCTGTGGCACAGCGACACTATTTGTTTGGGTGCCACGACCCGTTTTTTGGTTATGAAGCTCGCAATTTAGCATTGTGCCCGGCGCCGTACGTGGCGTACCGGGCACAACGTCTATTTGGTAAGAAGCGGTGCGCTCGCGCCCGCGACACCGCAAGGTAAGGTCACCATGGCAAATACCACTCCGCAGCCCGATTCAACGACGGTTCTCTTTCAGCTCGAATCGTTCGATACCGCCGCCCCCGTCAATCCCGCCGACGAGGAGCTCGCCAAACGCCGCTTTATGACGCTCATGGTCACAGCCGACCGCTCTTCGCATGGCAACACGGGCCTTGTGCTACAGGCGCATAACACCTCAAATGAGCGATTCGCCGTCAAAGTGCTCGCGGACAACACGCTCATGCGTGCGCTGGGAACCAATACCCCGTCGCGTACGGCAGACGAATCCGCCATGCATCTGGCAAACACCGCTGCGCTTTTTGAGGAATACCGAAACCTCTGCCGTGTGTCACACTTGCGTGGTTTTCCCCACGTCTACGGCTATGGCACGTGCCAGGGCGAACCGCTCATCCTTATGGAGTGGATCGAGGGTACGTCGCTCGACAAAGTGACCAGTATGTTGCCGCACGACGGCGAGGGTGTGACTTGTGCCGCCACCGCATCGGTAGGCTGCGCTGTCCTGGGCACGCTGCTGTCGACCCAAAACCTCGAGACGCCGCTTGTACACCGCGACCTGTCACCTGCGAACATCATGTTCCGCACCAACGAGCTTGGCATCGACGAGCAGGTACAGGCTCTGGCGTTTAAGTCGTGTCTGGTCGATATGGGCTCCTCGGTCCCGGCCCTGGGCAGCGACACGCTCACGCAGCGCGCCGACATTTGGCGCTATGCCACGCCGGCATACGCCGCGCCCGAGATGCTCACTCGCGATATCCCCAACATTGCCGAGCTGCGTCGCTCGCCCGCCGTCGACGTGTACGCCATCGCGAGCATTCTCTACGAGCTCTACAGCGGTCACACCCCCTTTAGGGCGGCTAGGCATCAAGCGCATGAGGTCAGCTCGTACTACCTGCTCAAAACGCAAAACGAGCCCGAGCCGCTCGTCGCCCACAAGGGTGACGACCAGGCGTTTGCCGACCTCATCATGTCCTGCCTCGTGACCGACCAGGCATCGCGCCCCAGCGAGCGCGAATTCTACGAGGGCTTATTGGCATTCGCTCCCGACCTGGGCGAATCGGCCGTAAGCACGCCGGGTCTCTCCAACCAGCCCATCAACATCGATGCCGGCGCGCACCTTAAGGTCGACGTCGCTGGCGACCGCGCCCGAGCGCTTTTGGAACAGGCCCGCCGCGATACCATGACCCGCCGCCGGTTTATTATCGGTAGCGTCGTCGCAGTCGTCGCAGGACTCGGAGCCATTGGCGCCGCTACTCACGGCTTCGGCATTCCCGACTACCTCGACGGCATCCGCGGTTCGCTTGACGACTACACCTGGGATCAGCTGCAGGAGATTTCGCTCAAGATTAAGGCCGCCGAGACCCGTAGTGAGGCACGCGAGATTGCCAAGCGCTATCATCTGCTCGATGACAACGGGCATATCCCCTATCCGTGTACCAAGCGCGTCACGCTCACCAACGGGCTGGAGGTCGGCGCACAACTTGTGGGCATCCGCCACGACGAGCTTCTGGACGGGACGGGTAAGGCCGGACTGACGTTTATGTTCGATGCCGGCATTGCCGAACGCGACGCCGCGGCCCAACCGTTGAGCGCCGGCTGGGCAGATTGCGAGCTGCGGGAATGGCTTGACGGCGACGGCCTTAAGCTGCTGCCCAACGAGCTGCGCGCACTCATCAAATCTGTCAAAAAGATCTCGAATAACGTTGGCGCCGCCAGAAGCGCATCGTGTCTGAGCGAGCTGCCCGCGACCCTTTGGCTTCCCGCCATGGTCGAGCTGTGCGGTACGCAACCGCCCGATTCGTTTGCCGAGGACTTTCACTACCTGGCCGACATCTATAACGGCGAGGGCATGGAGTACCAGCTCTTCCGCGAGCTCAAGGTAAGTCCGTATTCCACGAACGAGACGTTGGTTCGCCAGTGGAAGGGCAAGGACGCCTGTTGGTGGGAGCGAACGGCGAGTCCCGACACATCAGAGAGCGAAGGCACGCTCTACATGAACCGCGTGGGGCACGACGGCGACGTCTTTACGTACGCCACCCCTGCGAGCAAGCCCAACAAGCGGACCTGCGTGATTCCTGGATTCTGTATCTAGGGGGCGGTGGCCGCGGCGGGGCCTCCGGCCCCGGCGTTTGTCTCGATCTGTAACAACTACTCGGCAAATCCGGGTCTAGATGTTACAGATTGAGATATTGAGTCATCGTCGGACGGTTTGTCTCGATCTGTAACAGTAACTCGGCAAAACTGGGGCCAGATGTTACAGATTGAGATGTTTGGCAGGGACTGCCAACGATTGAGCAGCCACCCGCATCTGTAGCGAAATATCATACATTTCTTTCTGTACTGGACACCCCCAGGGGGTATGGGTGTATAGTATCGGCAGGCTAACAATTCCAACACCGAACTACAGAAAGGAGAAGCCATGGCTCAAGATAAGTTCGACGTGAGCGGCATGACATGCGCTGCCTGCCAGGCACACGTGGACCGCGCCGTGAGCAAGCTCGACGGCGTCCAAAGCGTCGCGGTCAACCTGCTCGCTGGCTCCATGCTGGTGGACTACGACCCCGCACAGGTCTCCCCCGACGACATCTGCACCGCTGTCGATCGCGCGGGTTACTCGGCCTCGCCCGTCAGCACGGGCATCGATGCCGCCAACTCAAGCGGCAACGCGCAAGCCAGGTCCGGCGCCACCCATATGGAGTCGCCCACCAAGAAGCTGGAGGCCACTGCCTCCGCCATGCGCACCCGTCTCATCATCTCAATCATCTTTCTCATCCCGCTGTTCTACATAGGCATGGGGCACATGCTCGGCTGGCCGCTGCCCAGCGTCTTCACCGACCACACCCGCAGCATGACGTTGGCGCTCACCGAGCTTGTCCTGCTCATCCCCATCGTCTACGTCAACGACGCGTACTTTATCAACGGCTTCAAATCACTCATGCACGGCGCGCCCACCATGGACGCCCTCATCGCCGTCGGCGCCACCGCGTCGATCGCCTGGTCGCTCTACGCCATGTTCATCATGGCCGACCAGCTGGCCGCCGGGCAGGTCCACGAGGCCATGATGACGGGCATGAGCAACCTCTATTTTGAGAGCGCCGGCACCATCCTGTCGCTCGTCACCGTGGGCAAATACCTCGAGACGCGCAGCAAGTCCAAGACCGGCGGCGCTATCGAGGCGCTCATCGATCTGGCGCCTAAGACCGCGACCGTCGTTGCCGATGACGGCACCGAGACCACGGTGGACGTCGACAGCATCCTTCCCGGCCAGGTCCTGCGCGTGCGCCCCGGCGAGTCTATCCCTGTCGACGGCGTGGTACTCGAGGGCGCGTCGGCCGTGGACGAGAGTGCGCTCACCGGCGAGTCCATCCCCGTGGAAAAGGCCGCCGGCGACACCGTCAACGCCGCCACGGTCAACCGCACTGGCTCGTTTACCTTCCGTGCCACACGCGTGGGCGCCGACACGTCGCTTGCCAAAATCATCCAGCTCGTCGAGGACGCCAACGCCACCAAGGCGCCCATCGCCCGCATGGCCGATAAGGTCGCCGGCGTGTTTGTGCCCGTGGTGTTTGCGATCTCGGCCGTGACCTTTGCGGTGTGGATGGCTCTCACCGGCAGCATAAACGAGGCGCTCACCCCCGCCGTGGCCGTGCTGGTGATCAGCTGTCCGTGCGCGCTGGGCCTGGCCACGCCCGTCGCCATTATGGTGGGCACCGGCAAGGGCGCCGAGATGGGCATTCTGTTTAAGAGCGCCGAGGCGCTGGAGAATCTGCGCAACGTGGGCACCGTGGTGCTCGATAAGACCGGCACCGTCACTCGCGGCAAGCCGGCCGTGACCGACATTGTGGTTGCCGCGCGCGCTGACGGCTCGCCCGCCATGAGCGAAAAGGCGCTGCTCAAGCTGGCCGCCGCGTTGGAGCGCTCGAGCGAGCACCCGCTGGCCGAGGCGATTATGGCCGAGTGCGAGTCGCGCGGAATCGTCGCACGCATGGTCGAGGACTTTGCCTCCGTGCCCGGGCGAGGCGTTACCGCGCGCGAGGGACAAAACGTCATCGCTGCCGGCAACGTTCGTCTGATGAGCGAGCTGGGTATCACCGTGCCCGCAGGACTTGCGGAGCGATTTGCCGCCGAGGGCAAAACGCCGCTGTTCTTTGCCAAGAACGACGAGCTTGTCGGCACCATCGCCGTGGCTGACGAGGTCAAAGAAACGAGTGCCGAGGCAATCGCCGCGCTCCGCGAGCTCGGCGTCGATGTGCGCATGCTCACTGGCGACAACCGCGTGACGGCCGAGGCCATCGCCCGCCGCGTGGGACTGAGCAGCGAACAGGTTATCGCCGACGTCCTGCCCGCCGACAAGGAACGCCACGTGCGCGAACTGCAGGATGCGGGCGGCAAGGTCGCCATGGTGGGCGACGGCATCAACGACTCCCCCGCCCTGGCACGCGCCGACGTGGGCCTCGCTATCGGCACCGGAGCCGACATCGCCAAGGAGGGCGCCGACGTGGTGCTCATGCGCAGCGACCTCATGGACGTCGCCCGCGCCATCGAGCTTTCGCGCGCCACTATCCGCAACATCAAGCAGGATCTGTTCTGGGCGCTGTTCTACAACGGCATCGGCATTCCGCTGGCGGCGGGCGTGTTCTTCCCGCTCACCGGATGGCAGCTCTCGCCGATGTTTGGCGCCGCGGCCATGAGCCTGTCGAGTGTCTGCGTCGTAAGCAATGCTCTGCGCCTGCGAACCTTTAAGCCGAAAGTGGCAAAATAGGCTCACCATTAAGTCCATTTAGAACGGGTTTTCCAGGTGCCCGAGATTGACCTGAAAGAGGAGCGACGCGTACTTTGGTACGCGAGCGACGGCTTGAAGGTCAAGGTCGGGTGCCTGGGAAAGCCGACACAACAGAGAGGAATATCCATGCGTTACACGATTAAGACTTCGGGCCTTATGTGCGGCCACTGCGACGCCACTGTCGAGACGGCACTGCTCAACGTTGACGGCGTGACCGACGCCGACGCCGATCACGAGACCCAGACCGTCCAGGTGGAGTGTGCCGACACCGTGACCGCCGAGCAGCTCGCTGCCGCCGTCGAGGGCGCCGGCGAAAAGTTCCACGCCCTGTCCGTGACCGCCGCGTAGCAGTTACCGCACCAACAGACACCGCCGCCCAACCAGCCCCTCAGAAGTTGCGGTGAAATAGTTCCGGTTTAAACGCTTTAAGCCTTCAATCAGGAACTATTTCACCGCAACTGAGGGTGAGGTATTTGAAGGATCAACCAGAAACGAGGACCCGCCATGATGGCAGACCATAAATCGGTGACCCGCATGCTCAAGACGGCACGCGGTCAGATCGACGGCATCCTGCGGATGGTCGAGGAGGACCGCTACTGCGTCGATATTTCCACGCAGCTCATGGCAACGCAGGCGCTCCTCGCGCGCATTAACGCCGACGTACTCAAGGCCCACATTGAGGGCTGCGTCGCCTCGGCAATTGAATCGGGCGACGAGGAACTCAAGGCCGCCAAGCTCGCCGAGATCGAACGCGTCGTCGACAAACTCGCCAAGTAATTGGTGCATTGGGGACAGGTACGTTTGCACCACCTTGGTGCAGATTGACCTGTCCCCAATGCACCAAAAGGGGTATAAAGGCGTGCAGCATATCGAACGAAAGGCAATTCGCATGAATGACTTTATGAAGGGTCGCAACGGCGCCGACGAGCTCACCGTCGTGTTGGGCTTCGCAGGCATTATCATCGCGATGATCGGATCGATGGCCCGTATCCAGTGGCTCAGCTGGATCGCCATCGCCGTGATCGTGCTCGGCGTGCTGCGCGGTCTGTCCAAAAACATCGACGCGCGCCGCAAGGAGAACGACGCCTTTGTCACGGCGACCGCAAACGTCCCCGGCCTAGGCAAGTTCGTCGCCAGCTTGGGCGGCGGGACTGCAGCTGCCAACGCCTCGCGCACGGCCGGCACCAGCAAGGAAGACTTTGAGCGCGCCAAGCGAACGGCCAAGAAGATGTGGAAGGGCCGCAAGACCACGGCATACCTCAAGTGCCCTAACTGCGGTCAGATGCTGTCCGTCCCCAAGGGTAAGGGCAAGATCCGCGTAACCTGCCCCAAGTGCCACGCCAAGATGGAAACGCGCTCCTAGCAACTACACCATAGGAAAAATAAAAGCCGAGGCCTCGTGTTGAGACCTCGGCTTTTTTGAGCGCGGCATAGGGACCGTCCCTTTGTCACACCTATGCCACGCCGTCGCGGGCGAGCTCGTCGGCAAGCGCTTCGGCAGGCATGGCCATAATCGTGTCGAGCTCGGCGTCCACCTCGGGAATGCGCTTCACCTTGAGCTTGCGCACCAGATCGCCACGGCACATCACGTGCATCGGCTCACGCAGAGCGCACAGGTCATCGAGCGGGTTCTCGCGCGTCACCAAAATGTCGGCCGCCTTGCCGCACTCGATCGTACCGGTCTCGCCGCCCAGCCCCAGGAGCTCAGCATTGACCTGCGTGGCTGTATGCAGCGCGAAGGCATTGCTCACGCCCACGTACTTGGCAAAATAGGCCACCTCGCGCCACATGTCGTACTGGGTCACGAACGGGCAGCTTGAGTCCGTGCCAAGGCCCACCTTAACGCCGGCGCCCAGGGCGGCGCGAGCGCTCTCGATAATGCCCGAACACACGATGTCGCCGTTCTTCTTTTGCGTGTCGGTCGAATGGGTCTTTTCCGGATCGAGCAGTACGAACGGCAGTGCAGGGCTGATCGTGCAGGTCACGCTCGGCGCGCGTCCCTCGAGCTGTGTTCCCGCGGCGCCGCGGTACAGCTCCAGAATCTCAGGCGTCATCGGAGCGCCGTGTTCGATTGTGTCGACGCCGGCCTGAAGCGCGGCCTTCACACCTTCGGTGCTCTCGACATGGGCCATGACCGGAAGGCCAACCTCGTGCGCCACCTTACACGCCGCCGCGGCGACATCGACCGGCATGCGCAGCACGCCCGGCTCGCCTACTTCGGTCGCGTCGAACACGCCACCCGTCACGAACAGCTTGATGACGTCGGCGCCGCGCGCATACAGATCGCGCACCTGCTCGGCTGCCTCGACGGGGCTGTTGGCCACCTGGGCGAACAAGCCCGCGCCATGGCCGCCCGGCACCGTGACGCCCGTTCCCGGCGCTACCAGGCGCGGACCCTGATACTTGCCGGCATCGATAGCGTCACGCACGGCAATGTCGGCAAACAGCGGGTCGCCCGCGCCGCGCACCGTGGTCACGCCGCTTGCCAGCTGCTGCTGGGCACTGCCCTTGAGGATATGGCGCACGACGGCGCGGCCCACCGGATTATCAAGCTTCTTCATCAGCGCGCCCGCATCGCCCGCTGAGACTGGCTTGCCCGAACCGCACAGATGCACGTGCATGTTGATGAGGCCCGGCATGAGATACGCCCCTGCCAGGTCGATGACCTCGGCACCTGCAGGCGCCTGCGCCACAGCACTCGGTCCCATCCAGGTGATGATGCCACGCTCGACGGCCACGGCCATATCGGGCTGCGGCTCCATATTCTCCGAACCATCCAGAACGGTCGCATTGATAAACAACGTGGGACGATCGGCAGTCGCCATATCGAGCTCCTCCCTCGCGATCAACTTGAACATTTGTCCATTATTACCCAGCGCGGCAGGATTGCTGCGGACATATCGGTTAACGGGGGGAAGAGAAGGGCGTGAGAATGAGCAAACCAGTGCAGCGATGCTTCGGTCGCTCTAGTCAAACGTCTAAATCTGTAACAAGTAGACAGGTTTTCGGCCTCTAGATGTTACAGATTGAGATCTTTTAGTGGTAGCCAACCTTCCGTCTCGATCTGTAACAGCTACGAGGCCAAACGGCCCCTTGTTGTTACAGATCGAGACAAACTCGGCAGGAACAACCACATCCGCGTCAGTTGCACCCCTTAGCGCCCATACCACCGCCGCCTCCATTGCTCAGCCAAATCGTCCCGCTGCGGAATGCCCGCCAGTCTCATCTTTTCAGCCAGCTTCCCCGGATTCTTGAGCTCATCAAACGTAAACCGAAGCACCTTATGCCCGAGCATCGTCAGATGAGACTCTCGCTGACGTTCTGCCACGAATGGGTCGACCGACTCCCGATCCCCACCATCCTGCAAGGTATACTTTCCCTTTCCGTCGAGCTCGCCGATGACACATGTCCCGTCCTCGAGCCGCCAAAAATAGTCGACGCGAAACACTTGGCTCGAATTAAGCGGGTCGCGAAACTCCACCTGCAACTCTGGCACCGGAAAACCGTATGCAATAAAGAACGCCCGAAAACGAGACTCGCCGCCGTTTTCGGACAGCCCGTCCGCATACAACGCGATCACCTGCGCTCTGCGATACCCTCGCCTGCCCTTGCAATCGGAGCAAAGCCGCTCACAAAAGTCATCGCGCGATACGCCCTTTGCTCGCAACGCAGAATCGGCGATCGCCAGACCATACGAAAACGGCGCACGCAGCAGACAATCCTCCACCGTGCGCCAAAACGGCGTCACTCGTACGCCGTCGACGCGCTCAAGCGCACCCGCCGCCTGCGGACGCAACAGCCTATATCCCGTACTCAACGCCATCGAACAACCCGTCTTGACCAAGTAACGCGGCCCAAGCAGATCATTCGGCACCTCCAGACCCCATATCAGCGCGGCGTCATACCCCCAAAACGCCCAATCGGGATGAAACTCCGCAAGCCCCTTGATGGTCCACCGAGCCCGCTCCGGCGGCGTCAATGCATCCCATTCATGCTGAAAACAGAATAGGTGCGATTCGGGCTCCGCAATATCGTCTGTCCCCACATGGCGCCGCAGCCACATGAGCTCGGCATTGTCGTGCGTCACAAACAGCATGCCTTGTTCAGCCGCCTCCGTGAGCCTGGCAAGCATCCTATTCCGCGCCAAGGTGTTACGTGTTGCATGTTTGTGTTTAAGAACGGTATTAGACACTTTCATCACCACCACATCGGACAAATGGGCCATCGCCGCTGTTGCCGCCGCCGACAAACGTCTTGATCTGTAACAGTTACGAGCACAAGCAGCCGCCAAACGTTACAGATCGAGACATTCGTGCAGCATTGCACCTCTTTGTCTCAATCTGTAACAGGAAGACCGACTTTTGGCCGCTAGATGTTACAGATCAAGATCTTTCGGCACCGCGACCAACCTTTGTCTCAATCTGTAACAGTTAGGTCGAGTTTTGGCCTGTAGATGTTACAGATTGAGACATTCCTCCAGCTAGGTGCCAAACGTCTCGATCTGTAACAGGTAGACGTTCTCCAAGCCCCCAAACGTTACAGATTTAGACAAACCAGCGGCGCCCAAGCGTTCATCTCGATCTGTAACAATTACGAGCACAAGCAGCCGCCAAACGTTACAGACCGAGACAAATAGACAGGCGGCGGCGCTGCGACAGCCCATCCCCTACTCCCATTCCTGCTCGTAAATATTGAGCGACTTTACGTAGCGCCCCTGGGCACCCATGATGTCGCGGACCAGGCGCAAAAAGAAGCTGATGCACGAGGTGTCGAAACCGTCCTCTAGGTCCTCGGGATGCACCGCGCCCGGCCCGTCGACGGCCGTGTCGCCCAGGCGCGCGATGTCATACAGGTAGAGCTGCCCCGCCGTCAGCCAGACATCGTCGACGCACGCGAGTCGCACCGCAATCGCGCCGTCGCTCCAGTGCTCCTTTTGCACGATATGTGGGTCGTAGACGTCAAAGCGACGGTCGGTGCGCGTGTCCTTCAGCACGACCATGCCAGCCGCGGGATCCTTGTCCAAAATGCCAAAGCGCGAGAAATACTGCGCGTCACGCACCTGCTTAAGTCGCCCGAGCGAAGCAGGAGAAATTGACGCCGGTGGCTCGTCCACATACAGCTCCAACAGCGTCTTGTCGTGGTAATAGGGGCGCTCAAACAGCAGCCAATCGGTAAACGCCATGTTGTAGGCCATGATTTCGTTTTGAGAAGGTTCCTCGCAATAGCTGAGCCACGGATCGACGATAATCTCGAACTGCTCACGCGCCGGCTCCAGAAATTGAAACTTCCGCAGCATCCAAAAGTGAGCCATGTCGGCAATATCGTTGCCGACGGCCTCGGCCAGCTGTGCTCGGTCAAAAACTTGGTCAGTCATGGCATCCTCCTCAAACTGATGGACCTCAATTTGAGCTTACGAGGAGGGCGAGCAGCCGAGGCAAGCGCGGGCAAAATAGGCCTTCGACTGCAAACCAGATGCTAACCAAACACTTGACGGGGCACTTGACCGAATGAGCGCACCGCAACAAAACCGCAGGTAGACATAGACAGCCAACCCGCTTTTTGAGCCAGATGCCCGCAGCCACCACAGAAACAACAGGTGGCCACAGCCCAAGAAGTCGACAAATGAACGCCCGTACGTCGACAAACGAGCAAATCGCTCGCAAAGAGTGTCCCCAACGACTAGACAAAAAATGACTAGTCATTGGGGACGTTCTTAAATGACTACTTTACAGCTCCAGCGCCTCGGCGACTTCGGCTGCGCAGGCCAGGGCATCGGCCATGGCGTTCACGACGAGCGAGCTGCCGTTGCGGGCGTCGCCGGCCACGTACACCGGCGCGGCATCCGCGGCGACACCGTCGACACGGGTCGCAAGGTGCGAGCCCTCGGCAGCCATCACCGGCAGCGGACGGCCAGCGGCGGCAACGGGCACGCCAACAGCGTTGAACACGCTGTGCTCCGGACCCGTAAAGCCACAGGCGATGAGTACCAGCTGCGCCGGCACCTCGTGCTCGGAGCCCGCAATGCGCTCGGGCTTTCCCGCCGACCAATCCAGATCGACCACGCGCAAACCCGCAGCCGCACCCTTCTTGTCCAGCAGCACCTCGAGGGTGTCCACGCCCCAGGCACGCATCTCGCCACCCATCGCAGCGATAGCCTCCTGCTGGCCGTAGTCGGTCTTCTTAACGTTGGGCCACTGCGGCCAGGGGTTGCTCGCCGCGCGTTTATCGGGCGCAGCCGGCAAGAACTCAAACTGGCGCACGCTGCGCGCACCCTGGCGCACCGCGGTACCCACGCAGTCGTTGCCGGTATCACCGCCGCCAATGACCACGACGTCCAGGCCGCGCGCGTCAATAGCGGGCTCGACGCCGTCGAGTACCGACACAGTCGAAGCCGTCAGATAGTCCACGGCATACACCACGCCGGGAGCGTCAATGTTCGCAGCCGAAAGCCCGCGCGGGGCACGGGCGCCAGCAGCCACCACGACAGCGTCAAAGCCATCGAGCTTGGCCGCCACTGCAGGGTCCGTCACATCGGCGCCCAGCTCAAACACAATGCCCAGCTCACGCATGAGCGCCACGCGGCGCTCGACCACGGACTTCTCGAGCTTCATATTGGGAATGCCGTACATGAGCAGACCGCCCGGACGGTCGTCGCGCTCAAACACCGTCACGCGGGCGCCACGACGCGCAAGTTCCCATGCCGCCACCAGACCAGCAGGACCGGAGCCCACCACGGCAACCATGGGTGCGCCCTCCCCCACCGGCTCAAAGCGACGCGGACCGCCATTTGCCCACTCGTGGTCGCTGATCGCACGCTCGTTGTCATGGATCGTCGTGGGCTGACCGTCGACCGAACCCAGGTTGCACGCGGCCTCGCACAGCGCCGGGCACACGCGACTCGTGAACTCGGGCATGGGCGAGGTGAGCGACAGACGCTCGGCAGCCTCGTCCCAGCGGCCGCGGTACACCAGTTCATTCCACTCGGGAATCAGGTTGTGTAGCGGGCAGCCGCTCGGGCGTGCCTTGCCAAAGCTCGCGCCCATCTGGCAAAACGCCACGCCGCACATCATGCAGCGGCTCGCCTGGGCGCGACGTGCGTCGTCATCGAGCTCCACGTACAGCGGATCAAAATCATGGCTGCGCTCCTCCACAGGGCGCAGCTCGTGGGTCACGCGATCGATATCAAGAAAAGCACCGGGCTTACCCATGGCACTTACGCCTCCTTCTTGGTCGAAGCAACAGAGCTGGTAGCGGCCACGGGCGCAGCACCCGCAGCACCGCCCGCAACATCAAAGCGGGCAACATCAGCAGCGTCGGCGCGACCGGTCACGATGTCAAACGCCAGTTCCTCGGCCTGCGCATGCGTCTTGCCGGCAGCCTCGCCCGCGGCGACAATCGCCAGCACGCGCTCGTACTCGGTCGGAATGACCTTCACAAAGTGCTTGCTCATCGTCTCAAAGCTGTAGAGCAGCTTAATGCCGCGCGGGCTCTGCGTCGCGTCCACGTGCTCCTGGATGAGCTCGCGAATCTGCGCCAGCTCGCCGGCCGTCGGGGCCTTGAGCTCCACGCTCTCATGGTTCACACGGGCATCGAGCGTGCCGTACTGGTCAAAGACATAGGCCACGCCGCCCGTCATACCGGCGGCGAAGTTCTGCCCGACCTCGCCCAGGATGAGCGCCAGACCGCCCGTCATGTACTCGCAGCCATGGTTGCCACAGCCCTCGACCACCACGGTGGCACCGGAGTTGCGCACGGCAAAACGCTGGCCGGCAAGACCGTTAATGAAGCCGCGACCGCTCGTGGCACCAAAGAACGCAACGTTGCCCACGATGATGTTCTCGTCGAACTTGTAGGTCGCATGCGGGTTGGGGCACACCGACACCTCGCCGCCCGAAAGGCCCTTACCAAAGTAGTCGTTGGCGTCGCCGCACACGTTGAGCGTAATGCCGCGCGGCAGGAAGGCGCCAAAGCTCTGACCGGCCGATCCATCGCAATCGATGGTGATGGAGCCGGCGGGCAGGCCCTCGGGATGTGCCTTGGTCACCGCGTTACCCAGGATGGTGCCCACGCAACGGTTGACGTTGGCGATATCAGCGCGGAAGCGAATCGGACGCAAGTGGGCACGGGCATCGGCCGTATAGGGCACGAACAGCGTGGAGTCGAGCGTCTTGTCGAGCTCGCTGTCCGCGGCCATCTGCGGCAGGAAGTGACGACCGTCGGCGCCTGGGATATGGGCACCGAACTCACAGGTCGCGCTTGCCAGCACGGGCGACAGATCCAGCAGGTTGGCCTTGCGGTTGCCCGGCACCTCGATCTGGCGCAAACACTCGGGATGGCCAACCATCTCATCGACGGTGCGGAAGCCCAGGCTCGCCATGACCTCACGCAGCTGCTCGGCAACAAAGAGCATAAAGTGCTCAACGTGCTCGGGCTTGCCGCGGAAGCCGCGACGCAGGCGGCAGTTTTGCGTGGCGATGCCGGCGGGGCAAGTATCCTGCTGGCAGTCGCGCTGCATGAGGCAGCCCATCGAGATGAGCGGCATGGTCGCAAAGCCAAACTCCTCGGCGCCCAGCAAGCAGGCGACGGCAACGTCGGTGCCGTCCATGAGCTTGCCGTCGGCCTCGAGCACCACGCGTGAGCGCAGGCCGTTTTGCAGCAGCGTCTGCTGGGCCTCGGCAAGGCCAAGCTCCAGCGGCAGACCCGCATGCCAGATAGAGTCGCGCGCAGCGGCACCTGAGCCGCCGTTGTGGCCACTGATCAAGATCTTGTCGGCAGCACCCTTGGCCACACCGGTGGCGATGGTGCCGACGCCGGCCTCGCTGACCAGCTTGACCGACACGCGCGCGCCGGGGTTGGCGTTCTTAAGGTCAAAGATCAGCTCTGCCAGGTCCTCGATGGAGTAAATATCGTGGTGCGGCGGAGGCGAAATCAGGCCGATGCCGGGCGTGGACTGACGGACCTCGGCGATCCAGGGGTAGACCTTCTTGCCGGGCAGGTGTCCACCCTCGCCGGGCTTGGCGCCCTGGGCCATCTTGATCTGAATCTCGAAGGCGCTGCACAGGTAGCGGCTCGTCACGCCAAAGCGTGCGCTTGCCACCTGCTTGATGGCGGAGTTCTTGGAGTCACCGTTGGCCAGCGGGGTCTCGCGACGCGGGTCCTCGCCGCCCTCGCCCGAGTTGGAGCGTCCATGCAGGCGATTCATGGCGATGGCCATGCACTCGTGCGCTTCTTTGCTGATGGAGCCGTACGACATGGCGCCGGTGTTAAAGCGGCGGACAATGTCGAGCGCCGGCTCCACCTCGTCGAGTGCCACCGGAGTGCGACCGCTGGCATCAAAGTCGAGCAAGTCGCGCAGGCGCACGGCACGGCCGGTGCGGTGCAGGCGGCTGCTGTACTCCTTAAAGGTGTCGTAGCTGTCCTCACGGCAGGCGGTCTGAAGCAGGTAAACAGTCTGCGGATCGATGAGGTGATCCTCGCCGCCGAGCGGGCGCCACTTGGTCAGACCCAACGTGGGCAGCTGATCGGGAGCCGGGCTCCTTAGGATAGCGAGCGCGGCGTCGTAGCGCTCGTTTTGCTCGCGCTCGACGTCCTCGACACCCATACCGCCCACACGGCTCACCGTGCCGGCGAAATACGCGTTGACGAACTCCGGCGTAAAGCCCACGGCCTCGAAGATCTGCGCCGAATGGTAGCTCTGCACCGTGGAGATGCCCATCTTGGACATGATGGAGACGATGCCGGCGGTCGCAGCCTTGTTGTAGTTGGCGATGCCCTGCTCGGCCGTCACTTCCAGGTCGCCGCGTGCCGCCAGATCGCGGATGCACGCATGTGCGTTGTACGGATAGATGCCGCTCGCGGAGTAGCCCACCAGTGCCGCAAAGTCGTGCGGGGACACGGCGTCGCCGCACTCCACCACGATGTCGGCAAAGGTACGCACACCGGCGCGGATCAGGTGATTGTGCACGCAGCCCACGGCGAGCAGCGACGGCACGGGCGCCTCGCCCGCAGCAGCACGATCGCTCAGCACCACGATGTTCACGCCGTCGCGGACCGCAGCCTCAACGTCCTCTGCAAGCTGCTTGAGCGCAGCCTGCAGCGCGCCCTCGCCGGCATCGCGGCGGTACACGGCACGGAAACGGCGGGTCTTAAAGCCCACGCGGTCGATGGCGCAGATGCGGTCAAACTCCTCCTCGCTCAGCAACGGACGCTCCAAGCGAACCAGCTGGCAGGCCGTACGGGAATCCTCGAGCAGGTTGCCGTGGTTGCCCAGGTAGAGCGTGGTCGAGGTGACCATATGCTCGCGAAGGGCGTCGATGGGCGGGTTCGTGACCTGAGCGAACAGCTGATAGAAGTAGTCAAAGAACGAGCGCGTCTTCTTGGACAGGCAGGCCAGCGGCGCATCGATGCCCATCGAGGCGAGCGGGGCCTTGCCCTGCTGGGCCATGGGGCGCACGACCTCGTCGACGTCATCCCAGTGATAGCCGAGCTTGGCCATACGCACGGCGGCGGGCACCTCGGCGTCCTCGGCGGGCGTTGCCGCAACGGGCTCATCGAGTGCGTCGACGGTCAGCGTCTCCTCGGCAATCCAATCACGGTAGGGCTTTTCCTTGGCGTAACGGGCGCGAAGCTCGTCGTTGTAGATGACGCGCCCGCGGGCAAAGTCGACCTCGAGCATCTGGCCCGGCCCCAGACAGCCGCTCGTCAGGATGTTCTCGGGGCTCACCTCGATGGTGCCCACCTCGCTTGCCAGCATAAAGCGACCGTCGCGCGTCACATAGTAGCGGGCGGGACGCAGGCCGTTACGGTCGAGGGCGGCACCCAACGTGCGGCCGTCGGTAAAGGCGATAGCGGCAGGACCGTCCCACGGCTCCATGAGCATGGACTGGTAGGCGTCGTAGGCGCGGCGCTCCTCACTCAGGCTATCGTTGTGGTCCCACGGCTCGGGCAGCAACATGGACGCGGCACGCGTGAGCGGACGACCGTTCATGACCAAAAACTCAAGCACATTGTCCAGAATCGCGGAGTCGGAACCCTCGCGGTTGATGATGGGCATCACGCGTTCAAGATCGTGCTGCAGCACGGGGCTGTACAGGTTGGGTTCGCGGGCGCGAATCCAGTTGACGTTACCCTTGAGGGTGTTGATCTCGCCGTTATGGATGATAAAACGGTTGGGGTGCGCGCGCTCCCAGCTGGGCGTGGTGTTGGTGGAGTAGCGCGAGTGGACGAGCGCCACGGCCGTCTTGACGGCGGCGTCGTTGAGGTCGATGAAGAAGCGACGCATCTGCGTGGCAACCAGCATGCCCTTGTACACGATGGTGCGCGAGCTCATAGAGCACACGTAGAAGATCTTGTCGCGCAGGGCAAACTCGGCGTCGGCCTTCTTTTCGATGGTGCGACGGCACACGTACAGGCGACGCTCAAAGGTATCGCCGGCGGGCGTGTCTTCCGGACGGCCCAGGAAGGCCTGCAAGATGGTGGGCATGCAGGCGCGGGTCGTCTCGCCCAGGTCGTGCGGGTCGACCGGCACCTCGCGCCAAAAGAGCAGCGGCACGCCGGCCTCGGCGCAGCCTTCCTCAAACACGCGGCGGGCATCCTCTACGCCCTTGTCGTCCTGCGGGAAGAACAGCATTGCCACGCCATAGTCGCCCTCTGCCGGCAGAATCTGGCCGCACTTTTGAGCCTCTTTACGGAAAAAGTGATGCGGAACCTGGAACAGGATGCCAGCGCCGTCGCCGGTGTTCTTCTCGAGTCCCGTGCCGCCGCGGTGCTCCAAGTTGACCAGAATGGACAGTGCATCGTCCAGAATCTGGTGATGGCGCTCACCGTTGATATCGGCAAGCGCGCCGATGCCACAAGCATCGTGGTCGAATTCGGGGCGATAAAGGCCCTGCTGCTGAGCGGAATCTGCCTGCATCGCAATCCTCCCCTAGATATTAGACAGTCAGTTGAATAGGCATACTATGAGCATCGCCGGCCCGTTGTGTTTCTCACCCGTTTCGAAACAATCGCGTAACGCACGCCGGCCATCAACGTCTTGCCATCAAACGTGTACGTCAGTCCCCAAGTTCGGCTTGTAAGCTCACCGCTTCAAACATCTCAATCTGTAACAGGAGGAGCCGATTTTGGCCCCTAGATGTTACGGATTGAGATTTTCTGCAGGACGGTTTTGGTTTGTCTCGATCTGTAACAGCTAGGCCCAATTTCCATCCCTAGTTGTTACAGATCGAGACATTTCGGCAGCCCCCTTTCACCATCCCATTCAAATACAACAATTTTGTTAGTCTTGGTTAACTTTTTAGCCTAAAACGGGTATCCTTTGCGGCGTCAAGCAAACGGCACGCACACCGTGCCAGATCAAGGAGGCCCCTATGGCGCACCGAGCAGACCGACAGACAATGCAACTTGTCCTTATCCGTCACGGAGAATCCGAGTGGAACAAACTCAACCTGTTCACCGGCTGGACCGACGTAGAACTCACCGACACGGGCCGCGAAGAAGCCGCAGCAGGCGGTCGAGCCCTCAAAGAAGCGGGCTTCGACTTCGACGTCTGCTACACCTCGCGTCTCAAGCGCGCAATTCACACCCTCGACATCGTGCTCGGCCAAATGGATCGCGAGTGGTTGCCCGTCATCAAATCCTGGAAGCTCAACGAGCGCCACTACGGAGCGTTGCAGGGTCTCAACAAGGCCGATGCCGCAGCGGAGCACGGCGACGAGCAGGTGCTCATCTGGCGCCGCTCCTTCGATGTCTGCCCGCCGGCACTCGAACCGGACGACGCGCGCGATCCCCACACCCAGGAGCAATACCGTGATGTCGCGCCCGATCAGCTGCCCTATACCGAGTGCCTCAAGGACACGATCGCCCGCGCCTGGCCTTATTTCGAAGACGAGATCCGCCCCCAGATGCTCGCCGGCAAGCGCGTACTCATCGCCGCACACGGCAACTCCCTGCGCTCACTCGTCATGAAGCTCGAGCACCTCACGCCCGAGGAGATCCTCAAGGTCAACATCCCCACCGGCGTGCCGCTCGTCTACACCTTCGACACCGATTTCAACGTCCTCGACAAGCGCTACATCGGCGACCCGGCGACCATCGCCGCCAAGATCGACGCCGTGGCCAATCAGGGCAAAGCACACAAGTAGCCCCAACCCAAAACCGACGCGTGGCGCCGCACGGCCCAGATGCGACGTCACGCCGCCCATACACAGGAGCGCACCATGCTCAACCATCTCAAACAACACTTTGGCTCCCCGCGCACTGGCGGCCATGGCGGGCTCGACATTGCGCGGCATATCGGCCCCGGGCTGCTCGTGACCGTCGGCTTTATCGACCCGGGCAACTGGGCCTCAAATATGGCCGCGGGCTCGCAGTTTGGCTACACGCTGCTGTGGATTGTCACGCTGTCCACGATCATGCTCATCGTCTTGCAGCACAACGCGGCGCACTTGGGCATCGCCACGGGCGCCTGTCTTGCCGAGGCCACGACCCGCTTTCTCCCCCGTATCGTGGGACGTGCTGTACTCGGCAGCGCCTATCTCGCTACGATCGCCACCGCCATGGCCGAAGTCCTGGGTGGCGCGATTGCCCTTCAAATGCTCTTTGGGCTGCCCGTGCGTGCGGGCTGTGTCATCGTGGCGGCAGCATCGATGACGATGCTCATGACGAGCTCCTACAAGCGCGCCGAGCGATGGATCATCGCCTTCGTAGGCGTGGTAGGACTCTCGTTTTTGGCCGAGCTTGCGCTGGTCAAGGTCGACTGGCCGCAGGCCGCCGCAAGCTGGATCACGCCCAGCATGCCCACTGGCTCTGCCACGATTATCGTGAGCGTCCTGGGCGCAGTCGTTATGCCCCACAATCTCTTTCTGCACTCCGAGGTCATCCAATCCATGCACTTCGAAGGCCAAGGCGAGCAGGTTATCGAAGAGCGTCTGCGCTACGAGCTCTTCGACACGCTCTTTTCGATGGGCGTGGGCTGGGCAATCAACTCGGCCATGGTCATCCTGGCCGCAACGACCTTCTTTGCGCACGGCATGGTCGTAGACGACCTCGCCGTCGCAGCGGCCACGCTCTCCCCCATCTTGGGCCCGGCGAGCTCGACCATCTTTGCGGTAGCGCTGCTGTTCGCGGGCATATCGAGTAGCGTGACGGCGGGTATGGCGGCAGGCACCATCACTGCGGGCATGTTCGACGAGGAATACGACATCCACGACCGACACTCCTCGATCGGGGTGACAGCCTGTTTCGTCGGCGCAGTGACGGCGTGCCTGGTCGTCCCAAATCCTTTTGAAGGTCTCATCTGGAGTCAGGCGCTGCTGTCGCTTCAGCTGCCGATTACGGTCTTTGTGCTCATACGGCTCACCAGCTCACGCCGCGTCATGGGCAAATACGCCAACTCGCGCCCGCTCAACGCGCTGCTCGTAGGGATTGGTGCCATCGTGACGATTCTCGATGTCGTGTTGTTGACAGGGATGTAATGGAGCGGGGCACCTACCTAGACAAATGTCTCGATCTGTAACAGGAAGACCCGTTTTGAGCCGTTAGATGTTGCAGATCGAGATCATTCCGAGGGACAGCTCCGTTTGTCTCAATCTGTAACAGATAGAGGGGTTTTACGTGTCTAGATGTTACAGATTGAGATCTTCTGCCAAACGGTTTTGGTTTGTCTTGACCTGTAACAGACAGACCCGTTTTGAGTCGTTAGATGTTACAGATTGAGACAAAAGGTCGGCCGGACTTACGACAGACAGGATCGGCTAGCAGCAACCGTGATCCCTTGGGGACGGAGGAAAAGGGCCCCGGCCGGGATGACCGACCGGGGCCCTTGGACAGAGCTATGTTCGGCTTTCGCCGTGTGCCTGCGAGCTACTCCTCGACGAGCTCAAACTGATCGGGACCGACGCCGCACACCGGGCACACGTAATCCTCGGGCAGCTCGGGTGTATCGACCTCAACCTCGTAACCGCAAACGGTGCACACGAACTTATACGTCTTCTTCTCCTCAGCCATGATGTTCTCCTCTCGAACGTGACTGCTGGTGTACTTGCCTATTAGTATATGTTCTCAATAATATAATGCAAGTATTTTTAGAACATTTCTAGCTTTGATACGATGAAGCCTTGGGCGGCGTCTTGCCCTTCAGCACCTTGTGGTAGTAGTCATAGGTCAACGGTGTCTCGCCGCTCAGACGCTCGGCATCCTCGACCTCGCCGATAAACAGTAGATGCGTGCCCACATCCACGGTATCGATCAAACGGCAGCTAAACAGCGCCGCCGCGTGCTCGGGCACATAGGGCATGCCCAGAGCCGTCTCGCGGGTCTCGTATTTGGCAAACTTGTCATAATCGCTGCTGGTGCGGAACCCAAAGTTACCGATGTAGAGCATGTCGGCGGTCTGATCGATCACGGTCAGCGCGAACGCTTTGGCAGACGCAATAACGCTAGACGTGACATTTTCCTTGTTCACGGCAACCGAAATACGCGGCGGCATGGACGTCACCTGCACCGCCGTGTTGATGACGCAGCCGGCGCGCAGCCCGTCTGCCGCGGCGCTCACCACGTACAGACCGCTCGGCATGGTAAAGAACGCAGTTTTGTCCATAACCATCACTCCCCTAACCCGGGTTGGAACCTCATGGATATATGTACCCACAAAAAAAGGCGACGCCCATAACGGACGCCGCCTTTGAGACATATGTGTCAAAACAGTATAAGCAAGATGAGACGCCCGCAGTTGCGGTGAAATAGGGACTGAATAGCCCCTCAAACAGGCAAAACAGTCCGTATTCCACCGCAACTTACACAGAGCGCCTAGCGATTACGCTCCTTGAGGGCGCGGTCAATCTCGCGTTGAACATCGCGCTTGGCCATATCCTCGCGCTTGTCGTAAAGCTTCTTGCCGCGGCCTAGGCCCAGCAGCAGCTTTACGCGGCCGTCGGTATTAAAGTAGAGCTCCAACGGTACCAGCGCATAACCACGGTTACGAAGTTTGCCGTCGAGAAAGTCAATCTCCTTGCGGTGCAGCAGCAGACGACGACGGCGATCAGGGTCGCGATTCCACACGCCACCATGGCTATAAGGGTGAATATGCAGACCCACGAGCCAGCACTCGCCGCCACGGATCAGTGCAAAGGTGTCGGTGATCTGGCACGCGCGCTCGCGAATCGACTTGACCTCAGTGCCACTCAGCTCAATGCCGCACTCAAAGGTCTCATCGATAAAGTACTCGTGGTGTGCCGAGCGATTCTTGGAGATGAGCTTGCGCTCGCGCTTACTGGGCATCGCCGGCCTCCTTGGCGCCATCGGCGTTTGAGCCCGCAGCCTCGCGCTTTGCCTTGCGCTCAGCATTGAGCTCGGCGTCGCTCTCGCGCACCAGCTTGATGATCGCCGCGCAGGCCTCCTCGCCCACCAGGTCGCGGGCGCGCACCGTCAGACGCGTCGCCTCCTGCTTGTCGCCGACGCCTGCGGCATCGGTCGCGCACATAATCAGGCAGATGGCAATCTCGGCCGAAGGCGAGGTCGGCACGCCTTGCAGGGCCAGTTCACCCATCACGTGGTCGTCGCCCTCATCGGCGGCATCCGGATAGGCAGTATGGATCTTGTTGAGCAGGCGCGTCGTATGCGCATCGCCAGGGGCCAAGCGCAGCGCCAGACGCGCGCAACCCACAGCCGCCGAGACGTTCTCGGTCTCGGGCTCCAAGAAGTACTGACCTAGATTGGCGTAGGCGCGGGCGGCGCACTTGCCATCGCTCGCACGCTCCAGTACCGAGAACGAGAGCGATGCCCATTCCTGCTTGTCCTCGAGCGCACGGAACAGCTCGGCCAGATCCAGGCGATAGTTGCAGTTCATGGGGTCCCAGCGTACGGCCTGCATCAGGGCATTACGAGCGCTCACATAATCCTGCTGGCGAATGTAGGCATACGCCATGTCGGAATACAGGCGATCAAAGGGCACCTCGACCTGCACCAGCTCGCGCGGATCCTTTTCCACGCGGCGGTAGGCCAGACGCTCAAACTTGCTATCGAAGCTAAAGTACTGGCGCTTCTCCTCCGTCTTGCACTCGGCATCGATATACTCCTCGGCGAGCTCAACCAGACGCTCCAACAACGGCGTCGCCGTGGCCAGGTCGCCCTGCGCCAGATAGTTCTCGGCATACGTGATGTCTTGCAAGCTGATGGGCAGATCCATGGCTACTCCTCGATCTGAGCGAAACACGGCAGGCGCCGAATATACGGTCAATACACAAAACCCGGGTCTCTTACGAGGCCCGGGCGTTCAATTTTGGTAGCCCGTACCAGATTCGAACTGGTGATCTCCGCCTTGAGAGGGCGGCGTCCTAAACCGCTAGACGAACGGGCCATATGTAGCAAATGCAATGGCTGGGATGGAGGGAGTCGAACCCCCATTGACGGAACCAGAATCCGCTGTCCTGCCATTAGACGACATCCCAATGACTGCATCGCTGCGCTCGGCTGTGCCTTTGCGCAAGAAAGAAATATACGGGAAGTCCGGCCGTGACGCAAGCCCCAATTTTGACTTTTTTGAAATTCAGTCAAATACGGCCAACACGTGAAGGACCTGTGAAGCCGACCGCTGTACACGAAGGGCAAAACGCCGCGAGCGGTAGCCGTCAACCGTTGGCAGATTCTACCGCGAAAACGATAGCACCAGGCAACACAATCGAAGTATCAATGATCGCGTGGATATCGAGGCGCCATGGACGAAGAGCTTGATTACCTATGGGAGACCCTGGGCCTCGAGATCACTGCTGACCTTTGGCCCGAACGGGACAAAATCCATCCCACACTGCGCCCCGCCATCACGGTGATGCAGGCAAACTACCGCCGCGCCTCATTTTTAATCATGCGGACGTCATGGCATGCGGCGCTCCCCGACCTCAAGCGCATCCAGGCAAGCCTCGTCGAGCTGTCCGGCATGCCGACCGTCATATCCGAGACGAACCTGGAGCGGCGGCAGCGCGAGCGCCTGCAGCGGCAACGGATTCCGTTTATCTGCCCCGGCATTCAGGCATACCTGCCCTTTATGGATGAAGAGTATTGGAGCGACACGCCCGACAAGCACGTAAAGATCTACGACCCAAACGAATGGGCGCAGTTGGAAGACTGACTGGGGCAGGCCCGCCGGCGGAAAGTGCGTCCCAGATTTCAAGCTCAAACTGGTCCCTACTTTCCCGTCGAGCCCCCAACCGGAAACCGTGTCCCAGAATCAGCGCTCGAAACGGGATGTCATTTCCGATAGAGCTCTCAACCGGAAAGCACATCCCAGAATCAGCACTCAAAACGGGACACACTTTCCGCAGCCGCTACAGCAACGCCTCGGCCCAGGCCGCTTCCCTAAAGCCGGGGATCGCAAAGTCGTCGCCCACCAGCAGCGGGCGCTTAACCAGCATGCCGTCAGTCGCCAGCAGCTCATAGCACTCCTGGTCCGTCATACCCGCATCCAGACGCGCCTTCAGGCCCAGCTCTCGATATTTCATGCCCGACGAGTTAAAGAAGCGTCGCACCGGCAGCCCCGAACGAGCAATCCAGGTCGCTAGTTCATCGGCCGCGGGATTGTCCGTAACGATATCGCGGTCGATATACTCAACCCCATGTTCATCCAGCCATGCCTTGGCCTTTTTACAGGTCGAGCACTTGGGATATTCAACAAACAGTACGGTCATGGGAATCCTCCGAATATAGATCGGCCAACGCAGGTACACACCATACGAGGCGCCTTCGCATGATGGGGCAATTGTAGCCCACGGGCCACACGCTGAACGAACCGTACCCCAAATCCGCGTTTGATGAACGGCAGCAGCTCCATTGCCTCGGACGTGATATGGCCCGCAACGTTCATGCGCTCGTCGCCGGGAAGATCGACCCGCGAAATCTCAAGCTCGCCTTCGTAGCGCCCATAGCCGCTATTGCTCACAGCGATCGACCCCGTCTTTCGCGGCAGGCCGGCACCAGTATCCGCCGGCACGGAATCTGGCTTAAGCGTCGTGCGCGACTCCTGAGACCTAAAGATGAGGGTGCTCGAATCGGGCCGGTCATGATGAATCTGCCCACGTACATAGGCATAGCCGGACTCAAGCTCGCATTGCAAATCCACGTATCCGGCAGAAACTTGAGCAAACTGTGCCCAACCCGCATCCGAAAGATCGGGGTCGCCGACCAAAACAATGTCGCAATCGGCGCCATGTGCGAGCTCAAGCATGTTGAGGGCAACCTTTGACGCGCGACCGCGCTGCGCCTCAACCGTCGGCAGTCCCTCGAACACCGGCCCGCGAACGTTGGCATCGCCCGGCACAAAAGCCATGATTTCGAAGCCGAGCGCCGCAAGACGAAGATTCGTCCGAGCAACATCTTCAAGAGCTAAACCGGTATAAGGCTTGGGATAAAAATTGTGGCAGGCGGCAAAACGAGTCACATCGGCACCGGCTTCTCGCCACGATGCGATTTCATCAGAACTCACTGTCGATGCATTGACCACAATGCGAAATACACCGGACAGCTCCGCGACCCGCTGGGCACTAAAGCCATAGTCCAAACGAAGGTATTCCAGTCCCAAATCGCGCAAGTCCTCGATGCGCTCAAGCCCGAGCAAATCGCACGTTCGCGGCCCCACATCGGCAATGAGCGCAATACCGCGAGCGGAAAGCAGCGACAGCGCCTGGCGAACCTTATCGGCATACGCCGCTCCCCCATCCTCGGGAATATGCAGCGAGGTAAACGCATAGCGCGCACCCGCCGCGGCACCACGCTCAATCGTCCGCTCAATATCCTGCAGAGGGCTGGAAAGATAAATCGAAATACCCGTTTTCACGCTTCAACGCTCCTTTAAAAAAGGCCGGCGGAGCAGTTAGCCCCGCCGGCACAACCATAGCATCAAGAGATCTGCGGCACGTCAAGACGTTCGAATGACATAGCGCGCAGTATCAGGCTACTCGCCAAAAAACTCGTTGATCTTCTGCTCGTCCACGCCAAAGAACCACGTCAGGACAAAGCCGGCGACATAGGCAAGCAGCATAGCGGCAACGTAGCCGAGCTGCTGACCAGGAACGACGATCAACAGGCCAAACAGACCGGAAACACCCTGGGAAACCGTGCCGATGTGAAGCAGCGCTGCAAGCGCGCCGCCAAATCCGGCACCCAGGCAGGCCGTCACAAACGGACGAACGAGCGGCAGCGTAACGGCATACATCAGAGGCTCGCCCACGCCCAGGATGCCAACGGGGATGGACTCGGCGACATACTTCTTGAGCTTGGCGTTCTTGGTCTTAAAGTACAGCGCCAAACCGGCACCGACCTGGCCGCCGCCAGCCATCATAAGGATGGGCAGCAGGTAATTGATGCCCTTGGTAGCGCCGTCGGGATCGTTGAGCATAGCGTGGATCGGCGTGAGCGCCTGATGCAGGCCGACGGACACCAGCGGCAAGAAGCCTGCCGACAGGATATAGCCGCCCAGGACGCCCAGCTTCTCGAAGATAAAGGTGAGGACGCTAAAGATCGCGGCCGTCAGCCAAGCGCCAACCGGCTGGATGACAAGCATCAGAGCAAAGGCGCCGATGATGAGCACCAGCAGCGGGGACAGGAACGTATCGAGCGCGTTGGGCATGACCTTGCGAATCTGACGCTCCATCCAGGCGAAAAACGCACCAGCGATGAGAGCCGCGATCATGCCGCCCGCTGCGGGGTTGTACTGCGCATTGGTGAGCGGCAGCAGAATGGCAGCGGCAGGATCAGCAGCGCCAGGCGCAAGCAGGGGCATGGCGCTGTTGGCGATGCACATCATGCCGGCGATACCGCCCAGTGCAGCGGAGCCACCAAACTCGCGCGCCGCGTTATAGCCCACCAAAATGGGCAGATAGGCGAAGAGGGCCCAACCCATGGAACGAATGCCCTGATACCACCACTCGCCCGCAAGCGCACCCGCCGTCGAGACATTGATGACGTTGCAGATACCGTTAATGAGGCCAGCCGCAATGATGCCGGGAAGCAAGGCGACGAAGACGTTGGAAATCTTCTTAAGGAAGGCCTGAACCGGTTTGGACTCGTACTTGGCCTTCTGCGCGGCCTTGTTTGTGGCCGCAGCGTCAACTACGCTCTCGTCAGCAACGCCTTTCGCAAGGCCGGTGAGCTTGGAGAATTCCTCGAGCACCTTATTCACCTTGCCCGGACCCAGCACGATCTGCATCGTGTCGTCCTCGACCAGGCCCATCACGCCGTCGAGTGCCTTAATACCCTCCGTGTCAACGTTGCCCGCGTCTTTGACGGTCACGCGCAGGCGCGTCATGCACGCCGCGTTTGCCAGCACGTTGTCTTTACCGCCCAAAAGATCCAGCAGCTTTTGAGCCAGCTCTTTGTTCGTCATAACTCCTCCTTGTATTGGGTATCTCTTCTTGATGTCATATCTGCTCACGCCGTGCACCTATTGGGCATCGGCATTGCTCTTCTCATGGCCCCTCACCGCAGCACGGACATGGCCGCGCGCCCGCTCAAGAGCTACCGCAGCCTGCTCGGCATCGCAGTCCAGCAGCACCGAGACAATAGCGGTTTTTACGTGGCCGCCGGCATCTGCAAGCGCCTGAACAGCGCGCTCGCGCGTGCAGCCGGTCGCCTCCATCACGATGTTCTGGCCGCGCACCACCAACTTCTCGTTCGTCTGCTGTACATCGACCATCAGGTTTTGGTACACCTTACCAATCTTGACCATGGCACCGGTCGAAATCATATTGAGAATGAGCTTTTGGACCGTTCCCGCTTTGAGCCTCGTTGAGCCGGTCAGCACCTCGGGACCGGGCACGGGCTCAATGGCAAGATCCGCGCTCTCCCCGATCTTCGACCCTTGGTTACAGGCAATTGCGATGGTCTTGCACCCAGTTGCTTTGGCGTACACAAGGCCGCCCACCACATAGGGAGTACGACCGCTTGCCGCCAGGCCAACGACAAGATCCTTATCCGAGAGTCCACGCTCCCGCAGGTCGCTCGCGCCAAGCTCCTCGCTGTCTTCGGCGCCTTCGACGGCCTTGATAAACGCCGTCTCGCCTCCGGCAATGAGCCCGACGATCAGATCGGGTGACACGCCAAACGTGGGCGGACACTCCGAAGCGTCGAGTACGCCCAGACGACCGCTGGTGCCTGCGCCCATGTAAAAGACGCGCCCGCCGCGCTCGAGTGCCTCAGCAGCCCAGTCGATTGCTGTGGCAACCTGGGGCAACACTTTCGTGACCGACCGGACGGCACGAAGATCCTCATCATTCATCGTCGTGACGATTTGCAGCGATGTCATCGTATCGAGGTCCATTGACCTTTGATTACGCTGTTCGGTCGTGAATTTTGTTAAATCGAGCATTTCATTCACCTCATCTTTCCTGTTTCTCGATGTAGTTTTGCTTAATGACATGCGTCGCCCGCTCGTAGTCGCTGGCAACGTAAGCAGCGTACAGGGCATCGACAACCATAAGCTGGGCCATACGCGAGGCCATGGCACCGCTGCGGACCAAGGGCTCGCTTGCAGCAACGCCGAGCACGGCATCGGCCATGGTGGCAAGCTTGGACGATCCATCTACTTTGGTAACGGCCACAACGAGACAGTTGTGACGTTGAGCCTCAGCAGTGCAGTCCAGCACCTCTTGCGTCAAGCCCGAGTAGCTAAAGGCGATTGCCATATCGCCCTCATGCATGTTCTTGGCACACAGGAGCTGATCATGCCAGTCGTCGTACAGATGGCACTCTTTGTCGACACGCATGAGCTTTTGCGCCAGATCGTGCGCGACCAAACGAGAGGCACCGATACCGAACAGATTGACCGCGCGTGCCCGCTTAAGATGGGCCGCGCATCGCTCCAAAACGGTGTAATCGAGCGTTCGCGCCGTCGCTTCGATCGTACGCACGTTGCTTTTCATCACCTTCCCCACGATACGTTCGACGCTGTCATCCATGGAGATGTCCTCGAGGGCAACGTCTTTCTTGTCACCCAAGAGCGCCAATTCAGCAATCAGTTCGCGCTGGAACTCCTTGTAGCCCGCAAAACCCAAACGCTTGCAAAAACGCAAAATGCTCGAGGGCGAGGAGAACGTGGCATCGGCAAGACTGCGGACGGACAGCCCGACCACCTCATGCGGATGAGCGCTTACATATGCGATGACATTGCGTTCCGCCGGGCTCGCGCTGAGTTCACGCTCGCGAAGCCGCAAAAGCAATCCGTTTGCCATCTCAAACACCTCCGTTGAGAAGAATTAAAGACCAACGAACGATTCGTACCGGATACAAACAGCTTTTGCGGTACATTGTGCCGCATCGTGGCGCACAAAGGGCGAGCGTTCTACCGCTCGCCCCTCAAATCCGACCGCTCGGAAATACGCGCGACACAAAATAATTCAACAAGGTCGCATTATCAGAAACGGGTTTGTTACCGGCTAGCGCCTCGCATGGGCGCCAATGGGGCGTGTCACGTGGTGCACCCATGCGGAGACCAACAGCACCAACAGCATGGCGACAACGTAACCCGCGGCATCGAAGCCCAGGTCGATCATGTCGAAATGACGGCCAGGAACAAAGATCTTGTGCACTTGGTCACCGACAGAGCAGACGGCGCAAAAGGCCAGGAGGGGCACGCACCGCAATCGAGTGGGCGACACACGCTTATCCAAGCACACCGCCGCCAACGAGGCAAACAGTCCTACAAAGAAGAACTCAACGGTATGTGCGACGCGACGAATGTTGGCACCCATCCACAGCCGAACGGGCGCAAGCGGGTCGGGATGAACGGTGGCAATCGTTGAATCCGCGCCCTCGGCGGCATCCCCCGCCTGGGACTCCTGCGCGGCATCGGACCGCACGTCCGCGGCCCGTCCTTCCACCGCGCGCGCAGTGGACTCGCTGAGCGACGACGTCTGCTCCACGTTCTGCTCCGTCAGCATCCAAATACTTGCCAGCGTCACGGCCAGCAGGACAACCGAAATCCATCCGACTATGTGCTTCACACGCGCCAAGGGCTAACCTCCGTCATTTTTTGAGCAGCAGCGAGTGTACCCCCAAATGCAGTTGCCGCCGTAGCGAAATCCAAAATGTTCGAATCGGGGCGCCAAAGGACCGTGGCGCCCCTACTCCATCTCGCGCATCCAGCGATCAAACGTCCCCACGCACACGCCTAGCCGCTTTGCCGCCTGACTCCGCGTGATATCACCCGCCTCGTAGGTATCGCGCACCAGCTCGAATTGCGGGGGACAGGGCTTGCGGGGCCGGCCAAAGCGCACGCCGCGCGCTCGCGCCGCCGCAATGCCCTCGGCTTGGCGCCGGTGAATGTTCTCGCGCTCCACCTGCGCCACATAGCTCAGCAGTTGCAAAACAATATCGGCAATCAACGCACTCGTCACGTCCGACCCACCACAGTCTCTGGAGCGCGTGTCGAGCAATGGCATGTCCAGCACCACGATGGCGGCGCCGAGCTCTTTGGTTATGCACCGCCATTCCTCAAGGATCTCGCTGTAGTTACGGCCCAGCCGATCAATGGAAAGTACCACCAGCACATCACCGGAATCCAACGCGCACAGCAGCTCGCGATACCGCGGTCGATCGAAGTCCTTGCCACTCGCATGGTCGGCAAAGATATTCGCCGGTTCCACGCCATAGGCGCCCAGCGCATCCAGCTGCCGATTCAGATTTTGATCACGCGAGCTCACCCGCGCATACCCGTACACCGTTGTCATCTCATCCCCGCTCTCTCGTAAACCTCCCAAAAAGGGACAGGTTTATTTTGGTAGGTTTTATCTCCCCTATAGCAGGCGGAAGACGCAAGCGCGCGAGCGGAAAGACGACTGAGCCGGCACAAAAAAGGCGGCCCCAAAAGACCGCCCCGTTCTCTATGAATCACCAGATTCCGGCTAATGAATAAGCCTGAAATCCAAGTGCCCGCGCGTGGTGTTGACACGCGAGACCTCGATGATCACGCGCTGCCCCAGCTCGTAGCGAGTCCCCGTGTCGGCACCCGTGAGCGTGAGCGCGTCCTCATCAAACTCAAACCACTCGTTGCCCAGACTCTTGATCGAAACCAAACCCTCAACCTGTGTCAGATCAAGGCGCACAAAGAGGCCCATGCTGCTGACCCACGAAATCGTTCCGGCGTAGCGCTCACCCAGGCGATCCTCGTAATACTGGGCGATCTTGATCTTTTGCGTCGCATGGCTGGCGGCGTCGGCCGCACGCTCGGCATCGCTGCACGCGCGGCAGATTTGCGGCAGGATGCGCGGCAGGGACTCGCGACCCTTACCGATCAGCCGCGGCGTACGCACCAAGGCGTCCTTGCCGCCCAGCTGCTCGTATGCCAGCTGCAGTTTGAGTACGCGATGCACCACCAGGTCGGGATAGCGGCGAATGGGACTCGTAAAGTGGCAATAGCACGGCGCGGCAAGTGCAAAGTGGCCCTCGTTGCGCGGCTTGTACAGTGCGCGCTGCATACTGCGCAGTAGCAACGTGTTGACGAGCGGCGCGTTGGCCGTACCGGCTGCGGCATCAACCGCCGCCTGCAGCTCGTCGGGGCTTCCCAGAGCAATGCCTGCCGCGCGACGGTCATCGATGATACCCAGCTGTGCCAGCGCCACGGCGGCACCGTGCAGGCTGTCGGGACTGGGGTCGTCGTGCACGCGATAGCAGGCCTCGATATCGCGGTCGGCCAGCCACTCCGCCACGCACTCGTTGGCCAGCAGCATGGCTTCCTCAATCAGCGACGTGGCGCACGAGCGCTCACGGGCCACGATCTGCACGGGCACACCGTCCTCGTCCAACAGCGCACGGATCTCGGCCGTATCAAAGTCGACCGAACCGCGTGCGCGACGAATACGACGGCGAAGCTCGGCGAGCTCGTTGGCAGCTACGAGGAAATCCCCCAAGTCGACGTTATAGCCGCGGGCGGTTTTCTCGCACGCAAGCCCGCGCCCGAGCGCTTCCTCGCGCGAGGATTCAACCGCAGCAACATCCTCGGCGGCGCCCTCCAGCACCGAATACTCCACCGCACCGGCACGTACCAGCAGCGCCTCGGCGCCGTCGTAGTCCATGCGCACGCGCGAGCGGATCACGCTGGGATAGGGATCGTAATGGCGCACGCGACCCTGCGCGTCGAGCTCAATGTCGACGGTAAACGCCAGGCGGTCCTCGTCGGGACGCAGCGAGCACAAATCGTTCGACAGGCGCTCGGGCAACATGGGCAGCACGCGATCGGCAAGATACACCGACGTCGTGCGATGGCGAGCTTCCAGATCGATATATCCGTCCCAGGCGACATAGTGCGAAACGTCGGCAATATGGACACCCAGCTTGTAGCCACCCTCGGGCGTGCGCTCCAGCGAAATGGCGTCGTCAAAGTCGCGCGCGTCGACCGGGTCAATCGTAATAACAAAGCGGTCGCGCAGGTCGCGGCGGAGCGGGTCCTTGAGCGCCGAGGTCACATCGAGCGAAAGTGCCTCGGCCTCGGCTAGCGCGGCCTCGGGATACGTATCGGTATAGCCATAGCGCGCCATCACATACTGAACGCCCAAATCGGGCGCATCATCGCCGCCAATACGGCGCTCGATCGTCACGGTGCCCGATTCCAGACGCGTCGGATATGTCAGAATGCGCGCGACGACCGCATCGCCCGGATGAACACCCAAGCGCTCCGCCGAGGTGTCCTCCGGCAGAATAAAGAAATCGGCCTTAAGGCGAGAATCAAGCGGCTCGATCACCCCGAGCGGGCCGGCGGTCTGGTACGTGCCCACCACACTAATGGCCGCACGCTCGACGACGCCCTCGATTACGGCGCGTCGCTCGCCATGCGGGCTGTTCTTAATGCTCACGGCAACGGTATCGCCGTCCATAATCTCGCGCTTGCCGCGGCCCATGACCTTGTAGTCGCCGTTTTCGGTTACAACGTAGGCGCTATGCTCATGGAGCTGCACACGTCCGGTCAGACTCGGGCGACGCTCGCTGCGCACCGGCCCGCGCTTATTGCGAGCTCCACGCTTATGCTTGTTATTGCGCCCCATGGCGCCTCCTTACTATCGATGGCCGTTTACACCCCAAGAGTCTACCCAAATGATCCCTAGGGGACAAAAAACGGGCCGCCCCCAAAAGAGACGACCCGTTGAAGGAACGAATTCCAAGCACGCCTACACGCGCAGATAGCGGCGCATGGCGATGGCGGAACCAAAGAGACCGATAATGACGCCGACCAGAATCAGCGCGGCGTAGGTCACCAGGTAGTACTGCATCGGCAGCGCAAACGACATCCAGCCGATGCTCTCCTGCAAACGCGGAACCATCAGGTTACGCAGCAGCTCCAGCACGCCGATGGAAAGCAGCGAGCCCAAAATGGCCTGCAGCACGCCCTCGGTAATGAACGGCCCGCGAATGAAGCCGTTGCTTGCGCCCACCAGACGCATGATCGCGATCTCACGACGACGCGCCGTAATGGACAGGCGAATCGTGTTGTTAATGAAAATGAACGCGATAAAGGTCAGCAGGCCGACGAGCACTACAGCGGCGATACGGATGTAGTTCGTCACCTGGAACAGGCGGCTCACTTCCTCCTGGCCGTACAGAACGCTCGCGTTAACGTCGCCGTCGTCCGCGATCTTCTGAAAATCGGCGTTCTTCTTGAGCTTCTGGGCCGTGCTCTCGACCATGGACGGATCGTCCATCTCGATGGCATACGAAGCCGGCAGCGGGTTCTGACCGTCGAGCGCGCTCATGGTAGCGTCGGCGTTACCCGACATCTTGCTCGTGTACTCGGCCAGCGCGTCGTCCTTGTCCTTGTACGTCACGGACTTGACGTTGCTCCACGTCTTGAGCTCGGCCTCGAAGGCCTGAACATCTGCCTGGTCGGCGTCATCGCTAATAAAGGCGTTGATGACGACCTGATCCTCGACGGTGCCGATCACGGAGTTCAGCATCGCGGAACCCATAATGAACAGGCCGATGATAAACAGCGAAAGGAAAATCGTGATGACGGCGCCGAGCGAGGTGGTCCAGTTACGGAAGAAGTGGCTGATTGCCTCTTTGAGCGAGTAGCCCACGTTAGTTGGTGCCATAGTTGCCGTAACCTCCCCTCTCCTGGTCGCGGATTACGTGGCCGCCCTCGAGGGCGATCACGCGACGGTGCATGCTATCGACCATCTCGCGGTCGTGCGTAGCGACGATCACGGTGGTACCGGTGCGGTTAATGCGCTCGAGCAGCTTCATGATGCCCAGCGAAATCGCCGGATCGAGGTTGCCCGTGGGCTCGTCGCAGATAAGCAGCGGCGGACGGTTGACCATAGCGCGGGCAACGGCCACGCGCTGCTGCTCGCCACCGGAAAGCTGATCGGGCAGCGAGTCCATCTGGTCGGCCAGACCGACCAGACGCAGCACCTCGGGCACCTGGCTGCGGATGACGCCCTTGGGCTTGCCGATGCACTGCAGGGCAAACGCCACGTTTTCGTAGGCGGTCTTTTGCGGCAGGAGCTTAAAGTCCTGGAACACGGCGCCAATCTGACGACGCAGGAACGGGACCTTGCGGTTCTTGATCTTCATGAGGTCCTGGCCGGCGACCAAAATGCGACCGCTTGTGGGCTTGACGTCGCGGTTGAGCGTCGACAGCAGCGTGGTCTTACCCGAGCCGGAGTGGCCGACCAAAAAGACGAACTCGCCCGGATAGATCTCGATGTTGATATCGTCGAGTGCGGGCTTGTTGGGCTGCGCCGGATAGATCTTGGTGACGTGCTCCATAAGGATGACGGGCTCGACACCGGCCTGCTTGGCCATCTTTTTGCGGCTGGCCTGCGGGTCGATGGGCGCAAACACCGACGTGAAGTCGGGGTTGTTGAGCGCATTGTCGAGGCTTGCGACCTCGGCGGCCTGATCGCGCTCGACCACGGGAGCCGCAGGCTGCGTGGGGTCGGGAATGCCGGCAAAAAGACCGGACTGCGCGGGCTGCGGCGCGGGAGCCGCGGGGGCCATGGGGTCGGGGATGCCGGCCATGGTAGGCTGCGGCGTGGCAGCGCTCGTCTGAGGCTGAGCCACGCGGGCGGTCACCGTCTGAACGGGCTCAAAGCCAGCCGTGCCGGAAAGCGCAACATCGTTGTTGGGATTGTAGGCAAAGGGATCTGCCGCCGGCTGTGCCTGATCTGCCGGCTGTGCGGGGATCGGGCTAAACAGCTGATCCTCTGAATCCGGAGTGGCGAAACGACTGCCCGCGACGCTCGGCTGCGTCTTGGGGGCTTCATCGCCCGCACCGGAGGTACGGAAGTGGTTACCCACTGGTGCTCCTTATCGTCGTGCGTTTAAACTACATGAGCGCTTTGTATTTTAGCAGGATTGCCTTTGCTGCACATAAGAAGCATGGCGGGCTTTGGGATCTGTCCGGCCGCGCACAGGGTTACCTCCCAAATCGTCCTCGGACATGTCGGAGCCCCCGCTGCGCGCTTCGCGCTGCGGGGGCTCCTCCGTCC
>CAKTWK010000015.1 GCA_934630735.1 uncultured Collinsella sp. | reverse complement strand
CCTCGGAGTAGGAGATGTTGGGCATGAGGTCGATTTCGCCCGCCTCGAGCATGTCCATAAGCTCGGTGAAGGTGCCGGAGACGTATTCGTATTGCCAGCCCTTCGTGTAATACGAGAGGGTCTGGAGGTACTCGTAGCCCCATCCCGAGAGGCGCTCGCCCGGCGTGCCTTCCTGGAAGCCTGCATTGTTGACGAGCCAGCCAACGCGGACTGTCTTGACCTGCTGGTCTGAGTCAGCGGCAAAGGCGGGCGCGGGCACGGTGGCGCTCAGTACGGCGAGTGCGGCAACCGCGACGGCTAGGGTGCGATATATAACTGAACGAAGGACAGCGGCGGCTCTCACATGCAATCCTAACGACTCGAGACAATACCGCATAAGGATACCAGCTCAGCATGCTTAGTCGGCAGTTGAGCCGCCAAACGGTCCCGCCCGGCACTTGGGGACAGTCCCATTCTGCCGGCGCAAAAGTAACTGCCGGTTGGGTAGTCATTGGGGACGTTCTTAAACGACTAGTCAAACAAGAACGTCCCCAATGACTAGTTACCCAATGACTAGTTCCGTTTGCGGGGGAGGCGTGGGACAATACCGTTCGAATGTGATTGGGCGTCTGGGAAAAGGGGTCGCGATGAACAAGTTGAGGACGCTTGCCGACGTGTTGCGCCAGGCTGGCTTTGCACGCATCACGGGCCTGTTTCTCGTCTTCTATCTGCTGTGCTCGACGGCCGTCTGGTTGTCCGAGCCCACGACCCTCACCTTGGGCGATGGGCTTTGGTTTAGCTTTGAGACGGTCTCGACCATCGGCTTTGGCGACATTCCGGCCGAAACACCGGTTGCCCGCGGCATTACCGTCATTTTGAGCGTTATCAGCATCTTCTATATCGCCATGCTCACGGGCGTGGCAGTGAACTACTGCAATACGCTCATCAAGATGCGCCAAAAGGACACCATGGCGCGCTTTATGGACGATCTTGAGCATTTGGAAGAGCTCGATCGTGACGAGCTCGCCGATCTTTCGCGTCGCGTGCGCGAGTATCGCCGACGCCAGCGCTAGAGGGGGCGCCGCGCGTCACGACGAGGGGGACTGAATATGAATATCACGGTATACCTGGGCGCCAGTGTCGGTAACGACCCAGCGTTTCTGCCTGCAGTGCAAGAGATGGGCAACTGGATTGGCGCCAACGGACACGCGCTGGTATACGGCGGGTCCAAGTCGGGTCTGATGGGTGCGCTCGCCGATAGCGTACTCGAGGCAGGTGGACACGTGACGGGTGTTGAACCGAGCTTTTTTATCGAGGCCGAGTTTCAACATGACGGTATCGACGACCTCATCGTGACGAGTGACATGGCCGAGCGCAAAGCCAAGATGATCGAGCTCGGCGATGCTTTCATCGCCTTTCCCGGTGGGACGGGCACGCTTGAGGAGATTGCCGAGGTCATGTCCGCCGTGTCGTTGGGGCATCTCGATGCGCCGTGCATCCTGTACAACCTCGGGGGCTACTACAACGATCTTAAGGCGCTGCTCGAGCACATGATTGATAAGGGGCTTTCGAGTCCGAGGCGCCAGCAAGGCATTTACTTTGCCGACGATTTGCGCGAGATTGCCTCGATTATTAACGGATAAGTCTTGAGCCTGCCCCGCTATGACTCCCAATGGTGCCGTTTGCGGCGCAGACGGTTGGCTCGTTCGGGCAACGCTCGCTCTACAATAAAACGTATCTTTGTCGATTTTGACCACGGGAGGTCCCGATGGACAACCTTGCAAAACCCAAAAACCGTGCGCTGTTTTTAGTGAGCGTGGCTGTGACCGGTGCGTTTGCGGGCGCCGCGGTCTGGCTGTTCTTCTTTGCGATGGAGCACGGTATCGACTATTTATGGACCGAGATTCCGCATATGCTGGGCGTCGCTTCGCCTGAGCTCGCAAGTGGTCCGTTCGGGTTTTTGCCGTACCCGTTTTTTGTCTGCTTGCTGGGCGGCCTGCTGATCGGTCTGTACGAAAAGATGACGGGCACCAAGACCGACGACCTCAACCAGGTGATGGCCAAGGTTAAACAAGACGGTCGCTACCCGTACGACAACCTGGGCAAGCTTTCGCTCGCGGCATTGCTGCCGCTGCTGTTTGGTGGAAGTATTGGACCGGAGGCCGGCCTGACCGGCGTTATCGCGGGCCTGTGCAGCTGGGTCGGCGACCGCATGCGTCGCTTCGGCGCCGAGTTTAGGGAGCTTACGCTGCTGGGTACCCAGGCCGCGTTGACGGCGCTCTTTACCGCGCCCGTGTTTGGCTTTGTGGCGCCGCTCGCCGGTAGCGCCGACGGCCAGGGCGCTGGCGAGGACTCCGCGTCCGATGAGATCACCATCAAGCTGCCCAAGGCGCAAAAGACCGTGGTCTACGGCATCGCGATTGCCGGCGGTCTGGGCACCTATCTGCTGCTCGGCCAGCTTATGGGCGGCGGCATGGGCATGCCCAGGTTCGAGGCCGCCCAGGTGGGTAACCTGGAACTTGTCTGGCTCATTCCGCTGGCGTTGGTCGGCACCGTATGCGGTTGGCTGTACTTTGTCTCTGAGCATGCAAGCGAGGCACTGTCCCATGCAATAGGGGAGCGCCCGGTCGTCAAGGCCATGCTGGCCGGCCTGGCACTCGCCATCTGTGGCACGGTCCTGCCCTACACCATGTTTGCCGGCGAGACCCAGGCCGATGTGCTCATGGAAACCTATCTGACCATTCCCGCTGGCGTGCTTATCGCGACCGGTCTTGTTAAGGCCATGCTGACACCCGCCCTCATCAACCTTGGTTGGCGCGGCGGCCACTTCTTCCCGGTTATCTTCTCGGGTGTGAGCCTGGGCTATGGCCTTGCCATCCTCACCGGCGCAGATCCGGTCTTTTGCGTCGCCGTCTGCACCGCCTCGACGATGGGCGCCGTCATGCGTCAGCCCGTCATGGTCGTGGGCCTGCTGCTCATGTGCTTCCCGCTCAAGGGTATCGTCTGCATGATCATCGCCGCCGTCATTGCGGCAGGCATTCCGCTGCCCAAACCGCTGCGCAAGTAGTACGGTGGCGCACGCCGAGGACATGCCGTTTGCCATGGATTTGCGGATGGGCGATTGCGACCGATTGTGGCCTACGTGGGTCAAGTTTCGTATGGCTACAAATCGCGTACTCGATAAACCTTGGTGCTGACGGTGCAGCTGATTGCACATAGCGCGAGCGCCAGTACGGCAATTCCTGCACACAGACAGCCAAGAACGGCGGGATCGGGATTCGCTCCGGCAATCGACATGAGCCAGTTGCTGATGGGGTTGGAGGAACTCAGCATTGCCATGGTGCCGCAGCCAAACAGGGCAAACAGGCCAAGGGATAGGCGCAGCGCCTCCATGTGTCCAAATCGAAAGAACAGCGGCTGTGCCAGAAACACCATCATGAGGGAGATGAGCATCGATGCGGCGGAGGCTATTGTGGTCTCAAAGACGATCTGTCCCGTCGAGGGCATGCCCGTGTGATCGAAGAACGGAAGAGTGATGGTGCTCAAAAGCACGGTCGCGCACGCCATGATGGCCGAGAAGGCAACAATGCAGAGGTAACGTGCGCAGATGATGTCTTTGCGCGAGAGGGGCAGCGTTGCCCGATAGCGCTCCCATCCGTTTTGATTGTCGTAGCCGGCCAGCGAGTTCATGACCACGATGGGCGACATGGCACTGACCGCGCAGGCGCCGGCGCTCATACTGGCATCGCCATCCGATGCGTTGGCGAGGGTCAGTACGACGAAGATGAACAGGCCGACGCCCGCGATGCTCGGGATAAGCGTGCGGACGATGGCGAGCTCAGACATAAAGGCGCGTTTCATTTCGAAGCCCCTTTCAGCATGAGGCGAAGATAGTCATCAATGGTTGCCCGGTCGCAGGGAATCTCGGGGAAGGCTTCGAGCGCCTCGCGACGGTTGGGCACGAGCACGTCAACGCTATAGGCGTGGTGGGCGGCACGGGCGCCTTCGACGCAAGCCATGAGCTCGGACGCTTGTGCTTGGGTGCAGTGGGCGATGCCGGCTCGGTCGGTAATGTCCTCGCGCGGCAGGTCAAACACAATCGAGCCGTTATCGATGCAGATGACGCGGTCGGCAGCGCGATCGAGGTCGGACGTAATATGACTCGAGAGCAGCACGCTGCGCTGGCCGTCGGAAACAAAGGCGAGCAGCTCGTCAAGCAGTTCCTCGCGCGCCATGGGGTCGAGGCCCGCAGTGGCTTCGTCCAAAACGAGCAGCTTGGCATTGTGGCTGAGTGCGCAGGCGAGCTGCAGCTTCATGCCCATGCCGCGGGAGAGGTCCTTGACTTTCGTTTTGGGATCGAGGCCAAATCGGTCGATGAGACTGGCGAACGTTTCGCGGTCCCACGTGGGGTATGCCGAGCCTACGAGCGCCTCGACCTCGCCCACCTTGAGCGTGGAGGGGAAGGGACACGTGTCCAGGACAAGCCCGATGCGGGAGCGCAGGTGGCACTGCGTCTCGTCGGGTGCGTTAGCGTCGCGGTGCTGCCCAAACAGGTGCACCTCTCCGGCATCGAGCTTTATAAGCCCAAGCGCGGCGCGAATGGTCGTTGTCTTGCCGGCGCCGTTTGCGCCCACAAAGCCAACGATCTGGCCGGGCTCCACGGCAAGCGTGACGTCGTGGAGGGAAAAGCGGTCGCTCACGCGGCGCGATACACCTTTGAGTTCTAGCAAATATTGCATGGTATAGCCTTTCTTGCAGATGGCTACTGCATGGTTTCGGGGGCTACCAGGTCGAGCATCTCGTGCAGCTTGTCGCGCGTGACGCCCAGGGTTTCGGCTTGCGTTGCTGCCTGTGCGAGCAGCTCTTCGATATGGCAGAGCTGGTTTTCGCGCAAGAGTTCTTGGTTGCCCTCGGCGACAAAGCAGCCCTTGCCCTGCACGGTGCAGATAAACCCGAGCTGCTCCAGGTCGGCGTAGGCGCGCTTGGTGGTGATGACGCTCACGCCAAGATCGCTCGCGAGTGCACGGATGCTGGGGAGTTTGGCTCCCGCAGCGAGCGCGCCCGAAAGGATCTGAGCTTTGACCTGCGAGGATATCTGTTCGTAGATGGGCTTGTCGCTCGAATTGGATAGGATGATGTCCACAGCGGCTCCTTAGCTGTTGGGCTACACGTGTATATAACCGGTAAGCACAGTATATATACACTATGCACAGTTACGCAAGAGCTAAATGTGGAATAGACCGCCGGCGCCGCGCTTGCTCCAAAACAATCTCAATCTGTAACACCTAGGTCCGTTTTGGGTTGCTTGCTGTTACAGATTGAGATGTTATTTGCCCGCCTGCCTATTTGTCTTGATCTGTAACGGTAAGAGTCGATTTGCGCGGCTAGATGTTACAGATTGAGATTGTGCCGGCGGGCCTGCCAGTTTGTCTTGATCTGTAACAGGTAGGGGCTCAAAACCCGTCTTACTGTTACAGATTGAGACGATCCTTGAGGCGGCTGCCCGGTGCACGGCGAGCTCGGCTGATGAATTTGTCCTGATAGGCGCCCTAGAGCGAGATTTCGCGGCTACAATAGTACGGTTACAACGACGTAATGCACTCAATGCAAGAAAGGATCCGCATGGCAAGCCTGTCGGATGAAATCTCGTCGCGCCGCACATTCGCGATCATCAGCCACCCGGACGCCGGTAAGACCACGCTTACCGAGAAGCTGCTGCTCTATACCGGCAGCATCCAGACCGCCGGCTCGGTCAAGGGCAAGAGCTCGGCCAAGCATGCCGTCTCGGACTGGATGGACATCGAGAAGGAGCGCGGCATTTCCGTTACCTCCTCGGTGCTGCAGTTCACCTACAACGGCGCCTGCGTCAACATCCTCGATACCCCCGGCCACCAGGACTTCTCGGAGGATACCTACCGTACCCTTATGGCCGCCGACGCCGCAGTCATGGTCATCGACGGCGCCAAGGGCGTCGAGGCCCAGACCAAAAAGCTCTTTAAGGTCTGTACGCTGCGCCACATTCCCATCTTCACCTTTGTGAACAAGCTCGACCACGAGGCTCGCGATCCGTTTGAGCTCATGGAAGAGATCGAGAACGTCCTGGGAATCAATACGTATCCCATGAACTGGCCGATCGGTAGCGGCCGCAACTTCCGCGGCGTGTTCGACCGCCAGACCCGTCGCGTTATCGCCTTTGAGGGCGACGGCCACGCCAATGCCACCAAGAAGGTCGCCGAGGTTGAGGCCGAGCTGGGCGATCCTTCCATGGACGAGCTTATTGGCGAAGAGAACCATAAGAACCTGATGGACGACATCGAGCTGCTCGATGGCGCCGGCGACGAGCTCGACTTGGATGCCGTGGCCTGCGGCAAGCTGAGCCCGGCGTTCTTTGGCTCGGCGCTCACCAACTTTGGCGTGGAGCCCTTCCTCAAGGAGTTCCTGCGTCTGGCCCCGACGCCGCGCGCCTATACCGATACGCTCACCAGCGAGCCGGTCGATCCCTGCCGCGACGACTTTAGCGGCTTTGTGTTTAAGATCCAAGCCAACATGGACAAGAACCACCGTGACCGCATCGCCTTTGTGCGTATTTGCTCGGGAAAGTTCGAGCGCGGCATGGACGCCTTCCACGTGCAGGGCAACCGCAAGCTCAAGCTTGCCACGGGCACGTCGATGATGGCCGATGACCGCGCCATCGTGGACGAGGCGTACGCGGGCGATATCGTGGGCCTGTTCGACCCGGGTATCTTTAGCATCGGCGACACCGTGTGCTCCGGCAAGCGCCACGTGCAGTATCCGCAGATCCCGACGTTTGCCCCCGAGATGTTCGCTCGCATTACGCAGGTCGACACGCTCAAGCGCAAGCAGTTTGTGAAGGGCATGGAGGAGCTTGCCCAGGAGGGTGCCATCCAGATCTTCCGCGAGCTGGGTGCCGGCATGGAGAGCGTCATCGTGGGCGTGGTCGGCGTGCTGCAGTTTGAGGTGCTCGAGCGCCGCCTCAAGGCCGAGTACCGTGTTGAGGTTCGTCGCCAGCCGCTGCCCTATACGGACATCCGCTGGATTCAGAACGACCCCGACACCATCGATATCCCGGGCCTTTCGCTCACGCGCGACACGCTGCGCGTCGAGGATATGCGCGGCGGTAAGCTGCTGCTGTTCACGAGTCCTTGGAACGTGGATTGGGCGACCGACCATAACCCCGACCTTATCCTGTCGGAGTTTGGCAACGTAGCCTTTTAGCGCGTCGGTGCGGTGGCCTTGCGGGGCTGCCGCGCCGTTTGCTTGCCTGCGGCTGCGTGAGCGGCTATCATACCCACCGTTGCCTCAAGACCGGGGCGGCCGAGCAGTTCGGGTCCGATATCCTGCTCGTTAAACCTAAAACCAAAGGAGTACATAATGATCAAGAAGGTCATGGAGGACTACAAGGTCCTGTTGCGGAGCATTCCCGCGGCAACGGTTTCGCTGTTTTTCGTGAGCGTCATCATGATGAACCTGCTGGCCAACAAAGAGCTTATCAGCCTGCCGTATCTGGCGCTCGACTGCGGCTTTGTGGTGAGCTGGGTTTCGTTTTTGTGCCAGGACATGATCTGCAAGCGCTTTGGCGCCAAGGCATCCATCAAAATCTCTATCCTCGCGCTGCTGGTCAACCTGGCCGTGAGCCTGTGCTTTTGGGCGTGCTCGCTCACGCCCGGCATGTGGGGTGCCTACTACGACACGGGTATGATCGAGGTCAACGCCGCCCTTAACGCCACCATCGGCGGCACCTGGTACGTGGTGCTGGGCTCTTCGCTGGCAATGCTCGTTTCTGCCGTGGTTAACTCCACGCTCAACCAGTCGCTCGGCCGCATGCTCAAAAAGAATAACTTTGCGAGCTTTGCCTTCCGCTCCTATGTGTCTACGGGCATCGGTCAGTTTGTCGACAACCTGGTCTTTGCCATTGTGGTGAGCCACACGTTCTTTGGTTGGACCTGGGTGCAGGTCATTATGTGCTCGCTGACGGGCGCCGTCGCCGAGCTGCTGTGCGAGGTCTTCCTGAGCCCCGTGGGCTACAAGGTTGTGCGTGGCTGGGAGCGCGAGAACGTGGGCGCCGAGTACCTCGAGCGCCACGCAACCGCCTAAGGAGCAAGTATGCGGGTTTTGATCACGGGCGCTTCGGGCGGTATCGGAGCCGCGTGCGTGCAGCGCTTTTTGGACGAGGGTCACGAGGTCGTGGGCTTTGATCTGCTGCCGGCGGCGATCGAACACGAGCGCTACCGCCATCTGATCGTTGATGTCCGCGAGCCGGACTCGTTTCCGGGCAACCTTGAGCCTCAGGTAATCGTGAACGTTGCCGGTGCGCAGGATTCGGCCGATGACATCGCCGCCAACCTGCGTGGCACCATCAACGTGACCGAGCGCTACGCCTTTGTGGGGGAGGGGCTTGCCGCCAAGCCGACGCCGGCTATCAAATCCGTGGTCAATGTGGGGTCGGCGAGCGGACATACGGGATCGGAGTTTCCCGCCTATGCTGCCAGCAAAGGCGGCATTATCGCCTACACCAAGAACCTTGCAAACCGCCTGGCGCCGCGGGCCATCGCCAACAGCGTGGACCCGGGCGGCGTTATCACGCCGCTCAACCGTTGCGTGATGGAAGACGAACACCTGTGGAACCAGATTATGGAGCTCACACCGCTTAAACGCTGGGCCACCGCCCAAGAGATCGCCGAGTGGATCTACTTTGTGGGCGTGACCAACCGGTTTATGACCGGGCAGAGCCTGCTGATCGATGGCGGCGAGGCCGGCCGCACACAGTTTATCTGGCCCGAGTAACAAGACGCGCCCGATGGCAAGATTGCCGTCGGGCGCGTCTTTATGTCACTCATAGGTAACTTTTGCGGAGCATCATCTCTGTAACGCACCTTTGAGCTGGTAGAATGAGCCTTTGAATAAAAAAGGGGGCATATTGGGGCTGTTCGGTTCACACGAGAAGCGCGACGCGGACCGAGCGCTTCGACTGTTTGAAGAGGCACTTGCGCAGCAAGGGCCCAACGTTGCGCTGGTTTTGCGCGCCAGCGACTGCCTTCCGCTCTATATCACCCCAAATTTCGAACGCGTATTTGGCGTGTCGCCCGAGCGTATCGGCGACGACATCGAGACGCTGTACCGCTTTATCCCCAATAGCGACCGTGTTCGCATGCAGCGACAGGTGAGGGAATGGGACCATGTGACCCCGCTGAACCTCCTGTGCTCCTACCATGCGCCCCATGGAGCAAAATCGCAGCTCAGCATAAGGTTTACGATTTCGCTCATACAGAACGGCACCCAGTACCTGGTTTCTGCAGTCGACGTGACGACCGAAAGCGAGCGCATCGCCAAGGCGGAGGCCGAGCGCGACCGCGCCGTCGAGACCGCCAACGCGCGCACGGACTATATGAACCAGATGAGCCACGAGATCCGCACGCCGCTCAATGGCATCGAGGGCATGATTTCGCTTGCCCGTGAGCATCATGCAGATGAGTCTCGCCTGATGGATGACCTGTCTCGCGCCTCGCAGCTTTCGGCCTATCTGCTTTCGCTTATCAACGACATGCTCGACATGAGCCGTCTCAACAGCGGGCGCGTGCGCATTGACGATGCGCCGTTTGATATGCGTCTGTTTGCCGACGAGATTGAACGCATGTTTACTTCGCAGGCAGCCGACAAGGGGCTTACGTACTCGGTCAATCTGGAGGACTGCGAAAACGTCTTTGTCGTGGGCGATCGCATGCGCCTGTCACAGGTCGTCATCAACTTTATCTCCAATGCGGTCAAGTTTACCGAGCGGGGCGGCAGCGTTACCGTAACCCTGCGCGAGATGTACCGGACAGACGACGGCGTGAGTTATATGCTGCGCGTGCGCGACACGGGCAAGGGCATGGACCCGCGCTACATCAGCAAGATCTTTAAGCCGTTTGAGCAGGAGGACCGCACCATTGCGCGCCGCTACGGCGGAACGGGCTTGGGTATGGCCATCACGAGCGCGCTCGTCGACCTGATGGGCGGCGAGATCGTCGTCGATACCGAGCCTGGTCGCGGTTCGACGTTTTCGGCCTACATCCCGCTGCGACTTGCCACGCCGGAGCAGGTCGAGGAGCTCAAGATTAAAGAGCAGACGCTCGAGACGGCGTCCGATTCCATGGGGTCGTCGTTTACCTACCAGTTTGAGGGCAAGCGATTCCTGCTGGCGGAGGATAACGAAATCAATGCCATGATCGTGATTGAGTTGCTGGCAAGACGAGGCGCGGCGGTCGACCGCGCCGAGAACGGTCAAGCGGTCGTTGAGCGATTCCGGAGCATGCCCGTGGGCACGTACGATGCGATCCTCATGGATATTCAGATGCCCGTGCTGAACGGCTGGGAAGCGGCGGAACGGATTCGAGGGCTCGATCGTGAGGACGCCGGCGCCATTCCCATCATTGCGCTTTCTGCCAATGACTACACCGAGGACGTTGAGCGCTCGCGCAGTGTGGGCATGAACGGACATGTGGGCAAGCCCATCGATCTGAACGTTTTGAAAGCACAGCTGGCGGCTGCGACGGCCGAGGCAGCTTATCGAGGAAATGAGTAACCGTGATCGTCGAACAGTCCAACAGTATCATTAACGAAGTGAGCCGCGCCCTGCTGGGTAAGCGCGAGGTGATTGAGAAGGCCCTCATGGCCATCTATGCCGGCGGCCACATCCTGCTGGAGGATGTGCCCGGTACCGGCAAGACGACGCTGGCTCTGGCTCTTTCGCGTGCACTGGGTCTGGACTTTAAGCGCGTGCAATTTACGCCCGATACGCTGCCCTCGGACATTACGGGCTTTACGATGTTCGACCGCGACGCCGGCGTGTTTCGCTTTGTGTGGGGCGCCGTCAACTGCAACATGCTGCTGGGCGACGAGATCAACCGTACCAGCGCAAAGACGCAGTCGGCCCTGCTCGAGGTTATGGAAGAACGCGCGGTGACGATTGATGGGCAGACGCATCAGGTCCCGCGTCCCTTCGTGTGTATCGCAACCGAAAACCCGGTGGGCTCGGCGGGCACTCAGCCGCTGCCCGATAGCCAGCTCGACCGCTTTATGGTTCGCCTGTCCGTTGGCTATCCGTCGCGCCAGGACCAGATCGATATCCTCAAGGCCCGTCGCTATGCCAACCCGCTCGACGACATCAAGCCCATGGTTGCCTGCGATGACCTGCTCGATATCCAAAACTACCTGGGCAATGTACAGGTTGCCGACACGGTGCTGGATTATATCGTGCGCCTGTGCGAGGAGACCCGCAATGACGACCTTGTTGAGCTGGGCGTGAGTCCCCGTGGCATTATCGCGCTCACTCGCATGGCGCGCGCCTGCGCATTGATTCGCGAGTGCGACTATGTGGTGCCCGAGGACGTGCGCGAGGTGTTTAAGGTCGTCTGCATCCACCGTCTCGTTTTGCGCCCCCAGGCCCGTATCGAATCGATTACCGCCGAGGACGTTCTCGATCGCATCCTCGCCACCGTTCCCGCCCCGTCTATGGGCCAGGTTCGCGGCCGCTCGTAGCGGCTCGTTCGCCCTGCGCGTCCTACGGTACGCCCATGATTGCCAACAAGATTACCTATATCGTGTCCGTGGCGCTCCTGCTTGCCACGTTCGTGTTTACCGCCAATGCGGCTGCGCTTGCTGCTGCCGCGGCGTTGATCGCCATGCCCGTGGTCACGGTGGCGGCGTGCCGCTCGAGCGTTGCCTTGCTCAAGCTTGGCTTTGAGCTTTCCCGGTCGTGTGTCGTAAACGCACCGCTTGCATTGCACATCACGCTCGACCGCCCGCTTATGTTTCGCGGTCGCGTGGAGCTGTCGTTTTCGGTGTACAACCAGCTGACGGGAACGCGGACGGTCCGTTCCGTAAGCCTTGCCCCCGCGATGGGTAGGCCCGCCACCTTTGAGCTAGAGCTCGATTCGACCGTTTGTGGCGCGCACACCATTACTCTTGATACCGCGCGCCTGGTCGATGAGATGGGCTTTACGTCGCTTGCTCTGGAGGACGCCGACTTTCACGGGTTGTTTACGGTCTATCCCGAAGTGCTCGACATCCAGGTCGATCCTCGCCAAAGTGCTTCTGCCGGTCTTGAGGGCACGAGCTATGATCCCCATCGAAGCGGCCAGGACGCCTCCGAGGTCTTTGACGTGAGGCCCTATCACGAGGGCGATGCGGTTAAGTCGATCCACTGGAAGCTGTCGACGCGCTTTGACGACGTGCTGGTGCGCGAGGCCTCGCGCCCCCAAGACCACACGATCGCCGTCTTGTTCGGTGCGTTTGCGTGCGATTTTGAGCACTCAAGCCGCCCCGAGCTTCTTTCTGCGGTACTGAGCTTTACCGCGTCGATATCGCTGGCGCTTATGCGTCAGGGATACCATCATATGGTCGTAGCTGTCCCCGAAGGCTCCCTGGCCGCCTATCCCGTCGATGACCGACGTGGTTTTAATAAGATGCTCGATGCTTTGACGGCAACGCCGCTTGGCCCTGCCCATCCAACATCAAACGAGCAGTATGCCAAGCTTATGGCGGCACGGGGCATTAGTAAAACGGTGCTGGTGACGTTGGGTGTCGACGAGCAGGTCTATATCGATTTGGGCCGTCTGACCGATCTGTCGGTGCTCCATGTGTCGGATTCAGTCGAGTCGTATGGCATCGAGCGCGGCGCCAACTACTCCATCACCCATTGCCCGGTATCGAGCGATTCGGCTCGTATCAAGAGTCTGGAGCTCTAGCATGGACTTTGTGACTCTTACCTCGACGGAGCGCGTCGCTTCGAACGGCCGCGTTGTCGCCGTGTTCCTGTCGGTGGCTCCCGCGGTTTTACTGTCTGCAAGCTTCTCCTGCGCGATTGCCGGGTGCCTGAGTGCAACGTGCATGGGGGTCATGCTTACCGTCGCCGCTGGCGTGGCTGTTGTACTGGGCGCTTTGGGCACCTCAATGACTTCGAAAAAGACTCCCTTCTGGATCGCCTTGGCCGCGGCGTTCGTGGCGCTTGCATGCGCACTCTTGGTTCCTTCGGCGCGCTGGGGCTTCTATGCCTGCGTCAATGCCGTAATCGCTCGTATCAATTCAATCTGTGAGCTGTATATTCCTTTGGTGGCAGATGCTGGCACGCTGTGTGCAGCTGTGCCGCTGGCAGTGCTCGCCGGTGTGTTTGCCGGCTCATTTGGCTGGCTTTTTGCCAACTTGAGCGTCTCGTGGCCCACGCTCTTAATCGTCGTTATTTGCGGCGCTGATTCCATGGTGTTGCAGCTCGGTGATTGCGCGGCGTCTATGGCGCTGGGCGTTGCGGGCTGGCTTGTCCAGTGCCGTGCTCGCGAGTTGCGGGGTTCTACGGTAGGTTTATCCCAGGTCCTTGTCGGCCTTGGCGGTCTCTGTGCCGCATGTGGCGCTCTCTTTGTGCTGACTGGCTCCCTTGTGCAGCCTCTTCCCGAGTTGTCCGCCATGTCGGCGTCTGCCGTCAAGGCAGTCCAGAGCTTCCGATTTGGGGGCGATACGCTGCCCGAGGGCGACCTTTCGCAAGCGGCGGACATGAACGAAGGAGACTCCACAACGCTGTCGCTTACTGCCAACAAGACGCTTGATGACGATCTGCTCATGAAGGGTTTTGTGGGTACGACGTTTGACGGCGTGTCGTGGGGGCGTGGCGACTGGATGTCCTACGAGGGCAAATGGTCCGGCATGCGTGCGTGGCTGCACCAGAACGGTTTGACGGTAGCCGAGCAACGCGCCGCGTTTGATGCCGAGGCCGAGCGTGAGGGCGGCGAGTCTGTCGAGACGGCTGAGATTGCGGTCTACGCCTCGGGCGCCAACCGCCGATACGCCTATGCTCCCTATACGCTGCGCTCGCTGAGCGGTACCGCTGCGATGTTGACGAGCTCGACGATGCTCAGCACGGACCTGTTGCCGTCTAAGGCATATAGCCTGGTCGTCGATAACGTGTCGATGGACGACGTCATTGCAGATTCGAGCTGGTTGGCATCCTCCGAGAGCGATTACGCAAAAAGCGAGCGAGTGTACGCCGCCTTTGTCCGCGATAAATACCTGGACGTTCGCGAGGAGGAGCGGGATGCAGTCGATGCATACCTGTTCTCGAGCGACAGCTGGGATGCTCAGGCGAATGTTTCGGATGCAGCCGTGATCAGTCGCGTTCGCACGATGATGGCTTCGCTTGCGGGGCAGACGGATAACCCGCCAGCCTATACCGGGGCGACGTCGTTTGTCGCGTGGTTCTTAGGCTCGGCGCACGAGGGCAACTCTGCCTACTTTGCCACGGCGGCAACGCTCGCGTTTCGATCTCAGGGAATCCCCGCGCGCTATGTCGAGGGCTATCGGGCGGCTGGCAATCGGCTTGCCGCTGCCGTCGACGCGGGCGTGCCGCTGGACTTGACGGCTGCCGATGCACACGCGTGGACCGAGATCTACCTTGACGGACAGGGATGGACGCCCGTGGAGGTCACCCCTGGGTACTATAGCCAGACGCTCGATGCCGATAAAATTATCGACGTGGGCGAGGCGTGGAGCAGCGGTGCCGACGACAAGACGCTCGATGTGGGTTCGGTTGCCGGTCGGGCCGAGGATAAGCATCGCGAGGACGCGCCAGTATCGCGTAGCATCCCTGTTGCGGCCAAAGTCGGAGTCGGTTTGACCAGCGCGGTGATTGCCGTCCTGCTCGCCCTGTTCGTTCGCAGGTTCGTCTTGCGCGTTTTGCGCACGCGAGCCATCGAGAACGATGAGCAGGATATATGTGTGCCGGCACTCTACGGCTATCTTGCCCTGGTGATGAAGCAAAGCGGCGTGGACGCCTTCGACGAGACCAAGCCGCTCGATTGCCTGGATGCCTTTGCCACGGCGTTCCCCGAGATTGACCCGTGGGAATACCGCCGAGCGATTCAGCTCCATCAGGCCTATGCGTTTGGCGGCCGTCAGCTTAAACCGAACGAGTTGCGTACGCTCCGCCGTCTTACCGAGCGCCTGCATCGAAGCATGCCAGCGCCTCAAAATGTTATTGAACGCTTCCGCCGCTACATGCTGTACGCGTTGTAAAGGGAGTAGATCTTACGTGTTTCTGAAGCATCCTCAACATATGGCTCCGCATAAAAATGCGGCATCGGCCAAGTTAAGAGGGCCGCAGAGTGCATCCGCGCGTGTTCAGCATGCCGCTAAAAATATGTATCGTGCCAAGCCTTTGGCTGCGACGCGCGTCGTGGTGGTGGCGGCTTCGGTTGCTGCGGTCGGCGTATTTGGCACGGTGGCCTTTGAGCTGGCCCAGAGTAATTTGAGCTTCGATCCTTCGGGGTTTATCGCTGCATACAGCCACGGTGACACGGAGTCCGGCGAGGCGTACCAGATCAGTCCGCTTTCGACGGATGCCGAGGCAAATCGTCACGACGAGCAAAGCGACAATCGGGAAACGAGCGCACGCGAGCAGCAGGCGCCGCTCGATACCGCGCAGGGACAGGCAAATCTGACGGGGCAAAGCGGCACGACCGTCTACAACGTCACCGGCAGCGCCGATGGTACGGGCGTGAGCGTTGCGGGTGGCTCGGGCAGCGGTACGGGCGGCTCGGGAGGCGGGCAGAACGCTCCCGTTATCAATGCGGGCGGAGCGTCTGGCGGCAATGCCGGCAGCGCGGGTGGTGCCGGTTCTGGCGGTAGTGGCGGTTCCGGCGGCTCGGCCAACTCGACGGTCAATTCCTATAAGTATCTCTTTCAGGACCCCACGCCCCAAAAGGGTGCTCCCATGGGAGACACAACGTTCTTTACGCAGTTTAACGGTGCGGCTGGATTGATCGATCCCAATAAGGTGCAGATTTCACCCATGGAGGATGCAATCTACGATGGACAGATGCTCGATGCTTGGACGCTGTTCTGTGCCATGGATGTCCACTGGAGTGACGACATCGGCATGTACTATCTTGCCTGCACCAAGGATGAGTTCGCCACGTTTCCGTATCTGCGCATCAACTCGTGGACCAATGCCGCGGGCGAGCAGAATCCGGTACTGTGCTCGAGCCAGCCGCTCACGGTAAGCGTCTCGCTGCGCTTGTCGCAGGATGCGGCGTGGACGACGCGCAGCGTTACCATCCAGCCGGCGCAGTCGTGCCTGTTTGTGGTCGGTCAGCCCGATTCGATGGGCCAGCGTAGCGTGATTTGGAGCACGCTGAGCTCCAAGGTGAACCTGCTGAATGTCAACACGCAAGAAGCCTTTATGGAACAGACGGGTCACGTCGATTCTGAGGGCTATCTCAATGCCCTGCTGCTGGGGTGGCGCGAGAACGAGGCGGCCGTCCCATATTTCTACACGCTGACACCCGGTCGCCATGTGGTGGTTCCCGGCGATGTCGTGTCCATCGACCCCGCCTACAAGGTTCGCTTTCAGGGTTATGCTCTCGACGAAAACTATCGCTTTGACGACGACCCGACCAGCCTCAATAACTCACGCCTGCAGACGCTCGTCGATGTGGACGAGTCGGTCGTGTCTGTCGATGGCGGGGGCGAGACGCTCAGCGTTCCGCAGGGCGTGCAGGCGGTCGACGCCTATACCGATAGTCGTCAGCGCGAGGGCTTTGCGTGGCGGATCAACTATCTGGAGCTGCCGTCCTCGGTGTACTACGTCAACGTCAATGCAGGTTTTCAGGTGCTCGATGCCTACCGTGTCGCATCGGATAACCCCGTCTATGCCGCAACGGATGAGGGCATCTTGACCTCTCGCGATGGCAAGGAGTATCTGGGCGTTCCCTACCATACGCGCGAGCTCGATGTTCCCGCCGATATTACCCATGTCGTCATTCCCGATCACAATAAGCTCGATCGTATTGTTCTGCACGCGTCCAAAGAGGGCGAGTTGCCCCAGATTGACGTGAGTAAGCTGCAGGACTGTACCCTGGTCGTTGACGATGCCGCGCTGCTCGATTTTATTACCGAGCACGCGGACGAACTAGAGAATGCCTACGGCGTATACGTGTCGCCCGCGACCAACCCCAGTGTCCAGCTCACGTACTCACAGGGGCTGGTGTACAACATTAATTCGCAGCTCGAAAGCGACCTGTGCTATGTGCTCGATACGGGTTCCAATATTGCCCTGGTGCAGATTTCCAACACCATCAAGAAGGGTGCCTTTGCGGGCAACACTTCGGTGGACACGCTGGTACTCATGCCGTGGTTTGACGATAAGGTGACGCTCGAGGACGGCAGTCTTGAGGGCGGTTCCGTGCGGACCATCGTGTGCGCAACCGATGAGCAGGTCGCGTATGTCGAACAGCGCAAGGCTGCCGCCGGTGCACCCGATGCGCGCGTGATCAAGATGAGCCTGTCTCAAGATGGGTACTTGTATTACGCCAACGCCGACAAGACGATTTTGCTGTCCGCTGCAGGCGATGAGGACGGCAAGCTGCCTGCGACCTTTGACGGCACCTTGCTTACGGACAGCGGCAAGCAGCTCGAAGTAGATTCCATCGCACCGTATGCTTTCTCGGGCGATGCGGAGCTCAGGTTTGTCAATCTGGGCGAGAAGACGAGTGCCGTCGGCCGCAACTCGTTTGAGAACTGCCAGAACCTTCAGGGTGTGTTTATCGGCACGCCCGATAGCATTGAGGTGGGTGCCGATGCCTTTAAGGGCTGCACGGGCCTGGGATTTGTGGCGTCGCGTGCTAAAAAGGCCGTCTTTGCCACGACCGAGAATCCCAATCCGGCCGGCTGCACCTGGTATGCGCCCGATGGCGAGCTGGAGGGCTACGACAGCCGCTTTGTCACCATCGACGGCATTTACGATTTTGCCTGCGATGCCCCGAGCGACGACACGGTCCTTCTCTACGGTTATTGCGATGACGATGAGGAGGGCAAGCCAAGCATCCTGCTCGGTGCGCCTTCGGTGCTCAACGGTACGATTGACCTGCTGCCGAGTACGATTGAGATCTTTGGCGGCTATTCCTTGTCTGGCGCCAAGGACCTGCCTGGTGCCTTTGAGGGGACCGGAGGTGTGTGGGATATTGATTGGGCTTCGGCTCCCAATCTGGCATATATCGATCGTAATGCCTTTAGGAATTCTGGTATCGCCGGCGACCTGAACATCGACCTTCCCGATAACGATATCTACGTCGGTGCGTCGGCGTTCGAAGGCTGTACGAATCTTGTCTCGACGTCTGTGCATGCGGCAACGATCGAAATCAGCGATCAGGCATTCATGGACTGCCCGAGGCTCGCGAGTGCATCGTTTGTTGCGGATGCCAATGGCGACTACGACGCAGCCGCAGGTACGGGTTCTAAGAACTATTTGGCATCATCGGTGTTTGGCAACGATGCCAACTTTACGAACTTGACGGTCGGCGCCGGTATCGCGACGCTGGGCTATCCGTCGCCAGGTGTGGGCTTCTTCTTGGACGGCGCAACCGATGTCCAAGAAGAGGCCAGCCGCATTCGCCTGTCGGTGCCCAGTGGCATGGAGCAGGACTATCTCAATGCATGGGTCTACGGACTCATTGACTACGACGACTACGACACGTATTATGGCGTTGTGGAATTTGGCATGCTCTCCGATTGGTTTATGGGTGAGGGTCCGGAGCCGACGGCCGATGCGGTTAGGGCGCAGATGGCTCAGAACCTATTGGAGCCCGAGAATCGCTTGCGAACCATGATGGGGCTGCCGCTGGTCGAGTCTTCTACGGTTATCCCGGCGGGTGGCGATGCGCCCGAGAGCGATGAATGGAAGATCGAGGACAACGGTGACGGGACCGCCACGCTGGTCTCGGCACCGTCCGATGTCGAGCGGGCCGATCTGGCGAGCGTGTTGACGGGACCGACCGTAATCGCCTCGAACGCCTTCTCGCGCTGCTCGAACCTCACGGAGATTGAGCTGTGCGATAAGGTGACCGGCATCCAGAGCGGTGCGTTTATGGGCTGTAGCGGTGTGACGGTAACGCTGCCCTCTGGCTGCCCGCTGCCGGAGTTGCTGGGTGGGACGGAGAGCATGCCGTTCTCGTTTGGCAGCAACGTGGAACTCGATATTGCCGAGGCCGATCGCGAGGCGGCGCTCAAGACGTGGTCCCATCAGATGGTGGGGGTTACCACAGATGACGAGGAGGCCGACTACGTCGTGAGCAAGTGGTTCGGCAATGTCGACATGGATACGTTTGAATCGCCGACGTTCGATGTGCTTAATAGGGCCGTAAATGAGCCGATCATGGAGAGCGAGAATCACCTGCGCTCGCTGATGCGCATGGAGGCCATCGGCGATATCAGCGAGCTTACCGCGCCCATCGATATCAATAAGTACCCGGATTATTGGATTGCCGGCTAGACAGGTTATAAGGTGAGGCAGCCCCAGTCGATGGGGCTGCCGCCGTTTTGCTCGAGCAGCTCATTGGCAGCAGAGAAGGGGCGCGACCCCATAAAAGCGGGGAGTTCTGCCGTGGCACGGTTTGCCGAAAGTGGCGAGGGGTGCGTGGAGGCTAAGCAGTACTTGCCGGTTGCCTTGCCCGCGCCAGTCGCGGCGAGCTTGCCCTCGACCATCTGCTGGGCAAAGCGGCCCCATGCCAAAAAGACGACCGGTTGGGGCAGCAGGCAGCAGCGTTCGATAACATAGTCGGTGAGCGTGCTCCAGCCCAGTTTGGCGTGCGAGTTGGCGGCATGCTCGCGTACGGTGAGCGTGGTGTTGAGGAGCAGGGCGCCCTGTTGTGCCCAGGGGGTTAGGTCTCCCGTGGCGGGGATGGGGCAGCCCAGATCGGCGTTGAGTTCCTTATAGATGTTGCGCAGGCTCGGCGGCAGCTTGGCTTGCGTCGCGGGGACCGAGAACGACAGCCCCATGGCCTGGTTGGGTCCGTGATAAGGGTCTTGCCCCAAGATGACAACCTTGACCTGGTCGGCCGGCGTGTAGGCGAGGGCATTGAGGATGTCGTCTTGTGCCGGGTAGATAGTCTGCTCGGCACGCAAAAGGGCGATGCGCTCGAGCAGCTGGTTCGTCGTGTCACGTACCGGCTGCGGCGCATCGCCCAACCAAGTTGCTATGTTGCGGTCGCGAGTTACAGCGTCCATGGAACTCCTTTATGGCAGATGCTCTGTTGGCATCTATTGTAAAGGCGCACCGGTTACCTTTATGCCGCGGCTGCAGGGGAAGTGGGGTTTACGAGACGTGCTCGGGCGCTGCCGCCATATGAGCATGCCCATGTGCGCGAAGGCGCGGAAGCTCGACAGTTGCCACCATGACGCCGGTGAGGATGAGGGCAGCGCCAAGGAAGGCGATGGGGCTCAGGACCTCGCCGACCAGGAAAAACGAGAAGACGGCGGAGCAGACCGGCTCGAGCGAGAAGGCGAAGCCAGTGGTTTCGGCAGGTACGTGGGGCTGCACGAGCGTCTGGGTGATAAAGCCGTAGGCAGAGCAGATGAGTGCGAGTGCGACGACAACGACGATCTCGTTGGGTGTGCTGGGAAGCGTGAAGCCGCCAAAGGTGCACGCGGCGATGCCCGAGAACAGACCGCCAAAGCCCAGCTGCCAAACACCCAGGGCCAGTGGGTCGACTTCTTCGACAAAGCGCTTGGCTACGATAATGTGGCTGGCATAGATAAAGGCCGAGAGCAACATGATAATCGCGCCGGGATTCAGGCTGGTAAAGTCGGCACCCGAGAGCAGCAGCATACCGCAGGTGACGATGGCGGTCCCGATGAGCACCTTGCGCTCGGGGGCGCGACGTAGCAGAGCCGCGTTGGCAAACGGCACGATTACGACCGTCAGGCTCTGCAAGAAGCCGGCGGTTGAGGCGGAGGTGAGGCTGGAGCCCAGGCACATGCAGGTGAGCTCGGTTGCCATGATGGCGCCGATGATGGCGGAGCGAATCATCACGTCACGGTTGATACGCAGCGCGTGCTTGTGGAAGAGCAGCAGGCAAGCTGCAAAGGCGATGATGCAGCGCAGCGCAACGATGCTCGTGGCGTTCATGCTGTCCATGCCGATCTTCATAAGGGGGTACGAAAAGCCCCATGCAACGGGAACGGAAAATGAGAGCGCGATTGCTTTTTTGCGATCCATGGGACTCCTTTTGTTACAGAACGGTTTCGCAAAAAGGATTCTGCTCCCAGATGTGGATGTAGTAAAGCGAATGTATCTTCAGTATGATTAAGAAATGCTAATGCTAGTAGAAAAAGCCCTGGCAAAACGTTTTACGTCCACATCGAGATGGAGGCACGATGGCATCGCGGTACCAGATTGTTTGTATGGTGGTCGATCGCGGCAGTCTTAAGGGCGCGGCCGATGAGCTGGGCTATACACAAAGCGCGGTGAGCCAGGCCGTCAAGGCGCTCGAGCGCGAGCTGGGTACCACGCTTATCGAGCGCGGCAAACAAGGCGTCTCGCTTACGCGCGACGGCAAACAGTATCTGCCGTATCTGCGCCAGATCGTAACTGCCGAGGCCGAGCTCGAGGGCAAGCGTCAGGAGCTGCTGGGGCTCTCCTCGACCGATATTCGTATTGCGACGTTTACCAACGTGAGTCGTACCGTGCTGCCGCGAGTGATCCGCGACTTTGGGGCCCTGCACCCGGGGGTGCACTTTACCCTCAAGCAGGGCGATTACACACGCAACGCCCAGTGGGTGCACGATGGCGTGGTTGATTTTTGTTTTACGGCACGCGGATTTACCGCTGGCCTCGAGAAGCGCGTGGTCTATCACGACGAGTTGGTGGCACTGTTGCCGACTGCGCATCCGCTGGCAGCAAAGGAAAAGGTGACGCTCGCCGACCTGGCGTCCGAGCCGTTTGTGCTGCTGGATGAGGGCGAACAGAGCCTGGTGCTCGATGCATTCGCGGCGCATGGCCTGTCGCCGCACGTGACGAGCGAGGTGACCGACGACTACACCATTATGGCGATGGTGGAGGAGGGCCTAGGCGTGAGTATGCTGTATCGCCGTACCGTTGAGGGCATGCGGGCCGATATTCGCGTACGTCCCATCGTGCATGCCCCCTCGCGCGACGTAGTGGCGGCTTGGCGCAGTTGGGACACCATGCCCATCGCTACGAGGCACTTTATCGACTATATGAGCTCGCATATTGTCAATTAATGACTGGCGTGACGTTGAGCGTGGTGATTAGCGGGCTGTCGCTTTGGCCTGCGCCAGACGGTAGGTGCGTGCCGGGTGGCAGAGCAATACCGCCACGACCATAAAGAACGCCGTGGTACCCAGGCTGATGGGGTAGACCATCATGATGTTCGCAAAGGTGCGGAAGTGCGGGAACACGCAGAATACCCAATAGAAGCGAATGCCGCAGACGCAGATCATGGTGATGAGGGCGGGCATGAGCGAGATGCCAAAGCCGCGCAGGTAACCGGACATGTTTTCGTAGAACATGCTAAAGGCGTATGCCGGGAAGATCGAGCACACGCGGATATAGCCGATCGAGACGATGTTGGGATCGCTGTTAAAGAGCGCCAGGATCTCGCGCCCCAGACCGACGATGATGACGATGGTGGTGAGCGCGACGATGCCGCCTTCGACCAGGCAGACCTTGAGCGTCTTGGTGCAGCGGTCGATCTGGCGAGCGCCGTGGTTTTGTCCCACAAAGGTGGTGCAGGCCTGGCTAAAGCTGTTGAGCAGGTTGTAGCACACATACTCCAGGCTCATGGCGGCGCTCGATGCCGCCATGACCTCGGTGCCCAGGCTGTTGATGGCGGACTGGATGATGATGTTGGCGACGGTAAAGACGGCGCTTTGGATGCCGGCGGGCAGGCCGATCTTGACGATGCGCTTGAGGGCGACAGGATCGATTGCCAGGTCGCGCGGGGTGACGCGGACGACGGAATCGGTCTTGAGCAAGTGGACAAAGAGTGTGGCGGCGCTGACGGTGTAGGCGATGGCGGTGGCGATGGCGACGCCCGCGACGCCCCAGTGGAGCACGGGGACAAAGATGAGGTCCAGGCCAATGTTGAGGACGGTGGACACGGCAAGCGCCTGTAGCGGCATACGGGTGATGCCGACGGAACGGAAGATTGCGGCCTCAAAGTTGTAGAGCAAGATCGAGGGCATGCTGAGCAAAAAGACGCGCAGGTAGAGCGATGCGAGCGGCATGGTTTCGGCGGGAACGTTGAGCGCGGCGAGCATGGGCTCGGCAAAGATCTCGCCCAGCGCGATGACGACAAAGCCCACAAGCGCCATGAGAATCGAGGTGTGGACGGCGCGGTTGACCATGTTCTGATCGTTGCGGCCGATAGCGTTGGCGATGACCACGTTGGAGCCAAGCGACATGCCGATAAACAGGTTGAGCATAAGACTGGTAAGCGGAACGTTGGAGCCGACCGCTGCCATGGCGAGGGTTCCCTGGTCGCCCGAGAAGTTACCGATGATGACGGTGGCGATGAGGTTCGACAGCTGCTCCAAGATGCTCGTGGCGGCTACGGGGAAGGCGAACAGGGGAATATTGCGCCACAGCGAGCCGGTGGTCATGTCAATGTGCTTAGATGCGGTGTCTGCCATACGCTCTCAATCTCTAATATGCTCTTTCGTGCTTATTTGCGCAGACGATGATACTCCTAATGCAGCCAGCCGGCGCTTAGGGACGTTCCTTTTCTGTCGGCAGCTGGGGACACTCCTTGTCTCTTCTATGACTAGGTGGGGAAGGCGTGCGACAATGGTGGGCGTTGTGTTGTTCGCGCTAAGGAGTTGCCATGTTGTTGTGTCCCGTTTGCCATGAACCGTTGGTGGACGACGAGCGCGGTGCTGCATGCACGGGCGGACACCGTTTTGACCGTGCGCGCGAGGGCTATCTATATCTGCTGCGCTCGTCCAAGAGCGGCGACTCCATGGGCGATCCCAAGTCGCAAGCGCGCAGCCGTCGTGACTTTCTGAACCGTGGATACTACGCGCCGTTGCGCGACGCAATGGTCGAGCTGGTGCGCGAGCGGGCGACTGGGCGTGCTGCGTCTGCGAACGGTCCTATGACCTTGCTCGACATTTGCTGTGGCGAGGGCTACTACACCAGCGCCATGGGCGCGGTATCGGGCGTAGATGCTTACGGGTTCGACTTGGGCAAGGAGATGGTGCGCCTGGCTGCCAAGCGCGGCGATGCGACCTACTTCGTGGCCAACATGAAGGACATCCCCGTGGCGGACGGCGCCTTCGATATGGTGACCGAGCTCTTCGCTCCCTTTAACGAGCGTGAGTTTGCCCGCGTGCTGGCGCCCGAGGGCTCGCTCTACACCGTGGTGCCGGGTGCTCGGCATCTGTTTGGCCTCAAGGAGGTGCTCTACGACACGCCATATCTCAACGACGAAAAGCTGCCACAGACCACCGAGCTTAAACTGGTCGGAACGCAGCGGGTGACAGCTTCCATCACCCTCCAGACCCAGGTTGACATCGAGGCGGTGTTCCAGATGACGCCCTACTACTACCGCACGCGCCCCGCCGACAAAGAGCGCCTGGCAAACCTCGATACCCTTCAGACCGATATCGACTTTATCATCGCCGAGTACCGCCACTAACCTACCAAAAAGGGACAGGTTTATTTTGGCAGGTTTTATCTGGGCAAACGTAAAGGGCCGACCGCGGAGATGCGCGATCGGCCCTTTTTAGTTGCTTGGCTGCAGGGAACTGTGGGGGCAGGTGCCTACAGACGATCCTTGTTCTCGGCCTTAACGTCGTGTGCCTGCTGAACAAAGAACAGGTCGTACACCACGATGACAAAGGCGCCATAGTTTATGGCGTCGCCGCCAAACGCGGGAAGCGTGAGCACCGCCTGGGCAAGCGTGGCGACTGCAGCAACGATACCGAGCTTAAACGCGCCGTCAACCTGCGAAGGCTTGTTGGCACCCTTGATGCCCGCAACGCCTGCGGCGAGATCGATGAGGCCCTTGGCGATAATCACGGCCGCGGCGAGCATGGCGTTCGATCCGTAGGTGGACTCGAGCTTGCCGGTCGCGATGCCGGCGATTCCAATGACGAGACTGGCGATGCCCAGAACAAAATAAATCAGGGCAAGGATTTTGAGAGTCTTGCGAGTGAAGCTCATGGCTGGTCCTTTCGATACGAGTACGCCAACCTGGCGCACCCTTTGTGCTGCACATATGGTGAAGCACATTGTAGTTCAACGCGGCGATGCATGCGCCTGAAAGCGACTCTTGCCTGTGCGGCCCAACCTTTCAAAAAGGAAAGCTGGGCGTAAGCAAAATCGATGGCAGCGTATGCGCGGCGCTGCGATGATGGGGCCATGGCAAGAGCTGGACCGAAGGAGGGGCCATGATGTACGGGGCCAAGCAAGTGCGCGAGCCGCGTTCGTTAGGAAGGCGTATGGGCGATTCCGTGATCGCTGCCGTGTGCACGGGATTGATGGCGGTGCTTTGCATTGGGATGCTGTGGACCATGTCGCATGTGGGACAATAACGGACGGTTGGGTGCTGGCATAAACGGCGCTCACGTATTCGTTTTGCTTGTTAAGGAGTGTCCATGGGCGTCGTCGATCCCTTTTCTGTTGCTCGGGCCGCGGGGCTTGAGCTGACCGGGAAGTCCGAGGGCCTCACGCTCACCGACGGCACGATGGAGCTGCGTGCCGATTTTGGCCGCATGCTTCCGCGGCTCAAGCAGGGTCGTCTGCAGCAGGAGCTGCTGGTGAAGGCCGCGCGCGCGAAAGGCGTTGAGCATCCGTGGGCAGTCGATGCCACGGCAGGTTTTGGCGAGGATTCGCTGCTGCTGGCGGCCGCGGGCTTTACCGTCGATCTGTATGAACAGGATTGCGTGATCGCGGCGCTCCTCAAGGATGCTTTGGATCGCGCGGCAGATGATCCGGCGCTTGCGGCTGCCGTGGCGCGCATGCGCTTACATGCGGGCGAGGATAGCATTGCCGGCCTTCGCCATACAGCCGAGCTGATCGGGCAGGGCGAGCTCACCGCTCCCGACGTGGTGTATCTGGACCCCATGTTTCCCGAGCGCACCAAGAGCGCGGCGGTGAAAAAGAAGTTTCAACTTTTGCACCATCTGGAGCAGCCGTGCGCCGACGAGGAGACGCTGGTCGAAGCTGCGCTTGCGGTGCACCCGCGCAAGGTCGTTATCAAGCGACCGGTGAAGGGGCCGCTGCTTGCCGGCGTTAAGCCGAGCTATCAGCTTGTGGGCAAGGCCGTTCGTTACGATGTTTTGGTGCCGCCGCGCCCGTAGCTTGTGCACGATGGCTGGCGCTTCGCCAGCGCCGTGCCGATGCGGGGTCTATTTCCAAGGGTGCGACGTCAGGTGCCAGCCGCCGCAGTATTCGCATTTGTAGCAGGCCAAACCACGCCGTCCGCGGTTTTCGCAGTCGGCCATAACGGCCTCGGCTTCGGCGCGTGTGTCGTAACGGTTTTTGCGTTCGCACGACTTGTAGCGCCAGGCTTCATCGCGCTCGGCGTCTAGTGCGTCGCGGCGCTCGTCCTCGCGCGCAAACAGGTCGCCCATATCGCCGCCGGTGGCAGCGCCCAAAAACTCGCTTTTGGCTTTTGACCAGGCGGCTCGCTTTTTGCTCCCCATCTGCTTCGCGCTCCTCTCCAAACGTTGGTATCATTGCTCAATCAAAGTGATACCAATAAACGTGAGGTCGCCGCGTGATGATCAGAAAAACCCTCGATACCGACATTCCCGCCGTCATGGCTATCTATGACGCGGCCCGCGCCTTTATGCGCGCACATGGCAACGCCACGCAGTGGCCCGAGGGCACGCCTTCGGCCGAGCAGCTGGCTGCCGATATTGCCGCTGATGGCAGTTACGTGTGCGAAGTCGACGGTCGCGTGGTGGCGACGTTTGCCCTTTTGCCGGGGCCGGACGAGTGCTATGACGTCATTGAGGACGGGCAATGGCGTAGCGACACTCCGTATGCCGTACTGCACCGAGTGGCGTCCGACGGCACCGTGCACGGTATCGCGGCTGCGATGTTTGCCTTTGCCAAGGAACGCGCTGACCATCTGCGTATCGACACGCACGAGGACAACTTGCCCATGCAGGGCGCCATCGCCAAGGCCGGGTTTAAGCGCGCCGGTATCGTATATGTGTCGGACGGTACGCCGCGCGTCGCGTTTGATTGGCTGCGCGAGGCGTAGGAGCCAAGGCACGTATCATCACCCAGCTCAAATAAAAAATGGCCTCGAGTGGGGCCATTTTTGTTAAAACGCGTCGTTGTGGGGCTCGCGTTGTTACCGCCCAGATGAGTCCGGGCGGACAAAAAGGGGAGGTGCCGGCTTTCGCAAGGCGCGAACCTACGAAAATCGCCGCGCGGCAACGCAGGGCGATGAGCTCGGTCGGGGGATAGGGCCCGCTTCGCCCGCCGGCCCGTAAATTGTATCATCCAGTGTGGAACGAGGATGCCCGTTGCCGCGTGCGATGGGCTTGTAATAAGAGGAGAGCCATGTCGAAGCAAGCGGTCGTTGGAATCTTGGCACATGTCGATGCCGGCAAGACCACGCTGGCCGAGGCTATGCTGTTCAACGCGGGCCGCATTCGCAAACGCGGCCGTGTGGACGATGGCGATTCGCACCTGGACACGAACGCGATCGAGCGCGAGCGCGGCATTACGATCTTCTCGTCGCAGGCCGTGCTCGACCACGGCGATGCCCACGTCATGCTCGTGGATGCACCCGGCCACGTCGATTTTTCTGCCGAGGCGGAGCGCACGCTGCGCGCGCTCGACTATGCGATTTTGGTTGTGGGTGCCAACGATGGCGTGCAGGGGCACACCGAAACCCTGTGGCGCCTGCTTGCACGCTATGACATCCCGACGTTCATCTTTATCAACAAAATCGATTTGGAGAATCCCGGTCGCGATGTTTTGCTGGCACAGCTGGGGCAGCGTCTTTCCGAGGGCTGCCTGGATGTCAACGAACTGCTGGCGGGCGGCGCCGTTCAGGAGGACGCTGCTGCGTTGGACGAAGCGGCGCTCGAGGAGTTTCTTGAAGCGGGTGAGCTTTCTGTCGCAACGCTGTCGCGCATGGTTGCCGAGCGCAAGCTCTTTCCCTGCTTTGCCGGCTCGGCGCTCAAGGACCAAGGCGTTGACGAGCTGCTGGATGGTATATGCGCGCTGATTCGTGAGCAGGCGTGGCTCCCGGAGTTTGCCGCGCGCGTCTATCGTGTCAGCCGCGGGGATCGTGGCGAGCGCTTGGCTTGGGTTAAAGTGACCGGCGGCACGCTGCGCGCAAAACAGATGATCAGCGGGCATTCCAGTGCCGAGGCGTGGGAACAGAAGGTCGATCAGGTACGCATCTATAACGGCGAGAAGTATGAGCTTGCCCAAGAAGTTGCTGCTGGCGGTATTTGCGCCGTGACGGGTCTTGCGCACGTTCGCCCAGGGGACGCCCTGGGCACGGAGCCCGCGGGCGATGCGCCCGTCATCGCTCCGGTCCTCACCTATACGGTGCTGCCGGGCGAACACGACGTTCATGCGGTGTTTAAAGCGCTGAGTGAGTTGGCGGACGAAGATCCCATGCTCGGCGTAAGCTGGAATACGCATCTTGAGCAGATCCATTTGCAGTTGATGGGCGCCGTGCAACTCGAGGTCGTGCAGCGCGTGCTGGCCGATCGTTTTGGCCTTTCGGTCGAGTTTGAGTCTGGCGGCATTCTCTATAAGGAGACGATCTCGCAGCCGGTCGAGGGCGTGGGCCACTTTGAGCCGCTGCGCCACTATGCCGAGGTGCATTTGCGCCTGGAGCCGTTGCCAGCAGGTTCGGGCGTGCAGTTTGGCACCGTGACCTCGACCGACGAGCTCGATCTTAACTGGCAGCGTCTGGCACTCACCAACGCCATGGAGCGCGACCACCTGGGCGTGCTGACCGGCTCGCCCATCACCGATGTGCGCATTACGCTCACGGGCGGCCGCGCGCATGCCAAACACGCCGAGGGCGGCGATTTTCGCCAGGCCACGTATCGCGCGATTCGCCAGGGTTTGATGCGGGCGCGTGAGGCGGGCGCGGTGGTGCTGCTGGAGCCGTGGTACCACTTTGAGCTCGAGGTGCCGGGGGAGTGCGTGGGCCGGGCGCTCTCAGACGCCACGCGCATGGGTGCCGAGTACGAGCCGCCGACGATGGCGGGCGACCGGGCGAAGCTTGTGGGTCGCGTGCCGGCATCCGAGGTGCAGGATTATGCGCTGGAGGTGGCTGCCTACACGAGCGGTCGCGGGCATCTGTACCTGGAGTTCGCCGGTTATGCGGCCTGTCATGATGGCGAGCACGTAATCGAGGCTGCCGCCTACGAGCCCGAGGCCGATCTGCCCAACACGCCCGACTCGGTCTTTTGCGCCCACGGCGCCGGTTACACGGTCAAATGGTACGACGTACCCGCCGCGGCGCACGTAAAGGTCGATCCCGCCACCTTCCGCCCCTGGCGAGCAGCAGACGCCGAGTTTTTCGGCCACATATGACAAAGGGACAGCCCCTTTGTCACATGCTATTGGTATAACTTGGTATAAGTTGGTATAACTATTATCAGGGTTTGCCAATCCGAGGAGGCCGGCATGAATCCAAATCCCTTTAAGCCGACGGCAGGCAAGCGGCCCCCGATGCTCATCGGTCGCGAGTCGGTCGTCGAAGATTTCGAGGAAGGGCTCGATAACGGCGCCGGAGCGCCGGGCAGGCTCATGCTCATTACGGGAAACCGCGGCTGCGGTAAAACGGTTCTCCTGCGGGAGCTGCAACGTCTAGCCAGCGAGCGCGGATGGGCGGTTGTCTCCGATTCCGCTTCGCTTGGCTTGTGCGATCGCCTGGCCGACGCGCTTCGCTTGAATAAACCCGTTGTGACGTCAATGGAGTTTGGGCCGTCGTTTGGCCGGATGTCGGTCGAGGCGGCTCGGGCAAAGGGCGAGACGTTGCGGGGGCTGGTCAACGAGCGCCTCAAGAAGCTCGGTCCAGGCAAGGGCATCCTGTTTGCGATTGACGAGGCACAATCTGCGTCTATCGAGGAACTGGCGGCTCTTGCCGTTCTCTATCAGCAGGTGCTCGGAGATCAGGATGCCACGGGCTTGTCCGATAGCGACCAGCGCGGTCTTGCGCTGGTGTTCGCCGGCTTACCCAGTATGGTTGACGATCTGCTCGAAGAGCCGAGCGTGACGTTTTTGCGGCGTGCCCAGCAGCGTACGCTGGGGGCGATATCTTTGCCCAAGGTGCGCGATTCATATATCCAGACGGTTAAAGACGCTGGCCTTTGCGTTGACGCGGAGACGGCGGACCTTGCGGCACACAAGAGCATGGGGCATCCCTATATGGTTCAGCTGGTGGGATATTACATGTGGCGCTCTGCTGTCCGGCGCAACTCGCGAGTCATTGAAAGACGCGATGTCGAGGATGGCCATGCGGATGCCGTCTCCGAGTTCTACGAAGCGGTCGATGCGCCCCTGTATTACGGGCTGCGCAGTCCACAGCGCCTTTTTATCGAGGCCATGGCTACTGACGAGGGTAAGCCGACGCGCATGGCGGATATCATTGAGCGCTGCGATCGCACTCAGAGCTGGGCGAGTAAATATCGCGCAAGCCTGATTCGCGAGCGCGTCATCGAGGCCGCCGGATACGGCCTTGTGCGGTTTACCGTGCCCATGCTGGGCGAGTACATCCGCGACCGTATTTTATGGCATGAGTAGGGTGATAAAGGTGACGGAACAGAAGATGAGCCCGCAAGCTATCGAGGTGCGTGGTGCGCGCGTACACAACCTTAAGGACATCAATATCGATATTCCGCTGGGAAAGCTCGTGGGTATTGCCGGCGTGTCGGGGTCGGGCAAGAGCTCGCTGGCGCTGGGAGTTCTTTATGCCGAGGGCTCGCGCCGTTACCTGGAGGCGCTCAGCACCTATACCCGCCGACGGCTCACCCAGGCCGAGCACGCTCAGGTGGATGAAGTGCTGCACGTGCCGGCGGCGCTCGCGTTGCATCAGCGCCCTAGTGTGCCGGGCGTACGCTCGACCTTTGGCACCATGACCGAGCTCAACAACAGTCTGCGTTTGCTCTTTAGCCGCTGTGCCCATCACGTGTGCCCACATTGCGGGGCGCGTGTGGAGCCGAGCCTTAACGTGGCCGCAGGCCTGTCGCTCACGTGTTCGACATGCGGCCGCGAGTTCTACGCGCCGAGTGCCGAGGATTTGGCTTTCAATAGCGGCGGTGCATGCCCCACCTGTGGCGGTACCGGTGTCATGCGCGAGGTGGACGAAGCGAGCCTGGTGCCCGACGAGTCCAAGACCATCAACGAAGGCGCGGTGCTTCCCTGGGGCACGCTCATGTGGGACTTGATGAAGCAGGTAGCCGGCGAGATGGGTGTGCGTACCGATGTGCCGTTTAACCAGCTCACACCTCAAGAGCGCGACATCGTGTTCCATGGTCCGGCGGTTAAGAAGCATATTCTCTACGTTCCCAAAAACGGCGAGGGCGCCACGCCGCTCGACTTTACCTATTACAACGCCGTCTATACCGTCGAGAACGCGCTCGCCAAGGTTAAGGACGATAAGGGACTAAAGCGCGTGGCTCGCTTTTTGCGCGAGGGCCCGTGCCGTGACTGCGGCGGCACGCGTCTCTCCGAGGTTGCGCGCCAGCCCCAGGTGCGCGGTATCAATCTGGCGCAGGCCGCGGCCATGACGTTGGGTGAGGCGATTGAGTGGGTGCGTGGGGTGCCCGCATCCTTGCCGGACGAGATGCAGCCCATGGCAGCGGATATCTGCGATTCGTTTTTGAGCACGGCTCGTCGCCTGGTCGACCTGGGGCTCGATTACCTCTCGCTCGACCGCGCCGGTGCTACGCTCTCCACGGGTGAGCGCCAGCGTGTGCAGCTCGCCCGCGTGGTGCGCAACCGATCGACGGGCGTGCTGTATGTGCTCGACGAGCCCTCGATCGGTCTGCATCCTGCCAATGTCGACGGCCTGGTAGGCGTGATGCGCGATTTGGTGGATGACGGCAACACCGTGGTCGTTGTCGATCACGACACGCGCGTATTGGCGGAAGCCGATTATCTGGTCGAGATGGGCCCCGTTGCCGGAGCAGGAGGCGGTAATGTGATCGCCGCCGGTACGGTGGCTGAGGTCGAGCAATCGCAGGGCAGCCGCATCGCTCCGTTTTTGCGCTCGGAGCCCAAGCGCTTGCGGCCGCAGGTGGCTGACGACGAAATGTTCGACCAGGGCCATATCCGCATGGCGACCGATGCCATCCATACCGTCAAGCCGCTCGAAGTCGATATCCCGCGCGGTCGCTTGGTTGCGGTGACGGGCGTATCGGGTTCGGGCAAGACGACGTTGGTGCTCGAGACGCTCATTCCCGCACTCAAGGCGCGGGCGGCCAGCGAGCGCCTGCCTGCCCACGTGCGCTGGGTCGATGCCGAGGGCATCGCACGCGCCAACCTGATTGATGCCACGCCCATCGGCGCCAACGTGCGCTCGACGGTAGCGACCTATGCCGATATCCACGACGAGCTGCGCCGCGCCTTCGCCCGTACGTCCGAGGCCAAGGCGGCGGGATATAAGGCGGGTGCCTTTAGCTACAACACCGGTGCCTTGCGCTGCTCTACGTGCGATGGCACGGGCTCGATACCGCTCGACGTGCAGTTTTTGCCCGATGTCGAGATCGTCTGTCCCGCATGCCGCGGCTCTCGCTATGCAGACGCGGCTTCGCATATCCATCGCGAGGGCAAGGACGGGAGCCTGCTTACGTTGCCGCAGCTCATGGATATGAGTGCGGACGAGGCCCTCGACGCCACACTGGGACTCAAGAAAGTTCAGGCGCGCTTGCAGATCTTGCATGACCTGGGCCTGGGTTATCTCACACTCGGTGAGCCCACACCGGCGCTTTCGGGCGGCGAGGCGCAGCGTCTTAAACTCGCGAGCGAGATGGGCCGCGTGCAGGACGATGCCGTATTCGTATTCGACGAGCCCACGATTGGCCTGCACCCGCTCGATGTTCAGGTGTTGCTGAGTGTGTTCGACGGCCTCGTTGCCAAGGGCGCCACAGTCGTCGTGATCGAGCACGACCTCGACCTTATCCGTAACGCCGATTACGTGATCGACATGGGCCCGGGCGGTGGCGACGCCGGCGGGCAAATCGTCTGCGCCGGTACGCCGGGCGACATTGCAGCCTGCTCCGCAAGCATCACCGGTCGCTACCTCTAACCGAATGTGACAAAGGGACAGTTTCCTTTGTCACATTGGTACCTATTTCACGCATTGAGCGGCGAGATAGTCACGGAAGAACGGTAATTCAAAAGCAACGAGACCGCGCCCGCGTTCCCCAATAATGCCTGCGTCTATCATGCGGCGTCGGTAGCGGGAGACCTGTTGTGGCGAACGCTTAAGGCGCTCGACAAGGTCGGCGGTGGTTGACTCTTCCTCGTCATCGAGCATGGCGATGAGGAATCGCTTGTCCTCTGCAGTGAGTTCCCGATAGGTTGCCGCGAGGATCCGGTCGTCCATTTCATCGCGTGCGATTTTGATTCCCTGATCAAAGTCGCGAGATGATATTTCCCTCGAGTTGCTCGTGAGATCCCAGGCGCGGTAACCCACAAGCTGCAAAAGGAAGGGAAAGCCCGAAATCGAGCGAACGGCCTTATCGATTCCCTCGGCATCTGCCAAGCGGTCGTTTTCCTGGATTGTGCGAATTAGGGCCTCGCGCACGTCATAGTCGGCAATGCGACCCAGATGATATTGTTGAGCGCGGCGAAGGAACGAGACCGTCTTGTGGTTCAGCAACGTCGAGACGTTGTTGGGAAGTCCCGCCATGAGCAGGGCGACGCGTTTTCCATCGGTCACAAAGTGCTGATACGTGGCCGCGAGCTGAATCATCTCGTCGAGCGTCGGATCGACCTCATCAACCGTGACGAGCAGTCCGGTGCCCGCCTCGTTGAGCTGGTCGATGATGTCGCTCATGCGATAGCGCCAGGTTGAGACATCATGAACGCGATTGACCTCGATGCTGCCGAATGGTGCAATTCCGAGACCGGTTACTTCGAAGTCGTTAGACGGGTCGATGAGATGGCCTGCAGCACGTTTCGCCCCGAACTCGATTTCCTCAAGCATTCCCGGGAGCGCGGTCGTCTTTACGGCAATCCAGCCGTGGGATTCTGCCCTTGTCGCAAGCGACGACATGAGAGCGGTTTTGCCGGTTCCACGCGCGCCTGAGAAGATCGAGGTCAATTCCGGGCGCCTGCGCTGACTCAAGAAGGCACGGTCCAAATCCCGAATAATCTGTTGTCTGCCAGCGAGATGAGCAGGAACCTCACCAAAACTGGGGGTAAACGGGTTCTCGAGATATTCCACAAGGCTCTCCTTTCACACCTCCGTTTAACTTCATTTTATTCTAGTTAATTCTGATTAAAAGCGATGGTCCGTTATTTAGAGCATCAATTAGGCGTGTGTGTCATCGACATGGCGCTTGAATGTGACAAAGGGACAATCCCTTTGTCACATTCCCGGAAAGCCTGTTTGGCGCAGGGCTTCGTAGAGGACGATGGCGGCGCTGTTGGAGAGGTTGAGTGCGCTGATGCGGTAGTCGTCCGGATTGACGAAGTTGCCGCAGATATCCTGCCGAAGGATGGCCTCATGGCCGTCCTCGGTATGCCCGAGCGATTCCTCGTGGGCTTCCCAGGCCTCGGCGTTGTCGAGCGAGTCGCAATCGCGCAGCATCGGGATGCGCTCGCAGCGCTCGGGCGCCGCGGCGAGCAGTGGCTCGGGAATGCCCGAGCTCTCGCTGCCAAAGACCAAGTAGTCGCCGTCGCGGTAGGTGCTTTGCGCATAGGTGCGGCGTGCCTTTTTGGTCAGCAGATGTAGGCGCTCGTCGGCGGGGGAGAGGCCGTTGCGCGCAAGGAAATCCTCCCAGCCGGCATAGGTCGTCACATCCAAGTTTTGCCAGTAGCCCAGGCCGGCGCGACGCACCGTCTTGTCGTCGAGCGAAAACCCCAGCGGCTCCACCAGATGCAGGCGGGCACCGGTAACCACGCAAGTACGGCCGATATTGCCCGTATTGGCCGGAATCTCGGGCGCATACAGCACAATGTTGAACATGAATCTCCTTGGCTCAGAACGAAAAACCACCACGAAGGGGACGGGCACCTTCGTGGTGGTTTGGCGGTTACGTAGCGGAAAAATGCCCGCTTGGATAAACCTAGGCGCGGTGCCAGTCAGTCAGGCAGGCATCGAGGGAGGCGATGAGCGCATCCTTGTCCATGTGACGGCCGATGATGCACAGGCTCGTCATGCGGTCGCCCGTCTCGTCGTCCCAAATCTGCATGATCTCGGGGTTCTCGTCGATGATCTTCTGCTTCTCGCCCTCGGGCGCCGAGTCGACAAACAGGCCGTTCTCCATCAGGCGCATCTGGTGGCCGGCCTGCTCAAACATGTAGCACATGTCCGGATTGCTGGCCTGCCACAGCGGACCCTTGACGCGGATGACCTCGTCGGGCCACTCCTGCTCAACAAAATCGGTGAACTTCTGCAGGTCAAACGGCTTGCGGCGTGAGTACACAAAGGTCTCGATGTCGTACTCGAGCACCTCGGGGTCGTCGTGCTCCTCGGGATGCTCCATGGCCTCGATCCAAGCGGCGGAGTTGTAGGCGCGCATAAAGTCGAAGCGGTCGGTGTCGAGCAGCTCCTCCATGGGAACCTCGCCGTTTTGCGCCTCGACGATCACGGCGTCCTTCTGCAGGCTGCGCACGATGGCCTTGAGCTCGGCGATCTGCTCGGGGCTCACGGTGTCGGTCTTGTTGAGGATCAGCGTGGAGCAGAACTCGATCTGCTGGATGAGCAGGCTTTCGATGTCGTCCTCGTCGATGTCCTCGGCCAGCAGGTCGCGACCGCCGTTGAACTCGTCGTACATGCGGGCGCAGTCGACCACGGCCACGATGTTGTCGAGCGCGAGCTTGGGCTCGCCGCCCACCTTGGCCTCGTCGCAGAAGCTCGAGATGGTGTAGGCGATGGGGATAGGCTCGCAGATACCCGAGGCCTCGATGATGATGTAGTCGAAGTTGCCCGAATCTGCGATGCCCTGCAGCTGGTTGGCCAGGTCATCCGAAAGCGTGCAGCAGATGCAGCCGTTGGTGAGCGGGATGAGGTCGTCGGTCTCGGAAAGGCCGCCGTCGGCGATGAGGCTGGCGTCGACGTTGATCTCGCCGATATCGTTGACGATCACGGCGGCGCGGATGCCGCCGTCGTTAGCGAGGATGTGGTTGAGCAGCGTGGTCTTGCCGGCACCGAGGTATCCGGTAAGCATGATGATCTTTACGGGTTTGTTGGGCATGTGCCCTCCTTTGTTAGACATGGCTTACAGTTGAATCTTATGCCAAACGCCTGCTCTTATACCCACGCGCTGGCAAATAACACAGGCTACTCCCAGGCTCCCCATACATCGGGGCAATAACCGACGGTGGCCTTTTTGCCATTGCGCACGATGGGCTCGGCTAGAACCTGCTGGTTCTCGAGCAGCTTGTCGAAGCGCTGACTGGGGGTAAGGTGCTGGATGAGCGCGAGCGTCTCCTCGTCCTTGGCCTTGGGGTTGAGCAGCTTGTCGATGCCGCCGACCGCCTGCATCACGCTCGTGAGCTCGCCTTTGCTCATCTCCTTTTCCTTAAGGTCAATAAACTGCACCTTAATGCGGCGCTCCTTAAAATAGCGCTGGGCTTTCTTGGTATCGAAGGATTTTTTGGTGCCAAAAATCTGGATATTCATGTTCCGCCGTTCTACCTGATAAAGTTGGTGCGCTCGCGATCGGCCTGGGGGGCTTCGATGCCGGCGGCTTTTCCCGCCTCGATGCAACGCAGCAACCAGGCCATGTTTTTGCCGATGTTTCGCATGGTAGCAAGGCCCTCGGCGTCCTGGGCGGCCTCGCCCGGCATGGCACCAAAGACGTTGTTCCAGTACGTGGAGGCGACCACGGGCATCTGGTTGATGGTGAAGTATTTATTGAGTACATCGAAGGTGGTCGACGTGCCGCCGCGGCGGGCAACGGCGACCGCGGCGCCCGGCTTGTGAGCAAAGGCCTTGCTGCCAGCATAGAAGGCGCGGTCGAGGGCCGCGAGGATGCGGCCGCTGGGATGCGCGTAGTAGACGGGTGAGCCAAAGACAAAGCCGTCGGCCTGCTCGGCGGCGGCAATCAGCTCGTTGACCACGTCGTCGTCAAAGGTGCAACGGCAATCGAGTTTGCCGCACTGACCGCACCCGATGCAATCGCGAATAGGCTTGGCGCCCAGCTGAAACACCTCGGTATCAATGCCCTCGGTCTTAAGTTGCTCGGCAATCTCGGCGAGTGCGCGGGCGGTGTTGCCGTTTGCCTTGGGGCTGCCATTGACCAAAAGAACCTTCATCACAAACTCCCTCTGCTGTCGGTGACTTCTGTAGAGGATTATCTCACGAGCGGGCAGATAGCGTGGGGCGCGATGCCGGCCCCGAGGGCCCACGGCAGGCTCGCTCACCAGGTACGAGCGGGATACGGTCCAGAGGATGTTGGAGTGCGGGGCCTCGTGCGAGCAGATTGTAAGGGGTCTGGGCGGGTCGCCCTCGATGGCGAGCTTTGAGGTCTTGGAAGGCGGGCTGCTGTGCGGCTTGAGCCAACGACCTCGGCGGACGGGAAGTAGTGAGCGAGGCAGAACTGGCAGTTCGACAAATACGGAGGCTGAGAACTCCGCAGGAGGCCAGTTTGCTTTTCCCGCTGCCGTCGTTTGCGGGTGTTTTCAGGCGGGTGGCGCTAGCGGGTCGTCGGTCCCTGCATGTCCCGCACGATGTAGTTCATAGTGCGGTAAATTTGCATGCGCAGTTTTATCGCGCAGATGAATTCATGATAGGTGAATCTGATCTGTGCCCCCGTCCTGCGGTATGTGACGTAGTCCGGCCTCGCCCCGTTTATATTTCGACCTTAAGGCGAGTGCCGCATGTTTAAAACGTATTGGGAATACGTTTGTAAAAGAGCAAGCCAAAGGGTACAAATTCTCCTATTTCTTTCATATCGTCCTTTTTCTTTAAACAGACAAAGATGAGGCGAAAGATTGTCCTATTATAAAAACATCAAATTGAGTTTTAGTATGGGCTTATATAACGGTTTTCATGATTGGGGAATCTGCCATCCACTTTAGGTCCGAGGAAGCCGCCAATGTCTTTAATATGTAGGACTCAAACTTACAGCTTTTGAATCCATTACATACTCATTACAGATAATTAGAAATAAACGAGAATTACTAGGTCGTTAATTGCAATTAAGTATTTCGTAAGCACTAAAGAGAGCGGATTGTATATGAATTATCTTAGCTCGGCCTCAGTTGATGTGACCTATCGATGCAATTTGCGATGTCGGCATTGTTTTGATTTCGGCGGGGAATGTGCCTATGAGGAAATGAATGATGACGAACTGATCAGCGTTTTTCGACAGCTTGCCTTGATTGATCTTTCGTCGATTTGCATTTGTGGCGGAGAGCCCATTCTTAGGTTTGATTTGATTCGTCGCGCCGTGAGGTTAGTTAAGGAGCTTAATCGAGGCACTCTCGTGTCAATGGTCAGCAATGGCATTCTTTGGACAGAAGAAATTGCTGACGCCCTAAAAAGAGATGGACTGGATTTAGTGCAGTTTAGCCTCGATGGGCTTTCAGATGCGTCTTATGACCATGTGAGGTTGAGTAACGGTAAGCTCCATCGAGTACTGGATGCGATTAAGATCGCACGAAGACACGGAATAAGGGTTGCAGTTGCTTCTCTTCCCCATGCTAGGAATATAAGGGAATACCCTTCAATAATAAGTTTTTGTGAAAAAGAAGGTGTAAGTGATTTTAGAGCACAGCCTTTGATGCCGCTCGGACGAGGTGAGCTGAATTATAAGGATCTGTGCCTAACGCCCGAGCAAAATGATGCGCTTGCTGCATATTTGAGCGCGCGCAATGCTGTTTCTCAAATGCAGATTACCTGGGGTGACCCCGTAGATCATTTGTATATGTATAGGGAGACAGGGAGAATTCCGCAAATATGCGTCAATGCGTATGGGGAGCTCTCGGTGTCTCCTTACCTGCCGATTACCATTTGGAATCTAAATCGAAATACTCTGCAGGACTATATTGATCTCGAAATAGATAGATATGCGTTACGGCACCCAATTGTCGAGAAGTGCCTAGCTCGTATAGAGGAGCTTTCGGACTTCACAAGTATCCAACAGGGGCTTCCTGTTCTTTTCAAAGAGCGGAACATAGATATATCTCAAGAATTGGAGGATGCTGCACGTGTGCACGGGGGTAAGTTGCGTAAAAGCAGTTAGGGCTAAAGAGAGCGACTGCAAAGAGGTTTTGTCTTTTGTTTATAGAGCCAATGAAAGCATGGATCAATATGTCGTGCTTGACCCATTCTCAACTATACAAAATGGAAAGATGAGAGGACGTCTAATTAGGCAGACTCTATTTGATGGGCGTTATCAGGTTTGCCTGATCAGGGCTGATTCCATCGAACCTTGCGGAATGCTGATTACGGCTAAGGGCGCTGCACTAAGAGGCAGGTCTAGCAGTTTGGTTTTATTTATATTGGAAAGGGGGATTCAAATTGCGGAGTTGCGCTGGGAAGGTTCGGAAACGCCATGTCGAGTAGCCGCTATCACTAAGGATGGCTGCGAATCTGGGCTCGAGCAGTTTGGGTTTAAATGGTCGGTGGCGGTAGAACTTGCGCACGGAAGCATGAATTACTATTTCCTAGAGGTAGGGTAAGGAAATATGGAGAAAAGAGAGATACTGGGTGCTGTTCCGAGAATGCGGTATGCCGTACGCGTAAGGCACACTCAGACCGGTAGCGTTTTGACCGCGAACAGCTACTATATTCGTCTCAATGAAGATGCGCTCGCTATCGTTAATTTGATAGATGGAGGGCGGTGCATTAAAGATATCGCTAACGAAATTTGCGCCAATAAGAAGTTGTCCGGCAGCGATAGGTCAATCGTTGCCGATAAAGTTCTAAATACAATTTTGAAAATATGGAAAACAGGCTTATTTCTCGAGGGCGATTTAGACGATCTTGCACCTAGATTTCTGTATCAGCGTAACAATATCATGTATATTCCCTACTACGCGAAAGCCGCTTCACTGAGATGTTCATATCTGTCTCCGATTGTTGATGGGTCTATAGTTCAAACGGTCAATGACATCTCGGATAACTTCGGCTCATCATCAGTCGTATTGGAGCTTCAGGACAACCAGCAAGAGTGTATGACGCAAATTGCTTTTGTAAGAACGATTGTTGAAGATGCCTACTTCCTATATTCAATATTTGGCGTAATTCCAAACTTGCAGCAATGGCAGGGAATTCGTGACTACATGTCGGTCTTTGAGCTTGTTTTTAAGAGCGAAACGACTCAAGAGGATTTGAAAAGTGATGGAATGCGAGATCTGAATTACCTGATCTATTCGGTGAGCGAAACAGATCGGTGTCTTTTGCCGCCCACTCTCTTGAAGGGAGTGATACCTAATGAGTTAATGGAAGGTGATATGGAGATTAGAGAATTGCAGATTGATCTGTAGTTTTGGAGACTATTGCCAAGTTAGAAAGAAGGTAAAAAATGGATTTTGATCCGCGGGTTGGTCCAGTTAACTTAAATGGTGGCAGTCAAGATCCGGAGCCAGCGGTGGGAGTTGCTATATTCCCGGCTGCAGTTTGGGCAGTTGCAGTTTATGACATCGTAGTTGGTGTTAACTACGGCGCAGTCGTTAATGCTGCTGCAGCGGCTATGGTTTATACGAAGGCGGTTGCTATCGAGTAATTCACACTTGGTTTGATTCGATTGTGAATGCGCAACTAGGACGGAAAGCAAAGGAAGTTCTATGGAAACAGGGGATGCTGTCTGCTTGATGACTTCGATTGCCCTGATTATCCTTTCAATCCAATACAGAAGAGGAAGATGGCTCTGCTCAATTGCTGGATATGATGTCACAAAAAGGGAGAGCGGGATTGATATACGCCCTTACGCAAAGTTGATTTCTTCTGTGACGTTATGGATGGGGCTGCTGTTTTTTTTGTTGGCGGTAGAGGGCTGGGTACGCGATTGGAATACCAGTGTTTTTGAAGTTTTGGTTCTACTTCTGTTCAGCTTGGCTTCTTTGTCGTTCGTGCGGCTAGTTAGGTTTGTGTTTATGAGACGATAGCCAGCGGAAGCGGGATGGACGAAAAAATGGACCAATACAGTCAATTGTCAAAAGAATTTGATAGGGTTGGCTTAACAGACTTACTCGAGGGCATATCCGTGGCGGGGGATAGGTTTTATGTTGTTGAGCACTTATTTGCATCGGGTAAAGTAAACCAAGAATACCGAGGACTAGTGAGGCTTCTGTATCTTGGAGAGTCTGTGGCGCAAGCTGAAATTAAGCCATTTATTGAGCTGATTAAACTATTAGTGGACGCTGGCATCGTTGTTTTAGAGGACGGGATTGTCCACTCAACGGGTCTGGTTTTAAATCGATATAGAGGTGTCTGGATTGTCGCGGATGCTCCACGGCCAAACCCTAAAAGATATTTCGGCCCAGATTCATTAGGACTTGCCAGGCGGCTGTCTCCTCAGCTCGGGAAGAAGGGGCTTGATTTGTGTGCGGGCTCTGGGATTCAGTCGCTGATCATGGCAGCGGGTGGCATGACGGTTACATCGGTGGAGATAAACGCCGAAACTTGTGCAACTAACATGCTTAATTCCAAGTTGAATGGGCTGGACGGTGCGATAAAAACGGTTCAAGGGAATTTGTATGAGAAGCTCGAACCTGATAGTAAATACGACTATATTGTTGCAAATCCTCCGCTGGTCCCCATTCCCAATGGACTTGAATATCCTTTTGTCGGAGATGGGGGATTTGATGGATGCCGAGTTAGCAACGAGATTATCGAAAAGCTCCCAGATTATTTAAGCGATGATGGTACCGCGTTGATGGTGGGAATGATGGCTTGTGCTGATAAGGACAGTCTGGATGCAGTCTCAATAGTGCAAGACATAATGAGCAGCGAGTTGTCGGGAACGATGTCTTTGCTGGGATATGACGAGGTCTATCCATGCTCTTCGTTTGTTGAGGGTGTTGCATGGAGTGCGTATTTGGCTAATCCAACAAGGTGGACATCAGTAGATGAGGCAATTGATGATGTTTACGAACTCTATCGAAATGACCACACTGCAGGCGTTTATTACTATGTGTTACGGCTGCGAAAGGACAGTTCTTTGGATAGAGGGTTGAATATAATTGACAACTCAAATAAAAGGCCCTGTTCAGAGGCGTGGTTAATATAATGATGCATTTCAAATGGCGGAGAGACGAGTGCGCGTTGTTCTGGCATGTGGTCAAAACAACGATGTCATGCCACGGTGCAAAGATGCTGATGGTCATGGTTCTGGTGAGCTATGCTCTGACATCGCTGTCACCGTATTTGAACGGACAGTTTGTTGATATGCTCGTTTACGGTCAGGACATGCATTCGATTTATATTTTAGCCTTTGCTATAGCATTATTGGGGATTATTTCGGCGGTCTTCTCTTACTTTGCAAAGATGCTCCAGACGTCAGTCCTGAACCTCTCGTATTTCAGTTTTTTAAAAGAAATCGTGTCAGACTTTCAACATTTGCCACTTACGGACATAGAGTCGACTTCCCCGTTGTACTCTGCTCAGAAAATAAACTCGGACACCTCTTCAATAACATCGTTTGTTGTCATAAACATGATTCCATTGTTCATGAATGCGATTACAATGATTGCGGTTTTTCTGCTAATCGCTTCTCTCGATTTATCGATATGCACCGTCGGCATAACGCTTCTTGGGGCGTATTGCATTATGGTGCTTCTGCTTCAACCCTCACTGCTTGCCGCTTCATTTCAAAAGAAAGAGGAAGATGGGTTCCTGTTCAGCTCCATAGCATCACGTATCGCACGGACGTTCGAGATTAAGCTGCTAGCCGGTTATGACAGCAGCTTCGAACATGTAGAAAAACAGTTTGATGTTGCGTACTATCCTTCAGTTCTCGCACTCGCGAAAGTACAAAGTATAGTAAGTTCTAGCGATCGTATGGCGGCGGCAGGATTTCAAGCTGTTTTGTTGCTGGTTTCGGGAGCAAGAATAGCCACAGGAGCTATGACAATTGGGGAATTTACCATGATAAATTCTTATTATTCCCTATTGATGAGCTGTGGCAAGTACTATATCGGCGTCTTTCAGTCTTTGCAGGAAACGAGGGCATCAATAGCTAGGCTGAATGAAATAAAGGCGCGAAAACGGGATTACCGAAATTGCCTTGCGGTTAATAATGTGGGCCGCATACAGGTCCTAGATTTAGACTTCAGTTTAATTCGCGACGAAGAGCTGGTTGATATAACTTGCGGGGTGAATCTTCAATTTGACGTGGGCAAAACGTATGTAATTACAGGCCCTAATGGTGTTGGAAAAAGCACACTATTAAAGCTGCTCCTGGGTTTTTACGAGCACGCAAATGACAATATCGAGTACGATTGCACAAAGTTGACCGCTATCAATCTTGACCGAGTTCGGTCGGAGTGTTTCTCTGCTATGCAGCAAACGGCTTTCGTCCCCGGTGACACAGTTGAAGACTATTTGCATGAATACGGCATCAGCTATGAGTTAATGGCGTCGTTTCTCAAGGAATGCGGTTTCGAACCAATTGATAAAATAAGATGGGAAAAATGTTCTAATCTATCTGGAGGAGAGCTGCAAAGGTTGCGCTTGGCTATGGCGTTATGCCGAAAAGCGGATTTTGTAATTCTCGATGAGCCGACCAATGATCTTGACGGATCGGCATGTGGCTGCCTGATAGAGTACATTAAACAAAATAAGCGAGGTCAGGCCTTTTTGATCGTTTCGCATGATTCTAGATTGCTCGATGTCGCCGATCATATTTTGGTAATGAGCGGTGAGGGGGCTATTGAATTAGCCAAATAATGGATTCCTGGTTGTGCTGGAATGATATTGGGACGTATATTTGGTTGCTTTTTAAGGCGGGCATAATAATCGGGTGATCAACTCTTTCTCGTTCCATATGAATTTAGCGCCTCCCGAATGAATGTAATGGGCGGCTCCGGAACCCCCGCTGTCCTGGCCTAGGGGAAACGGAATAGACGGACCGACCGTTCGACTTTGCCTGGGAAAAGATGTCGGGCGGTGGGCGGAGTATGGCCACCGGACTCATCGAACCGTATCTCCGCCATTCTTTCAACTGGGAAAACGGTGCCCCCGGGCTCTGGAGAGACTGCGGGGGGGCGTTCGGCTAACTGCGGGTACGACCTATTTGCCCAATATGTTCGCCTGAGATCGGAAATTAACTATCATGCGCCCCACGACGCTAGTCCAGCTTGGTGCCCGGTATCTGCGGCGCCTCTTTAAGCAACGCTTTGAGCTCGTTCAAAATGGAGACGGGCTGTCGATCGACAGCGTCTAGATGGAGCGTGGCCACGCGAATGGGAGGCTGATATTCAAGCGAGCCGATGAGCACGGGAGAGCCCAGGAACCGCTCGATTTCCTCTGCGATCGCGTCGATCTCTTCGGGATCGAATTCGTCGAAAAGCGCCACGAACATCGGTCCCGTCGAACGGAACAGACGACCCTTGCCGCGCGAACAATCCATGAGGCAGGCGGCGCTCTCCGCCAAAACGCGATCGCCTGCATCAAAGCCAAAGCGGGCATTGACCTGAGCGATATCGTCGATTTTAATGGCGACCATGCTCGCCTTGCGCGCCACGCGACGCATTTCGCCAATGGCGTTGACCAGGGCGTGAATATCGCCCAGGCCGGTCACGGAATCGGTCGTATCTGCCAGGCTTCGGTTGATGATAATGCCCACGTACATGTTAGGCTCGGTATCGGTGCCGTCCAAGCGGTAGCCCGTGCAGTCGCAAAGCGCGTACGCTCCGGTAGCATCCATAACGCGGTACTGCATGTAGTGGAAGTGCCATGTGCCGTTTATCACCATGTCGAGCTCGGCGCGTACGTTGTCGCGGTCCTCGGGGTGGACGCGAGCAAGCCACATATCGAGTGAGTTGTAGGGATGCTGGGAGGGTAGGTCGAAATCGCGCACGGCATTAATCGACCATTGCGATTCGCCGGTATCGAGGTTAAGGATAAACGGATAGCGCGTCTCGGAGCTCATGGAGATCGCCTGGAACACGCGGTCGTTGCAAGGAAGTTGATCGACGATTGGGTGTTGTGGCACGTCATTGTCTTTCGGTTGCTGCACACGATGCATAAGCTTATAGCGATACATTTTGCGATCGGCATCCATCGTCATCTGGCGACGTGTATCGCCTGCAAGCGGGTCGACGTGCGAACAACCAAAACTAAAACTGGCGATCATGGGCGCCTTACCGTCCGATGTTGCCTCGACAAGATCGGTGCGTGTCCGCTCCAAGCGCTGCTCGAGCTCGGCTTCACCTGTCGTGGGGGACACGAGTACAAATTCATCTCCACCGATACGGAACAGCATTTCATCGTGCTCCATTGCCTCGGTGAGCGCACGACAGATGCCCAGAATATAGCGGTTGCCCTCGGCGTGGCCAAACTTATCGTTGCAGTGCTTGAGGTGATCGATGTCAATATAGGCGCAGGTGAAGGGGGCGCCTTTGCGCCAGAGCTGATTGACATGGCGGTCGAGTCCACTGCGGTTGCCAAGATTGGTGAGCGAATCGATATAGGCGCTACGTTCGAGCAGCTGGCGTTCTTGTTGCAAGACGGCGAGCGTTTTCTGCAGTTGCTCGCCGACGGCGCGCAACTCCGTGGGCAGCGCGTCAACGTCGAGCTCGGCGGTTGAGGCCCCGTTCGCAAGCCGCTGAAGATGGGCAATGATTGACTGCTCGCCCATGCGATACGACTCGTTCATGATGGATAACCTCCTTGGGTGACAGGATGCTCCGTATCATATCCCCAATTCGGTTTGAATTGGGGATATGAGTTAGCCAATGGGGACAAATGCTCCCCTAGACGGTGGTGTTTTGCGCACGAGCGTATCAGTTGTTTTTGCCACCATCGAACAATGCCTCAAAATCCTCCACCGGCATGGGACGGTGGTAGAGGAACCCTTGTGCGTAGCGGGCGCCCATCTGGCGCAGCAGCTGTGCCTGCTCATTTGTCTCGATGCCTTCGACCACAACGGGCAGGTGCAACGATTGCGCCATCTCGAGCATAGACGACACGATCTGGGAGCTCCGGTTGTCGGTTTTCCCATCAGGCAAAAAGGTGCGGTCGAGCTTGATAACATCGACGTTGACGTTCTTGAGCATCGCGAGCGTGGACTGGCCGGTGCCAAAATCGTCCATATAGGTCGAGAAGCCGCGGGTGTGCAGGTCGGCTGTCAGTTTGTCCACGGCTTCGGACTCCCCCGTATAAGCCGTCTCGGTGATCTCGATACGCATGAGCTCGGGCGGTAGGTTGTATTGGGCGGCGAGCGCCCCCATATGTTCGGCAACGTCGCAGGCAAGGATATCCACGCGCGACACATTAAGCGAGACCGGAACCACGCGAAGTCCTCGATCGATGCGCTTGCGCAGCCACGAGGCGACACCCTGCCAAATGTACTTGTCGAGCGTCACCACAAAGCCGCTTTCCTCGAGCGCCGGGATAAAGGACGCGGGCGGAATTAACGATCCATCTTTGTCGATCCAGCGTGTGAGCGCCTCGGCGCCAATGATCTCGCCGGTTTCCATATCAACCAGTGGCTGCAGGTAGTAGGTGATGCGGTCGTTTGAGAGCGCATACTGGAACTCGGTGAGGGTGCGGTGAAACGCAACCTCGCGCTTGTATTCCTCGGGGCGAAAGACGGCAATGCGATCCTTAAAGTCGTTTTTCGCGCGCCGATTGGTAAACATGGCCTTGGCCTGTGCATCGATGGTGATTTCCTCGTTGGAGTCGATGGGGTAGACACCCATGGACGGCCAGAAACCTACGCCGTTATCATGCTTGGCCACGGCCTCGCGAACGCGGTTATAGATTTTATGGACGGTGTCGTGCTCAAAGGGGATGAGTACGCAAAAGTCATCTTGGCCCCAGTACCCTGCGACGCCCATGTCGGCATTCTCGATGTCCTTGAGGACCGTGCCCACATCGGCGAGCATGCGGTCGCCCTCGGCCTGTCCGTGCCATTCGTTGAACAGCCGCATGTGTCCCATGTCGACGGTAGTGATACACCAAGCGCCGTCGCGCCCTGTCCTCAGAAATGCGTTGGCACGCCGCATAAACTCGCTGGGTCGATAGAGGCCCGTGAGCGTATCGATGCGTTCGGCGACGGCGCTTTTGCGCTCAATCTCAGGTATGGGGAGGCTGTCGTTGGGAACAAGCCCGCCGGCCGCACGAAGACGACGGTCGAGCTCGCCTAAAACGGCGGTCGCTTGATTGATTAAGCGCTCGTAAAAGGCCGGAACGACGAGGCAGACGGGGGTAATGGTATCGCCCGCGATTTGAACAGGAGCGAAAACGGCTTCTTTAAGATGATGGGTCAGTTGCTCGAATGCCTCGTGGCCCAACTCGTTGCTAAGCACGACGAACTGGGCGTTTCGTGAGCGGAAGACGCGACTCCTGCCGCGGGTGATCGACAACATGCGGCCTGCGTATTCGGCGAGCATGTTGTCGACAGCCTCGGCCCCATAGAGCTCGTTGAGCTTTGCCGTGCCGCGAACGCGGACCGCTATAAGCCCCGTCTCGCAACGGTCGCGACGGCAGGCATCGATAGCGTTGATCAGCATACGCTGCGTTCCGAGGCCCGTAGCGGCGTCGACGGTTTCGGCAAGCGAATGGTTGACGAGCTCGCCGACATAGAGCGAGGGGGTATTTCCGTCGCCGTCGATACGAAACCCGCGAGCGCGGCAAAGGACGTAGTCGCCCGCGGCATTGCGCATGCGGTACTGCATGACGCGGCGGTGTTTGGAGCCGTTGTAGATTTGGTCGATATCGCTGGTATAGGCCTCAAGGTCATCGGGATGGACACGCGTTTTCCAGTAATCGTGGCAGTTGTCGATATGCTCGGAAGGAAGACCGAGATCGCGCAAGGCGCCTTGTGACCAAAGGGTGCGATGCTTGTCCAAGTTCTCGATAAAGCAATAACGGCCTTCGTTGAGCATCGAAAAGGCATCGAAAACGCGGTCGCTTATTTCGAAGTCGTCGGCGTGGACTTGCGCGATATTGCGTCGATCGAGGTGCATGGCATGGCGCAGCTTGTAGTCGTACATGCGATGGTCGGCATCGAGTGTCATGCGATTGGAGGCTTCGCCCAGGGCGGGGTCGGCGTGTGCCACTCCGTAGCTAAACGAATGAGGCATCTCGGAATCGTTGTTCTTGAGCAGGACCGTTCGGCAGTGTTCCAGACGTTCGGCGAGGTCGTCCTCGGTCGCAATTGTAGATAGGATGGCAAACTCGTCGCCGCCTATGCGAAACGCCGCCTCGTCCACTTTCATATACAGTTTGAGATAAAGGCTTACCTGCAAGATGTAGCGGTTGCCCTCGTCATGCCCAAAGACGTCGTTGCAGTGCTTGAGATTGTCGATATCGATGAACGCCATGGTAACGGGGATGTCCTGCTCCCAGAGCTCCTCGAGGGAACGGGCAAAGCCGCCGCGGTTGCCAAGTCCGGTAAGCTGGTCGGTAAAGGCGGTCCTAATCAGATCATCCTGACGCTCGAGAAGGTCACGGATGGTCTTTTCGAGCGTTTCGGTGTAATTGCTGACGGTATCCATGTTCTAAGCGGCTTTCTGAGGTCGGGGCGGATTGCGTCGGGCGAGCTCGTTGTGTACACGCGTCGTTGCTCAGCGTATTGCGTGTATCCAGGCCTCCGCCTTGCAGCGTTGTTGGGTTACTTTGCCGGCTAATGTTCGCTGTTGATAACTGCTGAGTAGTATAAACAACAGTACAAAATTATATAGGGGTGCCAATACTATGGGTGACAATTATTTGCCAAGCGGTAACACGACGATGCGATGTTCGATGAAAATGCGACTGAGACGATATATGTTGACGGGTATACTTGTCCCGTTTAAAAACGCAGAAACGGGGATGATCGCATGACGCAGCCAGATACGACGCGCACGGTGGGGCTCGCGCTCGAGGGAGGCGGCTACCGCGGTATGTATACGGCGGGCGTGCTCGACGTATGGATGGAGTGCGGCTTAACTTGCGACCATATGGTGGGTGTCTCGGCGGGCGCGGCATTTGGCTACAACTTTAAATCGCACCAGATTGGGCGCGCCATTCGCTACAACAAGGCCTATTGCGCCGACAAGCGCTATGCGAGTGTAACGAGCTGGTTGCGAACAGGGGACATGTTCAATGCCGATTTTGCCTATCACGAGGTGCCCGTCGAGCGCGATCCCATCGACCTGGAGACATACCGCGCCTGCCCCATGCGGTTTACGTGCGTGTGTACCGATATCGAGACGGGCGAGGCGGTCTATCACGATTTGCCGTATGGTGACGAGCGCGATATCGAGTGGATCCGGGCGTCGTCTGCTATTCCCGTGGCAACGCGTCCTGTCGCTATTGACGGGCATAAATATCTGGATGGCGGCGTGGCCGATTCCATTCCCAGTGCTTGGCTGTTTGCGCAGGGGTATGACCGCAACGTGGTGGTGCTGACGCAGCCGGCGGGCTTTGTAAAGCAGCCCAACAGCGTGATGCCCATGCTGCGTCGTGTGTTCCGTCACTACCCGGAGTTTGTCGCAGCGCTTGAGCATCGGCATGAGGTCTACAATGCTACGCTCGATGACCTGGCACGTCGCGAGGCTGCCGGCGAGATCTTTGTGGTGCGGCCGAGCGAATCGGTGAAGGTGCCGTCGCTGTGCCGCGAGCCCGATGAGCTCGAGCGCATCTACCAGATCGGCCGCCACGATGCGGAGGCGACGTTGTCCGCGCTGGAGACCTACCTGGCGGGGTAGAGCGGCGATGGAAAGCGCATCCCGGAATGGAGGTCCAAACTGGGATGCGCTTTCCATTGCTGAAGATATGAAGCTGCGAATCGGCTGCACGGCTTATGCTTATGCCTGCTGCCAGGTGTCGACGAGCTCCTTGGCTGCGGCGTGGGGGTCGTCGGCACCGCAGACGGCGCTCACCACAAAGAAGCCGTCGACGCCGGTGGCCTTGAGCTGCGGCAGATCGGCCGTCTTGACGCCGCCGCCCACCACGATGGGTACGGGGCTTGCCGCATGGAGGGCTGCCAGGTCCTCAAAGCTCTTGGTGATGATGGAACCGTCGGCCGCGCGTCCGCAATCGCGCTTGGTCTCGGTCTCGTGGAGCGGGCCTATGCCCAGGTAGTCGACCAGGCTCATGTCGGCGGTCTTGACGTACTCGAGCATCTCCTCGCAACGGGCCGAAAGACCCACGATGGCATCGGGGCCCAGCAGCTTGCGACAGACCTCGACGGGGATGTCGCTCTGACCCACGTGCACGCCGTCGACAGCGATGCCCTGCTCGCGCGCGGCGAGCACGCAGTCAAGGCGGTCGTCGATCAGCAAGGCGACCTGACCGGTCTTGCCGGCTTGAGCGATAGCCTGCGCGGCGTCGTCGGTCAGCGCGATGATCTCGCGGGCACTTGCCACCTTGGAGCGCACCTGGATGCAGGTAAAGCCGGCGTCGAGTGCCTGGGCCACTACATCGCCCACGGGGCGCCCGAGCGTGTTTTCGGGGCCGAGTACCAGATAGGCCGAGATATCAAGGTTGTCGCGGATGCTCATCGTGCTTCCTCCTGTTTCTTGATCTG